>NZ_LKBY01000125.1:0-37108 GCF_002699915.1 Pseudomonas sp. ICMP 8385 | reverse complement strand
ATGATGGAGGACTACCTCAAGTTCATCGCCAACCGTCGCCTGTCGCAGATCGGCTTGAAGGAAGAGTACCCAGGCACCACCAACCCGTTCCCGTGGATGAGCGAGATCATGGACTTGAAGAAAGAGAAGAACTTCTTTGAGACCCGGGTGATCGAGTATCAGACCGGTGGGGCGTTGAGCTGGGATTGATCGGCTAGACCTCGCTCTACCGCAAAGCCCTGAGGTCACACTCAGGGCTTTTTTTATGGCAAGCCTTTACGTCAAACAGTGCGTTTGAAGTAGAGGCTTGCCATTTCTTGAAGCATATCGCCCGTAGCCCCCTAACCCGCAAGGGTTCGGATCACATCACCAATGCTGTAGCCTTGTGCTCCGATTGCCATATTCTTCCAAAAAAACAATAGACAGGACCGAGGCCACCCCGTGACCCCAGACATGCTAGAAGCCGGCCCAGTGGGCGCCAAGGTACTTTCGGTGTTCGACTTCGACGGCACCCTGACCCGCCACGACAGTTTTGTGCCATTTCTCAAGTTTGCGTTCGGCAAGCAGGAATTCAACCGCAGGATGCTCAAGCTGGCACTGCCTGGCTTGCGCTTCCTGCTGCGCCGGATGAGCCGGGATGAGCTCAAGGCCCAGCTGATTCGCACCTTTATGACCGGGGTGGAGAAGGCCTGGGTGCAGCAGAAAGCCGAGGAATACTGCCGGACCTACTGGAACAAACTGATGCGCCCTGCCGGCTTGCAGTCGGTGGCCGATGAGATTGGCTCCGGCGCCGAGGTAACCTTGTGCTCGGCTTCGCCGGCAATTGTGTTGCAACCTTTTGCCGATCGCCTGGGGATCAAGCTGATCGGCACCGAGCTTGAGGTGGTCGATGGGGTGCTGAGTGGGCGCCTCACGGGCAACAACTGCCGTTGTGAGAACAAGGTGCTGCGGCTTGAAGCGGTGTATGGCGACCTGGGTGATTATCGGCTCAGGGCCTGGGGTGACACGCGCGGGGATCGCGAATTGCTGGCAGCGGCACAGGATGCGCATTGGCGGCATTTTCATTCGGCCAAGCGGCGAGGCAAGCCGAAGCCATAAGCCCCTTGGAACCAGCCCTTTCAGACGCGTTGAAAGGGCTGCGCCTTGATAGCGGACATTTGTGCTACCTGCGCAACCCCGCTATTAATAGCGAATACTCCCACGGACCCGCCCCGATGAAATTCGACACCGCCTATTGCCTGAGCCTGGACGAAAAGCTGTCGATCTATGACGTGCGCGACCTGAATTTCGACGAAACCGCCGCCTTCGATTCCGACAAGGACAGTTTCCTGTGCCCCAACGATGACTGCCGTGCCGCGTTTGCGGCGGGCAATGTACTGGGTACGTTCAATGCAAAGAACGTCAACTACCTGCGTACCCCACATTTCAAGAACCTGCCCAGCACCCGGCATAGCGACGGCTGCCGCTATGCCAGCCACAAAGCCGTGGCAGGAGAAACCGAGGATGGGCGCGAGGAGCACTTCCCGTCGGAGTGGGTGCTGGCTCGGCGTCAGTACGAACGCAAGGCAGCCATCCACGGTTCCACAGACGCTATCCCACAGGATCCGGCGAAAGCACCTTCGATAATTTCCAATACTTCCCACAGCGCCAGCGAAACCACACCAGACAAGACCAGCGTCTTTGCCCACCCGGTGGAGTGCTACGTGTCCAACATCGACGACAAGGACAAGCTCAAGGGCATGCCGTTGAAGATCGGCGAACAGAGCGCGACCTATTGGACGTTTTTCAAGAAGATCCAATACCTGCAAGACAACAAAGGCTTGATCTACTGGGGCCGGATCAAGGCGATCAAGGACTACACCAGCAGCTTTCGCATCGACTTTGAAAAGAAGGTGTGGCTCGACAAGAAGCCCTACTCCGTCAACGTCTACCTGAACAAGAAGCTGATCGAGAGCTACCGCAAGCGCAAGGCGTTCCTGGAACAGATCAAGGCCGCCGTGGACAGTAAGCGGGCGCTGTATTGCTTCTTCTATGGTGTGACGCCGGCGTTGAAACAGGTACCGAGCAAGAAAAACCCCGAGCAGACATTCGGGGTGTTCAGCGCCGATATCCAGAACCTGGACCACCTGCTTATCCGCGAGGCCCCGGGGCTGGAGGAGAAATGACCGCAAACGCCCGCCACTCGCGGGCCGGCCCTCCAGGAAATGCGCCAATTGATGAACGGTCAAAACAACTGTATAAAAACACAGTATAGTTTACCCTCCCCCGTTGGATTCCTGGAGAACCCCATGTCCTCTCTGGCAGTGAGCACCACCGTAGATCAACAAATCGTCCTTCATCAGTTCACCCCACGGCACAGCGTCCAGGCCCGTGCGCTGTTGGGCTGGAGCCGGGAAGACCTGGCACGGCACGCCGGGGTGGCGGTTGACGCTATCCAGCGCTTTGAAAGCCATCATAAGGTGGATGACGCTATCTGCATTGCCCTGGCGTTTCGCCTGGAGCACGAAGGCCTGGTGTTTTTCCCGGGGTTCGCGCCGGCCTGGGGCATGAGCGGGCGACGCTCCTCAGCGCCACAGGCAGATGCCGAACCTGGCCGCCGTAGCCTTATCGCACGGCTGATGGGCTCTACATCATCGAACACGCCTCACCCCAACGGCGCATAGGCCCACTGGCCACGCCACGGGTTCACCTCGCGGACATGCCGGCGCGTGCCTGCATCGCCTGTTGATAGACCCGTGCCAAGACCGACAACGAATCCCGTGCCCAACGGGCACCGTAGAACCAGAGCACGACCCTGGTGCCATGAAGTTCGTCGTTGAATATCTGGCATACGCCCGGGTATCCGGTTTTGCAGAAGCCGTGGAAGGCTGGGCTTTGGCCGTCTGACACCAACGCGTCGAGGCGATGTTCGCTCACTCGCTTATCGATCTCGTTGCCGGATGTCAGGCTGAACTGCTCTGGGGTATCCGGTAACTGCGCCACCACGGGTAGCACGTCAGCGCCTGAGGCCCTGAGCACCTCCAAGGCCAGGAGAAATCCGTTGGAGTGCTCCACCGCTTCAAGCACACCATCGCGCAGGTACTCGTCAGCAAAACCGATGCGCCAATCAGCCAGGGCAGGACGAACCTTCAAGGCGTCGCTCTCCATGACGAGCGGGACTTCCGCCATGACCGGGCCCTCGGGGTCGAGGCCACTTAGGGCAATGAGCGATAACGACGGATCACGCACGGTCTTCATCATCGGCCCCGGGATATCGAACCTGGGGCCCTGGGCGACGACGAACTCAGCCGCAACAGGCGCTGCCGCGGGCTGGAACTCAATGCCACAGCGAGCCCCTGGCACAGAGCCCGTCGACGCGGCCGGGGCAGGCGGTACAAAGGTCGTTTTATCAAAAAGGTGAAGTACTGAATATATCCCCACTGGGCAGGGAATACAGGGTGGCAAGATGCTCCTACATTTTTCCTTCATCACGCCCCACTCCCAGGAAAAGATTTCCCAAGATCATCGCATCCTTTTCCAGCCAGTTCTCCAGGCCGCAATACCTTGAAAAGCCCTGTCTATAACAGTGCGTTACGAACACCTTCAGTTCACCAGCGGCTCCGTTGCCTCGGCCTCGACATCCAACCACCAGGCATGCCCGCGCTCAGGCGCAGCCAGGATAAAAGCCTGGCCCATGGCAGGCGTGGTAATCGACACATTGCGCTCCCAGGCCAGGGCCATGATGCGATCAAACGGCTCATGCCAGGCATGGAAAGCCAGGTCGAAGGTGCCATTGTGGATCGGCAGCAACCAGCGCCCCTTCAGGTCGAGATGGGCCTGCAAGGTTTGTTCGGGCTGCATGTGCACATGGGGCCAGTCGACGTTGTAAGCACCGGTTTCCATCAGCGTCAGGTCAAACGGCCCATACTGCTCGCCAATGCAATTGAAGCCATCGAAATAGCCAGTGTCACCACTGAAAAAAATGCGCCGGGCGCCATCGATCATCACCCAGGAAGCCCACAGCGTCTGGTTGGCATCAAACAGGCCACGCCCGGAAAAGTGCTGGGCTGGGGTGGCGACAAAACGGATACCGTCCACTTCGGTGCCCTGCCACCAATCCAACTGCCGGACCTTGTCGGGCGCCACGCCCCATTTGATCAAGGTATCGCCGACGCCCAGTGGCGCAAGAAAATAGCGGGTCTTGGCGGCCAATTGCACAACGGCCTGACGGTCTAGATGGTCGTAATGGTTGTGCGACAGAATCACCGCCTCAATCGGCGGCAGTTCTTCCAGGCTGATAGGCGGCTGGTGGAAACGCTTGGGGCCGGCCCAACTCAAAGGCGAGGCACGTTCGGCGAACACCGGATCGGTCAGCCAGAACTTGCCGCGCATTTTCAGCAGGACAGTGGAATGCCCCAGCCGGTAGACACTGTGATCCGGGGCGCTCAGGAGCTGTTCGCGTGTCAGGTGCTGTACCGGAATGTCCCCCACGGGCCGGGTACTGCGCGGCTTGTGAAAGAGCATCTTCCAGAAGATCTGCAACGTTTTGCCCAAACCCGCACGATTGACCGGGGCATGATTCTTGAAGTGACCTTGCTGCTCGGATGGCTTGAGCGCGGGGGACGAGGTGTCGACACGGGTAGAGATCGTGGCCATTACAGAGTGACTCCGGTACGTTCTGTTGATGCAGATCAACAATTACACTGCACAGTGTAGTTTCAAGATTGCAACAAAACCCGGACCAAGTAAACTACCGAGTGTAATTTTCTTCCCAGAGCCGAAAGCCCCATGATTGCACCTCAACGCCTCACCGACCGTAAACGCGAAGCCATCGTGGCAGCGGCCATTGCCGAGTTTCGCGACAACGGTTTCGAGGTCACCAGCATGGACAAGATCGCTGCCACCGCTGGCGTATCCAAGCGCACGGTGTACAACCACTTCCCCAGCAAGGAAGAGCTGTTCACCGAGATCCTGCATAAGTTATGGGCCAGCAGCGTGGCGCAACTGGATGTCAGCTACAGCAGCGAACAGCCCCTGCGCGACCAGTTGCGCGGGTTGCTGGAAGCGAAGATGAAAATGATGTCGGACACCAACTTCCTCGATCTGGCCCGGGTGGCGATTGCCGCGACCATCCATTCCCCGGAACGCGCCCAGGACATCGTCAATCGCCTGAAAGAACGCGAAGAAGGTTTCACCTTATGGGTGCGCGCAGCGCAGGAGGACGGGCGGCTCAAGCCAGTTGATCCATGCTTTGCCGCCCATCAGGTGCAAAGCCTGCTCAAGGCGTTCGCCTTCTGGCCACAAATCACCCTTGGCCAACCCACCCTGGACGCGACCACCCAGGCCAACGTCATCGAGTCGGCGATGGACCTGTTCCTGGCCGGCTACGAGATGGCCACCTGCCCTCGATAACCCCCTCTGTCGCCAATACGACACGGGCAGGTCGTTTTTGCCGCAATCCCTCAGGATTCCCACGCAAATGGCCTGGAAGGACACTGATTATTCCTGCGTAAATAACTGACAATAATCGCCGGTCATCTGGCGTAAATGGCCTGTTGATAACGTACGCCTTCGCCACTTAAAAAAAGAAAAACCTGACGCAGGGATCTATGGAAAACCTTCGAGGCAAAGGGCTGTCGTTTGCCCGGCGCATTTATCGCCCACGCATTATCGGGCTGGGCCTTGGCAGCCTGTGTGTGTTCGCCGCCCTGTACCCGCTGGCCATGCCCGGCTGGATCTGGGGGCTATGGCTGTTCAACGCCTTTATCTGGCCACACCTGGCGTACCAGCTGTCGAGCCATTCGGCGTTTCCCTACAAAGCGGAGCGCCGTAACCTGCTCTATGACTCGCTTTCCGGTGGGTTCTGGGCCGCCGCCACGCAATTCACGCCGCTGACCGCCGTGACCATCCTCGCCATGATGACCCTGCATAATGTCGCGGCGGGCGGCAGGCAACTGATGTTTCAGGGCCTGCTCGCACAACTGGTGGGGGTGGGGCTGGCCTGGCTGGTGTTCGGCCCCTCGTTCAACCCCAATGTCGGCCTGATCCAGGTGTATGCCTGCCTGCCGATGTTGATCTTCTATCCCGCCACCGTCGGCATGGTTAGCTATCAATTGGCCATCAAACTCTCGGAACACAAGCGCGCCCTCAGTGCCTTGAGCCGCATCGACAGCCTGACCGGCTTGCTCAATCACGGCTCCTGGAAGGACCTGCTGCAACTGAAGTTCCACAAGTGCCAACAGCAACAGTCCCAGGCCACTATCGCACTGATCGATATCGACCACTTCAAGCAGATCAACGATGCCTATGGCCATATCGTCGGTGACCGGGTCTTACGGCAACTGAGTAAGGAATTGCAGCGCAACGTGCGGGAAAATGACCTGGCGGGCCGCTACGGTGGCGACGAGTTCTGCGTGATCCTGCCGGATGTGCCACTGGAACAGGCCAGTGATGTGATGGAGCGCCTGCGGGAAATATTCAGCCGCTACCGCGACCCGCAGGTTCCAGCGCTGCGAGTCAGCCTGAGCATTGGCCTGGCGGCCTACCAAGTGCAATTCACCCAGGCGCATATGTGGCTCAACGCCGCAGACCAGGCGCTGTACGCCGCCAAGGGCAACGGGCGCAACCGGGTGACGGTCGCCGAATCGCTGGTCGCCCGTTCCGCCTGAACGCCCCCGGACTCAACCCCCTCGGTTGCCCCGTGGAACTGTAGGAAGCGTCTAGGGAAGACACAGGTTGTCTCGCGCTGCGAGGCTGCGATGGCGGTGGCACTGCCAGCCTTTATGTCGTCTGACACACCGCTATCGCAGCCTCGCTGAGCGAGACAGCTCCCACAGGGGACGCGCACGTTTCAACGATCAGGTCGGCTATAAGGCCGCCTCACTTTTTTTGCTTTTGATCTTAGGCGCCGCGTTAAACCACACTGGCACGCCAGCTCCCACCAGGGCCCCACCCTGCTCAACCCACCAGGCTACGCACCGCACTGATCTGCGGGATTTCCACCCGGCGCATATACACCCGCAGCGGCTCGGTGATGTTGATGCGGTCGTCGATGTTCTGGTCCAGCAGCAGTTGGATGTGCTCGCGGGACAGGGTCATGGCCTGGTCGGCCGCGGGCTGCCAGACGAACTCGCTGGTGGGGATGATGCCGTCGTCGGCGACGTCCATGCCGAACGAATCTTCGCTGAATCGCACGATGTATTGGCCGGTCTTGCGGTTCAGGCCGACAAAGCCGTTGAGTTGGTCGGCGGCCTGGCAGATGAGTTCCGATGTGATGCGCATGCTAAACCTCACTAAAAAATCCCACAGGGGAAGTGAACGATGGTTTACACGCGAGGCGGCGAAATAAGGCAATGGGCCTCCCTCTGACGGGGAGGCTCGGGCCAAGAATACTGCATAGCACGGCACAAAAGCGCAGAAAAATAGCGCATGCGCACGTTAATGTCGGTTTGGTGATAGCGCGTTTTGCAGGCAATTGTTAAAAAGGAACCCTTCTTGAAGTTACCTCCACGAAAGGACCTCGCACATGCCTGTTACGTTTACCAAGAGTGCCCTGCTGCTCGCTCTGATGATGGGCCTTGGCCACGCACAGGCGGCAAGCCCTATCAGCCCGGTTGAGCTGGCGACCAAGGAGGGCATTCCCCACCCGGCCGTGATCGCCCATCGGGGTGCGTCCTACGATGCGCCGGAGTCCACTGCCGCCGCCTACAAGGTGGCTCGCGACCTGGGTGCCGACTACCTGGAACTGGACCTGCAACGCAGCAAGGACGGCGTGCTGTTCGCCCTGCATGACAACAACCTGCAGCGCACCACCGATGTGGCCAGCAAGTTCCCCGAGCGCAAGGACAGCCCGGCCAACGAATTCACCTGGAAAGAGCTGCAAACCCTGGATGCCGGCAGTTGGTTCAATGCCGCCTACCCGGAGCGTGCGCGCCCGGGCTTCGTCGGTTTGAAAATCCTCAGCCTGGACGACATCATCAAGATCGCCGAAGGCAACCCCCAGCACAAACCCGGCCTGTACATCGAAACCAAGGAGCCCAAGCAGTTCCCGGGGATCGAAGCCGATCTGAAGGACAAGCTGCTGGACAAGGGCTGGCTGAGTTCCGTGGGTTCCAAGCTGGGCAAGAGCAATACGGGCGTCGGCCAGGGCAAGGGCCGCGTGGTGTTGCAGACGTTCGAGACGGCCAGCCTCAAGGAACTGCAGAAAGAAATGCCCAACACCCCGAAAATCCTGCTGTTGTGGGTCGGTGAAGGCAGCATCGAGCCCAAGTCCAAGGTGACCTTCGCCGAGTCCGGTGAACCGAGCAAGGCGGCCTACTATGCCAAGCAGGAACCCAAAGACGCTGCCGAGTTCGAGAAGTGGGTCGATGAAGCCAAGAGCCTGGGGGCGATTGGCACCGGCCCGTCCGCGCAATTGACGAACCTGGGCGACCAGAGCTATTCGGACCTGGTCAAGCCACAGATGAACCAACTGACCCACGACAAGGGCCTGCTGGTGCACGTGTATACCGTCGACGAGCCGGTGGATTTCCAGAAGGTCATGAGCGCCGGGGTCGATGGCATCTTTACCAACCGCGCGGCCGAACTGCTGAAGTTCTACAAGCGCTGGCCGTCCTCCAGCGTGCAGGACCTGCTGCAGGACAACGGTTACTGAAATCCGCCCCAGAACAAAGGGGCGTGCAGCCAAGCATGTCCTACGCAATTAAGGGTGAATTAAGTTGCACTGGGTAATCTGATCCCACTTAAACAGCTCACCCCAAAGGACTCCACCATGAAAAACCTCACCGCTCTGTTCGCCGCTGCCGCCCTGACCCTGACCGCCGGCCTGGCCCAGGCCGATGTTCGCCCGGACTACATCGAAGGCCTGCTCAAATCGGACAAAATCATGACCTTCGACAAACTCAACGCCGCGGCATTGGCCAAGCACGCCGGTGCTTCCATCCTCGACACCGAATTGGACGAGCAAGTAGGGGGTCGCCTGGTCTATGAAGTTGAAATGCGCGACACCAGCAACGTGAAATGGGACGTGAAACTCGACGCCAAGACCGGCGAAGTCCTGGAAAACAAGCAAGACACCTGAGTTGCCCCGGCAACACAACGCGCCGCCTTCGGGCGGCGCAGTTGTGTCTGGTCAGTCACTCAGGCGCGCCGTCACCTCATTGAGCTCAGTAGACAGCCCGCGCAGGTTATGACTGGCCGCTTCGGTGCGCTGCACATTGTCCAGGTTGGCCGTGGCCACCGTGGTGATTTGCGTGATGTTGCGCGAGATATCCTCGGCCACCGAGGTTTGCTCTTCGGCCGCCGTGGCAATCTGCCGGTTCATGTCGCGGATCGCCTCCACTGCCTGGGAGATATGACTGAGCATCGCCCCGGCCTGGGTGACCTTTTCGACACTCTCATCACTGCATGACTGGCCGCTGATAATCGCCTCGGCGGCATCCACCGCCCCGGTCTGCACCGCCTGGATAATCTGGTTGATCTCGATGATCGACGCCGCCGTACGCTGCGCCAGGCTGCGTACTTCATCGGCCACCACCGCAAACCCCCGCCCGGCCTCGCCCGCCCGCGCCGCCTCGATCGCCGCATTGAGGGCCAGCAGGTTGGTCTGTTCGGCAATGCCGCGAATCACTTCCAGCACCGTGCCGATGCGCACGCTGTCCGCTTCCAGGCGGCGGATGATGCCACCGGTGTTGAGGATCTCGTTGCGCATCTGGCCGATGGTGGCAATGGTCACTTGCATCACCTGGCCGCCTTCACGGGCCGACTGGTCAGCCTCATCCGCGGCCCGCGAGGCACTGGCGGCGTGGCGCGCGACTTCCTGGGCAGTGGCGGACATTTCGGTCATCGCCGTCGCCACCTGGTCGGTACGGCTGAACTGGTCCTGGGTGCCGGTCGCCATCTGCCCGGCAATCGAATTCAACTCGCCACTGGCCCCCACCAGGTCCTTGGCACTGCGCTGCAGGCGGCCGAAGGTTTCCGCCAGGAAATCGCGCAGGGTATTGGCCGCTTCGGCCAAGCGCCCCAGTTCATCCTGGCGCTGGCTGGCAACGCGCTCGGCAAACCGGCCCTGGCTCAATTGGGCCACATAATTGATCAGCCCACGGATCGGCAGAATCAGGTTGCGGTTGAGCAACCACAGGCTGAACAGGCCGATCAGCACCCCGGACAGCACCATCACGGCCAAGCCCAGCATCACGGTACGCTCGGCGTAGGTGCTGATCGCCACCGATTGCAGTTTGCCCTGCTCATGCAACTGGGTGACCAGCGCACTCATCTGCTCGCTCACCGCGCGGTCCACACCCTTGACGGCATGGTCTCCAGCCGCAAAGTCAGCCCCGGCCGCCAGGTAAGCATCACGGCCCTTCTGGTAAGCGACGCCCAGCATCTGGTGTTCCTGGCGCAAGGTTTCGAGGCGACGGTTCAAGCCGGGGTCATCCTGGGTGTTGCTTACCAGGCGCGCCAGGATGCCTTGCACGTCTTGTTGCCGGTCCTGGAACTGCCCCCAGTATTTATCCAGGTCCTGGGGTTGCTTGCCACGCAGCAGGACGTTTTTCCATTCCTGGACCTGGACCTTGAATTGCAGGTTGGCTTCATCGAGCAACTGTGAGGTTTGCAACGGTCCGTCAAGCAAACTGCGATAACTCTGCACACCGCTGGAGAGAAAATGAAAACACGCCAAGGCAATCAACAGCATTGCCAGCAGGCTGCCACCGAGCAGCGACAGGATTTGTGCTCTCAAAGACTTTCGCAAAAAGCTCATAGGGGAAAGCCTCGAAACGGGGAAATGGGGACTGGCACCGCACGATCGCTGTCGTCCACTACAGTGCTTATGCCTTGCATCGGCCGGGCCAGACGCTTCTTGAGCCCAGCGGATGAGCGGTCAAGACCCGTTGCTGCCCTTGCGCCTGCCCCCCTACAAACCCGCTACCCCATTGGTTCTTGGGTGTGTTTCAGACCAGCGACAGGCTGACAACACCAAACAATGACCTGACGCAGCATCTCCGTAATAATTTGCAACGATCATGGGAAACATCCTCCCCTCTCTGGATGCCCCGGCATGGCCACCCCTTCCCTGACCGCCTCCCACCAGGCAGCCGCCACTGACGCCACACCGCAACTGGACAACAAACCCAGCCTGCCCACGGTGATCATGTTTTTTGCCGTGCTCGCCATGGGCCTGTTATTCACCGCCTACAGCCTGATGCGCGACATGCACGAACTGGGCACGGTGGTCACCACCTGGACCCCATTCCTGCTGCTGGGCGTGGCGCTGCTGATTGCCTTGGGGTTCGAGTTCGTCAACGGTTTCCATGACACCGCCAACGCGGTGGCGACGGTGATCTACACCCACTCACTGCCGCCGCAATTCGCGGTGCTCTGGTCGGGGTTCTTCAATTTCCTCGGGGTGCTGCTGTCCAGTGGCGCGGTGGCCTTTGCCATCATCGCCTTGCTGCCGGTGGAGTTGATTTTGCAGGTCGGTTCTTCCGCCGGTTTTGCGATGATCTTCGCCCTGCTGATCGCCGCAATCCTGTGGAACCTCGGCACTTGGTGGCTGGGGTTGCCGGCGTCGTCCTCCCATACCCTGATCGGGTCGATCATCGGCGTGGGCGTGGCCAATGCCCTGATGCATGGCCGGGACGGCACCAGCGGCGTGGATTGGGCGCAGGCGATCAAGATCGGCTATGCGTTGCTGCTGTCACCGCTGATCGGCTTCGGCTTTGCCGCCCTGCTGTTGCTGGCATTGCGGGCCTTTGTGAAAAACCGCGCGCTGTACAAAGCGCCCAAGGGCAACACCCCGCCGCCGTGGTGGATTCGCAGCATGCTGATCGTGACCTGCACCGGCGTGTCCTTCGCCCACGGCTCCAACGATGGCCAGAAAGGCATGGGCCTGATCATGCTGATCCTGGTGGGCACCCTGCCCATGGCCTACGCCTTGAACCGCACCATGCCGGCCGATCAAGCGCTGCAATTTGCCGCTGTGGCAGAAGTCACCCAGCAAGCCCTGGTCAAGAGCGCCCCGCAACCGGCACCGGCGGACCCACGCCCCACGCTGTCGACCTATGTGCGCACCAAGGACGTCACGCCCGAGCTGATCCCCGCCCTCGCCGCCCTGACCGGGCATATCGGTGAACAAGTAAAGGGCTACGGCTCCCTGGCCAAGGTGCCTGCCGAGGCGATGGGCAACGTGCGCAACGACATGTACCTGACCAGCGAAACCATTCGCCTGATGGACAAGGGCCAGGTCGGCCATTTCGATGCCGACACCCAGGGCAAGCTGCAGCTGTTCAAGCAACAGATCGACAACGCCACACGCTTTATCCCGCTGTGGGTGAAGATCGCCGTGGCCATCGCCCTGGGCCTGGGCACCCTGGTTGGCTGGAAGCGCATTGTGGTGACCGTCGGCGAGAAAATCGGCAAGACCCACCTGACCTACGCCCAGGGCGCCTCGGCCGAAACCGTGGCCATGCTGACCATTGGCGCCGCCGATATGTTCGGCTTGCCGGTATCCACCACCCATGTGTTGTCGTCGGGCGTGGCCGGGACCATGGTGGCCAATGGCGGTGGCTTGCAGATGAAGACCATCCGCAATCTGCTGATGGCCTGGGTGCTGACGTTGCCGGCGGCGATTGTACTTTCGGGCAGTCTGTATTGGCTGTTTACCCAACTTTTCTGAATCACCACATTTTGCTGTGTGTGATGGCTTAGCCTGCGAATAAGCTGGCCATCGCCTTGAGCCGCTTCTTGTATACCCGCCGCGCCTCCAGCGCCTCCTCCAACGTCACCGCAACAAACCCCGCCCGCTGGTTGGGCTGCATCTGCCCGATCAGGTCCAGGTCGGCGCTGATCACCGTGCCGATCATCGCGTAGCCGCCGCCCGATACGGCATCGCGGTGCAGCACGATCGGTTCCAGCCCGGCCGGCACCTGGATCGAGCCGATGGGGTAGCAGCTGTCGACAATGTTCGACGGATCGGAGCCTGCGCCAAACGGTTGCTCCCGTGGCTGGAAGCTCAGGGCACTGCCGCCCTTGAAGCGGTAGCCGATGCGGTCGGCCTCGGAGCCCACGGTCCACGGCTCGGCGAAAAAGCTGCTTTTGGCACCCGCCGCCAGGCGTTCGTAATACAGCCCCGGCACCACACGCAAGGTCACGTCGCCGCCCACCGAACGGCGCAGGGCCATCGGCAAACTGTTGCCGGCACGGCCTTCGCGGCGGACCTCGCCGATGGGCAACAGATCGCCCTCCTGCAAGCGTCGCCCATGAAAGCCGCCCAGGGCACCGAGGGCGTAGGTGGAGCGACTGCCCAGCACCAGCGGCACATCGATCCCACCGGCCACCGCCAGGTAGGTGCGCGCACCGGCCACGGGAAACTCAAAGCGCAGGACCTGCCCGGCGCGCACCTGGAACGCGGTGTCCTGGTGCACCACGGCACCGTCCAGGCGCGGCGACATCAAGGCGCCACTTAGCGCCACCAGGGCGTCCTGTTGAAACTCCAACTGCGGGCCGATCAGCGTGCATTCCAACCCCGCCGCGCCCGCCGGGTTGCCCACCAGGTGGTTGGCCGCACTCAAGGCGTACTGGTCCAGGGCGCCGGACGGCGGGATCCCCAGGTGGTAATAGCCTTCGCGCCCCAGGTCCTGCACGGAGGTCGCCAGGCCAGGCTTGAGCACCTTGATCATACGAGCGCCTCCTGCATGGTTTTCGGGTAACCGACCGGGTCGGCCAAAAAGGCGTCCAGGGAAAATTCCACTGGGCGAATACGCAAGTCGAAACGCCCAGCTTCTACCTCGGCCACCGCCAGGTCGTAGGCATCCCGGTCGATGGGCTTGAACTGCACGATATCGCCGGGGCGGAAGAACACCATATGTTCCTTGAGGTAGGCCAACTGCTGGGCCGGGTCGTAGATCGGCGCCGGGGTCACGCCAAACATCTGGTAGCCACCGGCACCGCGCACCGAGTAAATACAGCCGAAACAGCCGCCATGACCGAGGGTCAGCTTCGGCGTGTCGGTGCGCGGGCGCAGGTATTTGGGCACCTGCAACTGGCGTTCGCGCTCGACCATCTGGAACATGAACGGCAGGCCGGCGACAAAGCCGACCATTGACACAAACCACGGCGCACCACTGTGGGCCGCGATAAACGCCTCGACATCCGCCAGGCCATTGATCCGTGCGGCGTACTCAAGGTCAGTGCCCGTCGGGTCCTGGTGGCGGTCGCGAAAGCGCATCAGGGTTTCATGGGTCCAGGGGTCGTTGTACAGCACCGGGATTTCGATGATCCGCGTGTGCAAGGTGCGCTCGGCCACGGCCTGGGCCTCGGCGCTTTGCACCGCGTCGAGCAGCGCATGGGGGGCGATCAGGTCCGGGTCGAAGCGGATCTGGAACGAGGCGTTGGCCAGGCAGATATCCAGCACGCCGGGCAGCGCCAGGCGCTGCACCGCACGGGTGACGGCCATGCCCTTGAAGAATGCTTCCAGGGACATGCTTTCGCTGACCTCGGCGAACAAATGCTCATCGGCGCCAAAGCTATAGCGAATCGGGGATGTTTCAGCCATGTCTGTTCCTCTTGGAATCATTGTAGAAAGGCAGGCAAAAATCATGCAGGGCGCTGCGGTTCAGGCGGGTGTGCGCACCACGATCCCCGCCTGGTCCAGGGCCCTGCGGGTCGCCTCCACCAGGTCCAGGGCCCCCGGTGTATCGCTGTGCAGGCAGATGGAATCGAATTCGATAAACAGGTCTTCGCCCTCGACGGTGCGCACCAGGCCGGTCTGGCAGGCCCGCAGCACACGCGCCGCCACGGTGGCCGGGTCCAGGGCGCGTACGTTGCGGGTAAACACGATGGAGCCGGACAGGTCGTACTCACGGTCGGCATAGAACTCGCGCACCACCGGCTGCCCCAGCTCTTTGGCAATACGCCAGATCACCGAGCCGGGCATGCAATACAGCAGCAGTTCAGGCTCCAGGCGTTGCAGGTTTTCCACCAGCAGGCGTGCGGCTTCTTCGTCCCGGGCCAGGTGCATGTACAGCGCGCCATGGGGCTTGATGTGCTGCAAGGTCACGCCCTGCACCCGCGCCAATTCGCGCAGGGCTCCCAGTTGATAGAGCATGTCGTCCACCAGTTCCTGGGCCGGGGCGTTGATGTGGCGGCGGCCAAACCCCACCAGGTCGCGAAAGCCCGGGTGCGCGCCAATGGCCACGCCCAACTGCTTGGCGCGCTCGATGGTGCGACGCATGGTGCCGGGGTCGCCGGCATGAAAGCCAGTGGCGACATTGGCGGAGCTGATAAACGCCATCAACTCATGATCCACACCGTCGCCGATGGTCCAGGGGCCGAAGCTTTCGCCCATGTCCGAGTTGAAATCCACTGTCTGCATCGGGGCTGCTCCGCTAGGGTTCGTGCCAGGGAAAATAGGCTGGCCCTTGACCCCTTGGGAAGATCTATTATCAGATAGACCATCTTCTGAAAATCAGATACCCCAACGAGAAATCTGCATGTCCCTGACCTTGCGCCAGGTGCGCTACTTTGTCGCCACCGCCGAAATCGGCCAGATTTCCCAGGCGGCGATTCACCTGAACATTTCCCAATCGGCGGTGACCACCGCGATCAAGGAACTGGAAGCCATGCTCGGTGCCCAGCTGTTTGTGCGCTCGGCCCAGGGCATGAACCTGACCGACGCCGGCCGGCACTTTCTCAACCGCGCCTATGTGATTGTGCGCAGTGTCGACGATGCCCTCAGCAGCCCGCTACCGGACTACCGCGCCAGCGGTGTGCTGCGGGTCGCGGCCAGTTACACGGTGCTGGGTTACTTCCTGCCGCACCACCTGCAACGCATGGCGCATTGGCACCCGGACGTGACCATCGAGGTCTTCGAGCAGGAGCGCCAGGCCATCGAACAGGGGCTGCTGGAGGGCCAGTTCGAGATGGCGGTGGTGCTCACCGCCAACCTGACCCACCCGCATATCGTCTCCGAAACCCTGTTCAACTCCGAACGTCGCCTGTGGCTGCCCAGCCACCATCCGCTGTGCGAGCGCAGCGCCGTCAGCCTGGCCGATGTGGCCCGGGAGCCCTATATCCTGCTGACTGTGGATGAGGCCGAGCAAAGTGCCATGCGCTACTGGGAACAGGCCGGGCAGACGCCCAAGGTACGGCTGCGTACCAGTTCGGTGGAGGCGGTGCGCAGTATGGTGGCCAATGGCAGTGGCGTGGCGATCCTGTCCGACCTGGTGCACCGCCCCTGGTCCCTGGAAGGCAAGCGTATCGAGACCTTGAGCGTGACTGACAAGGTCGCGCCGATGAGCGTCGGCCTGGCCTGGCACCGCGAGCGCACCTTTACTCCGGCGATGCAGGCGTTCCGCGACTACTTCCACGACGCCTTCCTCGCCCCGCAGCAGTTGTCGACACGCCGTTAAAGCTGGGCCTTCAAGGTGGCCGACAACCACTCCATCAGCACCCGCACCCTGAGCGGCAAGTGGCGCTGGCCGGCATACAGCATCGACACATCCAGCGCAGGCGCGGGATAGTCGGGAAGCACCGCCACCAACTCACCCTTGTCGAGCAATTCGCGGATGCCCAGCCGCGGCACCTGAATGATCCCGAAACCGGCCAGGCACGCCGACTGGTACGCGTCCGTACTGTTGACCGTGACCCGCCCGGCCATGGCGATGCGCTGCACCTTGTTGCCCAGCACATACTCAAAGCCCGACGAGCGCGCGCCCAGCGGGCGCACGTAGTGCACCAACTGATGCACGGCCAGATCGGCCAGGGTCCGGGGCTCGCCGTAGCGTTGCAGGTAGCCGGGGCTGACGCAGTTGATCATTGGCATGCTGCACAATAACCGCGCCACCACCGACTGGTCGGGCTGCGCGCCGACACGCAACACACAGTCAAAGCCTTCTGCCAGCAGGTCGACCTGACGGTCGGAGCCGCTGATCTCCAGCTCGATCAAGGGGTGCCGATCCATAAACTCCGGCAGGCGCGGCACGATCACCTTGCGGGCCATGACATTGGGCATATCGATACGGATCCGCCCGCTCAATTGCGCCTCGTCCTGGCGAAACAGGCCTTCCAGCTCTTCCATGTGCGCCAGCAGATCCTTGCTGCGTTCATACAGCACCCGCCCGTCCTGGGTGGCCTGCACCTTGCGTGTGGTGCGCTGCAACAGGCGCGTGCCCAGCAGCGTTTCCAGGGCCCGTACGTGCTCGGACACCGTGGAGCGCGGCAGCCCCAGGCTGTCGCCGGCCTGGGTAAAACTCGACAGCTCGGTGACGCGGACAAAGGTGTGCAACAGGTCCAGCTTGTTCATGGCGGCGGCCCGTGATTGTTCGGCTGATCCGACCAGTGATTTCGGATCTGCTCTATTTATCACGCAATACACGGACAAATACACTCAATCCCACACCTACCCACCCGCTCCGAGGACTACACCATGCCCCGTAAAATCGCACTGATCACCGGCGCCAGCCGTGGCTTGGGCAAAAGCACCGCCCTGCACCTGGCCGCGCAAGGCATCGATATCATTGGCACTTACTACAGCAAGGCCGAGGAGGCCCAGGCGGTGGTGGCAGAGATAGAACAGCTCGGTGGCCGCGCCGCCATGCTGCAACTGGATGTAAGCCAGAGTGCCACCTTCGACGGGTTTATCCGCGAAGTCGGCCGCACGTTAAAGGACGTTTTCGCACAGGAGTATTTCGATTTTCTGGTCAACAATGCCGGTGTCGGCACCCATGCCAGCTTTGTCGAAACCACCGAAGAACAGTTCGACCAAATGGTCGCGATCCACCTCAAGGGCCCGTTCTTCCTGACCCAGAAGCTGCTGCCACTGATCGTCGATGGCGGGCGCATCATCAATATCTCCAGCGGCCTGGCCCGTTTCAGCCTGCCGGGGTATGCCGCCTACGCCTCAATGAAAGGCGCGATGGAAGTGCTGACCCGCTACCAGGCCAAGGAATTGGGCGCACGGGGGATCAGCGTCAATACCCTGGCCCCGGGCGCCATTGCCACCGACTTCGGCGGCGGTGCCGTACGCGATAACGCCGGCATCAATGCGTTTGTCGCCGGCAACACGGCCCTGGGGCGGGTCGGCTTGCCGGACGATATTGGCGGGGCGATTGCCACGCTGCTGGCCGACGGTAGCAAATGGATCAATGGGCAACGGATCGAGGCGTCGGGCGGGATGTTTGTCTGACCGTCACACTCGCTCTGGCGCACGTTGCTGCAGGAACTTTTCCCGCAGCACGTCGTAGCCCCAGTGGTACACATAGGTGTACGGCAGGAAGAACAGCAGCACGCCGATATCCAGGATAAACGCCTGCATCAGGCTGATGTTCAGCCACGCGGCAATCAGCGGCACGGCAAACAGAATCAGCCCGCCCTCGAACAACAGGGCGTGCATGACCCGGGTCTTGACGCTGTTGGCCAGTTGCAGGCGCACCTTGAGGCGGTCGAAAAAGCTGTTGAAAATCATGTTCCAGGTCAGCGCCAACAGGCTGATGGCCAGGGTCACCGCCCCCATTTCCAGGGCCGGCCGGCCGGTGATCCAGACCAGTAGCGGGGTACAGATCAACAAGGCCAGGCCTTCAAAGCCGATGGCCTGGAAAACGCGTTCAGTGATGGACTTGGTGGTGTTCATAAGCCTTGCTCTGTGAATGTCGAGGGTTGCCATCATTACCCTTAAACCCGATACTTCATAATCAATAACCATCGATCAAGGCGATAGATGATGGCCTCTTATGAAGTGTTGCAAGCCTTTGTGCAGGCCGCGACCCAAGGTTCGTTTTCGGCGGCGGCGCGCAAGCTGGGCAAGAGCCAATCCACGGTCAGCGCGGCAGTGGCCAGCCTGGAGATTGACCTGGACGTGGTGCTGTTCGACCGCAGCAGCCGCAAGCCGACCCTGACCCCGGCCGGGCATGTCCTGTTGCAACGGGCCGAGCAGGTGCTGGAGGCCAGCAGCCGCCTGGAGCTTGCCGCCAGCCAGTTGTCCCAGGGGCTGGAGCCCAGGCTCAGCATTGCCATGTCCGATACCTATCAGTCGGGACGCTTTGAAACGCTGCTCAGTGCCCTCGAACAGCGCTATCCAGACCTGGAGCTGGAGTGGCTGATTGCCGAATGCGAAGACCTCATCGCCCTTGTCCAAAGCGGACGGGCGCAGCTCGCGTTTATCGAGGCGCAGGAGGTCTACCCGCCAGACCTGACCCATGCCACCGTCGAGGAGCGCACGCAACTTGCGCTGTTTGTTTCCCCACGACATGCACTGGCCAGTCTCGATGGCCTCGATCAGCAAACCCTGCAACAACACCGGGAACTGCGCCTGGCAAGCATCATCAACCCCAATGAAAACCGGCTGACCGGCCGGGTATGGTCCGCCCCCAGCTTTTTGATGCTGATGGAAATGGCCATCCTCGGTTTTGGCTGGGCGCCCTTGCCGCGCTGGCTGGTGGAGCGCTTTGCCAATGGCCAACTGGTAGAGCTCAAGGCTCGCGGCTGGCCACGCTCGGTGGCGGTGGATGCCTTGTGGTCACGGCAACACCCACCGGGCCCGGCGGGAAGCTGGCTGCTGGAAAAGATGCTCGAATAACCCCTGTGGGAGCCGGCTTGCCGGCGCCTACAAGGGGGTGTCGGTACAGGTGGCCAGGCGCCGTTCGATGAAGCGTTTTTCCGGGGTTTGATGGGTCAGGCCCAGGGCTTTTTCGTAGGCCTGGCGCGCCTCTTTCATCCGCCCCAGTTGCCGACAAAACTCCCCCCGCGCCGAATGCGCCAGGTGGTAATCGCGCAACTCGCCCCGCGCCAGGATCCCCTCCACCTGCTGCAAGCCCGCCAGCGGCCCATCGCGCATGGCCAGGGCAACGGCGCGGTTGAGCTCGATCACCGGCGACGGCAGCATCCGCAGCAACACGTCATACAGGCCGATAATCTGTGGCCAATCGGTCTGCGCCGCACTCGGTGCCTCGGCGTGCACCGCCGCTATCGCCGCTTGCAGGCAATAAGGCCCAAAGCGCCGGGTGGCCAGGGCCTGCTCCACCCATGCGCAGCCTTGGGCAATCAATGAGGCATCCCACAACGTACGGTCCTGTTCATCCAGCAGCACCAGCTCCGCGGCGGGCGACAGCCTAGCCGGGCGCCGGGACTCATGGAGCAGCATCAACGCCAGCAGGCCCATGACTTCCGGTTCCGGCAGCAACTCCAGGAGCAGGTGGCCCAGGCGGATGGCCTCGCGGGTCAAGTCGTCACGGGTCAGGTCGGCGCCCATGGAGGCCGAGTAGCCCTCGTTGAACACCAGGTAAATCACCCGCAACACGCTGTCCAGGCGCTCGGGCAACTCGGCCAGCCCTGGTACTTGGTAGGGGATTTTCGCCTCGCGGATCTTGCCCTTGGCCCGCACGATACGCTGGGCGATGGTCGCCGGCGTGACCAGGAAGGCCCGGGCAATTTCCTCGGTGCTGAGGTCACAAATCTCACGCAGGGTAAGCGGCACCTGCGCATCCGCCGCCAGCGCCGGATGGCAGCAGGTGAAGATCAGGCGCAGGCGGTCGTCTTCCACGTCTTCGGCACTCCAGTCAGCCGCTTCCAGCGCATCGGCCTGCTCCTGCAACAACGGGGTGAAGCGGGCCTGGCGCCGCAAGCGGTCGATGGCCTTGAAGCGCCCGGTCGACACCAGCCACGCCCGGGGGTTGTCGGGCACGCCGTCTTGCTGCCAGCGCTCGACCGCGACGAAGAAGGCCTCATGCAGGGCCTCTTCGGCGAGGTCGAAATCCCCCAGCAGGCGAATCAAGGTGGCCAGGATGCGCCGCGACTCACTGCGGTAGATTGCCTCGACCCGGGCCTTGACGGTCAATCAGGCATGCCCTCGGTCACCAGGCTCACCAACCGCTCCAGGCTCTCACCCCAGCCCTGATGGAAGCCCATGGCTTCGTGGGCCTGTTTGTCGGCTTCGCTCCAGTGCATGGCGCGGGCGGTATAGCGGGTCTTGCCATCCACCTCCTCGAAGGTCACTTCAGCACTCATAAACGGCTTGCCCGAGGGAATCCAGCCCGGCAGGAATGCATCGGTAAACACCAGGCGGCGCGGCGCATCGATCTCCAGGAACACGCCCTGGGTCGGGTACTCGCTGCCGTCCGGCGCGCGCATCAGGGTGCGAAACAGGCCACCGACCCACAGGTTCATTTCGCACTCCGGCGTGGTCATGCCGTGGGGGCCCCACCATTGCTGCAACAGCGCAGGTTCGGTCCAGGCGCGGAACACCCGGTTCGGTGGCGCGTCGATCACGCGGCTGATGGACAGTTCAAATGCAGCGGGTTGAGTGTTCATGGATAAACCTCCTGAGTCTTATGATTATTGGGTTCAGAGAGTCAACTCACGTACGGGGCGCACTTCCACACTGCCGACCCGTGCCGCCGGGATACCACCGGCCACCTGCAGCGCCTCATTCAGGTCCCGGGCTTCGATCAGGTAGAAGCCGGCAAGCTGCTCCTTGGTTTCGGCAAACGGCCCATCGGTGATCGATAACTTGCCGTTGCGCATGCGCACGGTGGTGGCCGTGCTCACCGGCTGCAGGGCCTCGGCCGCAAGCATGCGGCCACTGCCGTGGACTGCCTCGGCGTAGGCATGGCATTCCGCATCCTTGGGGCTGTCGGGCAGGCTGTGCAGCAAGGCTTCGGCGCTGTAGACCAGGCACAGGTATTTCATGGCGTTCTCCGTTTTCGGACTACTGACTATAGTTGGCCGCGATCAAGGTTTCAGGTCGAACAGGCCAACGCCGCTTTCCATATCGAAAGGCGCGGACCAGTGCTCATGCACCACCTTCCATTGCCCCTCGATCCGCTGATAGCCGGCAGTGACGCGCATCCAGCAGGTTTTAACCACGCCATCCGGCCCCGCGCCGCCACAATGGGCAAGCCAGTGGGCAAAGGCGCTGTTATCGGCGGCGACGATATGCAACTCATGGAACTCAAAGATACCGGCGCCCGGGCAACACTCCATGCAGGCCTGCCAATGGGCGCGGTAGGCGTTCTTACCTTTGAATTGCAGGGCATTGACGGCATCGAACGCGACAATATCGTCGGCATAAAAGCTGACAATCCGCTCGATATCCTTGGCGACGACGGCTTGTTTCCATTGTTCGATCAGGGTGTTGATTGCGCTGCTCATGGTGCTACTCCTCAGGGTTGGATAATCACGGATGACAGCCTTAGTCGGCTGGGCCAACCGCCAATCGACAAGCCTACGAAAAATAATTGCGCCCAGGGCAAAACCGCTAGAATTTGCGACTTCCCTGTAGGATTTCGGACAACTGCTCGATGGAAACCCGCCTCGCGCCCTATGAGACGCTGACCGCTGTACAGCAACAGCACCTCGGCACCCTCGAAGTCCACCCCGGGCAACTGCCCTATAGCGGTGATATCGACTGCGCGTTGAACAGCCTGCTGGTCAACCCCAGCCCCGGCATCAAGGGCTTCGCCCTGCTGGCCGACGATATGCCCGTGGCGTTCCTGCTGCTCAAGCGCCCGCCGTGCCTGCCCCATTGGGCCGACGCCCACAGCGCCACCCTGCATGCCCTGCAAGTCGATCGCCGCCAGCAAGGCCGAGGCTTCGGCAAGGCCTGCCTGCAAGCCCTGCCCGCCGCCGCCCGCCTGGCTTGGCCGCAGATCACGGGCTTGGAGTTGTCGGTGGACCGCGACAATGTGGCGGCCATAGGCTTGTACTTGCAGCAAGGCTGGGTAGACCGGGGGGAGGCGTATAAGGGGCGGGTGGGTTATGAGCGGCGGTTGGCGCTACTGTTTTGATTACCGGCAAGGAGATTCCCATGCTAAGCACCCTGGAACAGCTCGAAACCCTCTACGGCCTGCCCCACGAGCGTGCCCTGCGCAAGGAAATCGCGTTTCTCAATGAGGATTACCAGGCGATGGTCAAAGCCTCGCCGCTGGTGATTGTCAGTTCGGCAGGCGCCGATGGCCTCGACGGCTCGCCTCGGGGCGATGTGCCGGGGTTTGTGCGGATCATCGATGAACGCACGCTGGCGATCCCGGATCGACCGGGCAATAACCGCCTCGATACCTTGCGTAACCTGTTGGTGGATCCGCGGGTTGCCTTGCTGTTTATCATTCCGGGAATCGGTGAAACGTTGCGGGTCAACGGGCGGGCGCAGATCTCCATCGAGCCTGAGTTGCTGCAAAGCTTTGCGGTCAATGGCAAGCCGGCGCGGTCGGTGATTGTGGTGCAGGTGCAAGCGGCGTATTTCCATTGCTCGAAGGCCTTTGTACGCTCCGATTGCTGGAACCCGGACAAGCATGTGGAGCGTTCGACGCTGCCATCAGCGGGGGCCTTCCACAAACGTTTGAATGATGGGCAGTTTGATGCCGAAGCCTATGATCGGGAGATGCCGCAGAGGGTAAAAGACAGTCTCTATTGAACACGCTAGACCTGCCAGAGGCCGGTTGTCTACTGTCAACCTTCACAGCTATACGGATCCTGCCCATAGGTTTTTACTGAAATACCAAGGTTGTCGCTCATCGTTTACAACGAGCAGGCGTGGACACTCATAACTTCCACTCTGGAGAATGCCCATGAGTATTCCGTCGAGCAGCAATACGGTAAACGCCGCAGGAGGCCCGGATCTTTCCTTCGGAAATACAACCCCTAAAGACGGTACGGTTATCACGAGCACATCCGGGGGACTTTCCTGCACACTCAGTGATGGTTCATTTATTACCGTCGGCCTGGCTTTTATCGAAAGCAAAAGATTTATCGTTGTTACCAAACACACGCCTACTGGAGAGTTGGATATCAATTTCGGAGTTTGGCATACGCCTACCACAGACTTTGTCACCCTCGTCAACTTGATCATCCAGCCTGACGGAAAGCCTCTGCTACTGGCCGCCCTTGGAAATGCACAAACAGCATTCATTACCCGATTCAATTCAGACAACGGCGGTGTGGACCCTTCATTTGGTATCGAGGGTACAAGGTTACTGGACAAAGAGCTTTACACCGGGTTGTCCGCAAGAGGCGGTCTAGCGGTGCAGGCGGATGGCGCTATCATCGCTGTATTCCATGACCGCATAGACAGCTTTATTTTCCAGCTCAGCAGTAGCGGCGAGATAATCAATTTTGGAGGAGTTGGCCCGATTAAACCACCCAAGGCCCGACTCAATACAGTACTGATCACTAACAGCGGTTTTATAGTTGCCGGATCCGCAGTACAAAAGGCACACATCATCGGATTTCAGCGCGACGGGAAACAAGACAGTAACTTTGGTAACAATGGTTTTGTCCAACTGCAATTTGCAAACAATGACGACAAACAGGTTACTGCACTGGCCCGGGGTCAAAATGACCAAATCGTTGTTGTAGGAGGCACTTACACTTTGCCAACAGAGGTAAACTTCATCACCAGTCTCCTTGCCAATGGCCAACCCAACTCACAATTTCATCAAGGAAAGCCTCTTGAAAGCGACAGCCAACACGGAAGCTATGTCAGCGTGACCGTTCAACCTGATGGGAACGTTGTTGCATTAGCCCGCAACGAGCGCGGCAGTGTAGTCAAACTGATCAGACACACCCCGACCGGCCAGTTGGATTCCACCTTTGGTGCTGGAGGCATTGCCGAAGCCTGGAGAGACCCCCAGGGAAGACCTTGGTCCTCCGATATCAATCGAGTGGAATGGGTAGAGCCCAGTAAAACATTGCAAAGCAGTGGCATTTTTAGCACTTCGACAGCGTCCTTTATTGGACGACTGCTCAGCCAATAGTGGTATCGGCTGAGCTGCCCATACAGCTCAGCCGTATTGCATCAGCGCTGCTCGACAGGCAGCCAGATTTCCACGGTGCCAGTGCCCTTATCCACATCGAAGTCGGCGCTGTAGCGTTCTAAATCCGGCCCGGCCACCTTGTACCCCGACGCAGGCAACCACTCGTACATGATCCGCTCATAGGTCTGCGACAGTGCATACACCGGCCCGTAGTGCGCGAAGACCGCGTAATGATTGGCCGGCACTTCAATGGATTGAAAGTTGCCCGGCACATCACTTTTGGCCGGCACTTGGACCCCGGCGATGTAATCGAATTCTTCCTGGGTGGCGTTGTAGCACACGCCGTAGGTCACGCCGCCAATGCGTTTCTTGATGTCCTTGATGCAGGTGTCGAACAACTCCCACAACTTCGGAATATCCCCCAGCGTAGCCTTGCCGTAATGACCACCGACCCCGGCGATCACCATGGCCTTGCCCTCTTCCATGCGGGGTTCCAGGGGTAACGTTACCTGTTGGTTCATCTGCACAATCTCCATGGGTGAGTGACCAAAACCATACCGAGTATAGGGGCATACACACGTCACACTCCAGATGGAAAAATTTCCTACACCATCTGGACAACCAGCTGTCATCGCCCGTATTGTCTGCCCCGCAGGCCACCGCAGTGGCCGACGTCGCTCGGACGGTTCCGGGCGCTTACGTATTCCGAGGCAACAATGGCAGACCAAGGTTCGCCGCGCCGCTTTGCGCGCATAGATCGACTCCCCCCTTATGTTTTTAATATCACTGCCGAGCTGAAGATGGCTGCGCGTCGGCGCGGCGAAGACATCATCGACCTGAGCATGGGTAACCCCGACGGCCCGACACCACCGCATATCGTGGAAAAACTGGTGACCGTCGCCCAGCGTGAAGACACCCACGGCTACTCCACCTCCAAGGGCATCCCGCGCCTGCGCCGCGCGATTTCGCGCTGGTACAAGGACCGCTATGAGGTGGATATCGACCCGGAAACCGAGGCCATCGTGACCATCGGCTCCAAGGAAGGCCTGGCGCACCTGATGCTGGCCACCCTGGACCAGGGCGACACCGTGCTGGTGCCCAACCCTAGCTACCCGATCCACATCTACGGTGCGGTGATTGCCGGCGCCCAGGTGCGCTCGGTGCCGCTGATTCCCGGCGTGGACTTCTTCGCCGAGCTGGAGCGGGCCATTCGCGGTTCGATCCCCAAGCCGAAAATGATGATCCTGGGCTTTCCGTCCAACCCGACCGCGCAGTGCGTGGAGCTGGACTTCTTCGAGCGGGTGATCGCCCTGGCCAAGCAGTACGACGTGCTGGTGATCCACGACCTGGCCTATGCCGATATCGTCTACGACGGCTGGAAAGCCCCGTCGATCATGCAGGTGCCGGGCGCCAAGGACATTGCGGTGGAGTTTTTCACCCTGTCCAAGAGCTACAACATGGCCGGCTGGCGCATCGGCTTTATGGTCGGTAATGCGGAGTTGGTCAACGCCCTGGCGCGCATCAAGAGCTACCACGACTACGGCACCTTCACCCCGCTGCAAGTGGCGGCGATTGCCGCGCTGGAAGGCGACCAGCAATGTGTGAAGGACATTGCCGAGCAGTACCGCCAGCGCCGCAACGTGCTGGTCAAGGGCCTGCATGAACTGGGCTGGATGGTGGAGAACCCGAAGGCGTCGATGTACGTCTGGGCGAAAATCCCCGAGGCGTATGCCGCCATGGGCTCGCTGGAATTTGCCAAGAAGCTGCTGCTTGAAGCCAAGGTGTGTGTGTCGCCGGGGATCGGCTTTGGCGAGTATGGCGATGACCATGTGCGCTTTGCGCTGATCGAGAACCAGGACCGCATTCGCCAGGCGGTGCGCGGGATCCGGGCCATGTTCCGGGCCGATGGCCTGGTCACCAAGGCCTGACCCTCTGATCGTTCCCACGCTCTGCGTGGGAATGTAGTCCGGGACGCTCTGCGTCCCAAAGCGTCACAAGGGGCATTCCCACGCAGAGCGTGGGAACGATCACTCACCCCTGGTTGGGTTACACCACCAACGACAGCAACATGATAAAGCCCAGCGCCACGATGGACAGGATGGTCTCCATGGCCGTCCAGGTCTTGAACGTCTCGGCCACGGTCATGTTGAAGTACTGCTTGACCAGCCAGAACCCGGCATCGTTGACGTGCGACAGGATCAACGACCCCGCCCCCGTCGCCAGCACCAGCAACTCCAGGTTGACCCCCGGCACCATCCCCACCACCGGCACCACAATGCCCGCGCCGGTAATGGTGGCCACGGTCGCCGACCCCGTGGCAATCCGAATCACCGCCGCCACCAGCCACGCCAGCAGGATCGGGTTGATCTGTGCCGTCACCGCCATATGGCCGATCACATCACCCACGCCGCTGGTCACCAGCATCTGCTTGAAACCACCGCCGGCACCGATGATCAGGATGATCGCGGCCGTCGGCGCAAGGCTGGCATCCAGCAGCTTGAGGATCTGCTTGGAGCCGATGCCCTGGCGATGGCCAAAGGTGTACAGCGACAGCAGCAACGCCAGGAGCAAGGCGCTGATCGGGTGGCCGATCATGTCCATCCAGTTGCGCACGATATGCCCGTCGGGCAAGGCGATGTCGGCGAAGGTTTTCAGCAGCATCAGGAACACCGGCAGCAGCACGGTGATCAGGGTGATGCTGAAGCTCGGCAGGTTTTTCCCGTCGGACTCGCGGGCCAGTTGGTCCACCAGTTCCTGGGACGGGTTGCCCGGAATGTACTTGGCAATGAACGTGCCGAAGATCGGCCCGGCAATGATGGCGGTGGGCAAGGCGACGATCAGGCCGTAGAGGATGGTCTTGCCGATATCCGCGCCAAACACGCCGATGGCCAGCAACGGCCCCGGGTGCGGCGGCACCAGGCCATGGACCGCCGACAGGCCGGCGAGCAGCGGGATGCCGATCTTGATCAGCGACACCCCGGTACGCCGCGCCACGATAAACACCAGCGGGATCAGCAGCACAAAGCCGATCTCGAAGAACAGCGGGATGCCCACCAGGAACGCGGCAAACATCATGGCCCACTGCACCTTGTCCTTGCCGAAGGCGCGGATCAGGGTTTGGGCGATCTGATCGGCACCACCGGATTCGGCCATCATCTTGCCGAGCATCGTACCCAGCGCCAGGATAATCCCGACAAACCCGAGCACCCCGCCGAAACCGTCCTGGAAGGCCTTGATAATCTTGTCCACGGGCATGCCCGAGGTCAGGCCCAGGAAGCCTGCGGCGATGATCAGGGCAATAAAGGGGTGGACCTTGAACCGGGTGATCAACACGATCAACCCGATGATGGTGACCACTGCATCGAGCAGCAGGTAAGACTCGTGGGACATGCCAAACATGGGGGTCGTCTCCTGTTTGTTGTTGTTATTAAAGCGGGTGTTGAGTTTCGTGCCGTCGGATAGCGCTATCTTTCGGCCAAAAAATCATCGGGAAGGTTCAAAGCCGTGGGTCAGCCACCAGGCATGGGTCTGCGCGGCCAGGTCCTCGATGCTGTCTTCACTGGCGTTGAGGGCCAGGGTCAGCGGCTCGCCGATAGGCGACTCGAGGGTGGCGAACTGGCTGTCGATCAGGCTGGCCGGCATAAAATGGCCGGGGCGATGGGACACGCGGTCGGCGGCCACCTCGCGGGTCAGCTCCAGGAAGACAAAGCCCAGGCCCGGCGCGGCTTCGCGCAGGTGATCGCGGTATTTTTTCTTCAGCGCCGAACAGGTCAGCACCGGATGCTCGCCAGCCTTGAGCGCACGGCGCAGCTCATCGCAGAGGATATCGAGCCAGCCGGCCCGGTCGTCGTCGTTGAGGGGATGGCCTGCGCTCATCTTTTCGATATTGGCGGCCGGGTGAAAGCTGTCGCCTTCAATGGCGGTGGCGCCGTTCAACAGGCACAAGGCCTCGCTGACACTGGACTTGCCACAGCCGGAAACACCCATGATGACCAGGGCAGTAACAGGTTGACTCATGAAACACCTCAGGACGCAGATAGCGCTATCTTTGCACGCCCTAAGACTTGTGCAAACACAGGCTTTTCCCGCGCCTAATTGTCATTTTTATGGAGTGACGCGTGCATCCTCTCCAACCGTTTGCGCAAGTATTTGCAGGCTTTTGGAGACAGCGCTACCTTAGTGCCTCGATTTTTGTTTGGCAAGCCGCCTGATGACCTCCAAGAACGATAAAAATACCCGCACCACGGGTCGCCCGACCCTTAACGAAGTAGCCCGCCTGGCCGGCGTCAGCCCGATTACCGCCTCCCGGGCCCTGCGCGGGATCAGCACCGTGGCCACCGAACTGGTGGAAAAAGTGCAAAAAGCCGCAGCCGAGCTGAACTACGTGGTCAACCCGGCCGCCCGTGCCCTGGCCTCGGCCCGCAGCCAATCGGTGGTGGTGCTGGTGCCCTCGCTGTCCAACCTGCTATTTATCGAAACCCTGGAGGCCATTCACCAGGTATTGCGGCCCAAGGGCTTTGAAGTGCTGATCGGTAACACCCACTATTCCCGGGACGAAGAAGAAAACCTGCTGCGCAACTACATGGCCTACCAGCCACGGGGCCTGCTGCTGACCGGCTTTGACCGCACCGAAAGCGCCCGGCGCATGGTGGAATCGAGCAATGTGCCCTGCGTGTACATGATGGACCTGGACCCGGCGGCCGGGGTCAACTGCGTCGGTTTCTCGCAGATCAATGCCGGCGAAACCGCAGCGGCGCACCTGATCTCCCGGGGCCGCAAGCGCCTGGCCTATGTCGGCGCGCAGTTGGACCAGCGTACGCTGCTGCGCGGCGAAGGCTTCCGCCGCGGCCTGCAGCAGGCCGGCCTGTATGACCCGGCCCTCGAACTGCTGACCCCGCGCCCCTCGTCGGTGGGCCTGGGTGGCGAGTTGTTCCTGCAACTGTTGGCCAGCCACCCGGACGTGGACGCGATCTTCTTCGGCAACGACGACCTGGCCCAGGGCGCCTTGCTCGAAGCCCTGCGCCACGGGATCAAGGTGCCGCAACAGGTGGCGGTGCTGGGCTTCAACGACCTGCCCGCCTCCAGCTTCATGGTGCCGCGCCTGAGCAGCATCAGCACCCCACGCGAAGCCATTGGCCGACGCGCGGCAGAGCATTTACTGATGGTGATGGCCGGCAACAAAATCGCCCGGCCGGTGGTGGATATGGGGTTTGAGTTGAAGGTGCGCGAGAGTACCTGAACCACATGCGGTCGATGTGGGAGCGGGCTTGCCCGCGATAACGGTGTGTCAGGCAATACATCCGGCACTGATACACCATTATCGCGGGCAAGCCCGCTCCCACATTTTTGAGCGTGCCCACTTAACCCTATCGCTGTCCTCGCGCGCCCCTGCTAAATTGCCCAACTCACCTTTTGCCAGGGAAGCACCATGGGATACGCGCTGAAAATCTTGGGTCGCACATCGTCGATCAACGTACGAAAAGTCCTGTGGACCTGCCAGGAACTGTCTATCCCCTACGAGCGTGAAGATTGGGGCATCGGTTTCACGCCTACCCAGTCACCCGAATTCCTTGCCTTGAACCCCAACGCCCAGGTGCCGGTAATCGTCGATGACAACGGCGTGCTGTGGGAGTCCAACACCATCTGCCGCTACCTGGCAGGCCTGCACCAACGTCATGATTTGCTGCCCACCGCCCCCGCGCCACGCGCCAGGGTCGAGCAATGGATGGACTGGCAAGCCACCGAACTCAACCCCTCCTGGGGCTACGCCTTCCACGCCCTGGTGCGCCAGAACCCGGACTTCCAGGACCCACAGCGCATTGCCGCTGGCGTACGCGGATGGAACGACAAGATGGGGTTGCTGGAGCAACAATTGCGCAAAACCGGCGCCTATGTGGCCGGTGACGACTTTACCCTCGCCGATATCCTGCTAGGCCTGTCGGTGCACCGCTGGCGGATGACGCCCATGGCGCGCCCCTCCTACCCGGCTGTCGATGCGTACTACGCCCTGCTCAGCCAGCGCCCAGGTTTCCAGGCCTTTGCCCTCAACGGTCACAATTAAGGATGACACGATGAAAGGACTCAACGTACTGCTCACCGGCGCCTGCGGCAGGATCGGCAAGACATTTTTCGACGCGTCCAAAGATCGCTACAGCTTTACCCTCACCGACCGCGTCGCACCGGGCTTCGCCCTCGACGGCCATCGCTTCGTGCAGGCCGACTTGAGCGACAAAACGGCCCTCGCAGCGCTGCTCGACGGCATTGATGTGATCGTGCACCTGTCGGGCATTCCCCACGCCAGCGCCACCTTCGACGAACTGCTACCCCACAATATCCTCGCCACCACTTATCTGTTTGAAGCGGCCGTGGCCGCCAACGTCAAGCGCCTGGTCTTCGCCAGCAGCGCCCAGACCATCGAAGGCTACCCGGTGGACCGACAGATCACCCCGGGCATGCCGGTGCTGCCGGCCAACCTGTATGGCGTAAGCAAATGCTACGGCGAAGCGCTGTGCGGGTATTACGCGGCCAAAACCCCACTCTCCACCATCGCGTTACGCATTGGCGCGTTTGAATTTGCCCAAACCCACGACCTGAACAACGCCCGCGACCTCAGCGCCTGGCTCAGTCCCCGGGATGCCGTGCAGTTGTTGCAGCGCTCGGTGGAGGCCGAGGGGGTCAAGCACCTGATCGCCCATGGCATTTCCAATAACCGCTTCAAGCGCCTGGACTTGAGCGAGACCACGCGGGTTCTGGGTTATCAGCCGCAGGACGATGCCTTCCAGGTCTTCGAGATTCCCATTACCTACTGAAGGCAATGGTCGCCGGCGGCAAACATTGGCCGTCGGCAACCCGCCTCTTGCCTCAGATTGCCTTCACAGCCAATGAATACAGGGCTTTAGTTCCCGGCACGCTAATTGCTAAACCCTATGGACCGTTCAAAACCACAGGTGCCCGATCATGTTGGTCAATACCCAAGTCTCGTCCGTGATCCAACAGTCCAAACGCCCCGACCTGGACCCGGCCAACGCTGCCGCCAGCGCGCTGTACAGCGGCGTGATGCAAAACGTGCAGAACGCGGCCGCCGCGACCCAGGTGCAGGCCACGCAAAAGGCCACCGACACCACCGCCAGCAATGTGGACGCCGCGTTCGCCAAGACCCGCCTGCAACTGCAAGCGACACCGCCGACCAGCGCCACGCCCACCACCGCAACCAGCACCCAGGCCCGGGCAGAGTTCAGCGATTACATGAGCAAGACCCCAGCCGAACGCATTCGTGAGCAGATCCTGCTGGAAAGGGGTCTGACCGAAGACGATGTGAAAGCGATGCCTATCGAACAGCAGAACGCCATTGCCCTGGAAGTGACTGAGCGCCTGAAGATGCAGGCGGCGCAGCAGTTCGCCGAGAAGACTGCCGACCCGCAGATCAAGGCCGTCAAAGACGCCCTGGCCACATAACCCCACTGCTGTAGGAGCGAGCTTGCTCGCTCCTACAGCAGTGGGGTTATTGCAGTTGCAGGGTGGAATTGAACTGGCCGATGGCGTCCACCACATGCCGCGAGCCTTCCTGAATCTCCAGGATCACCTGCCCCGCCTCATTGGCCAACTCCACTCCCAGCCCGGTACGACTCAGGCTCGACTGCATGCTCGATACCGCGCTCAGGGACAAGTCGTGGTTCCTGCGCACCACATCGACAATCTCCAGCGTGGCCTGGCTGGTACGTGCCGCCAGGCTGCGCACCTCATCCGCCACCACCGCAAACCCGCGCCCGTGCTCACCGGCACGGGCGGCTTCAATGGCGGCGTTGAGCGCCAGCAGATTGGTTTGGTCGGCAATCGCGCGAATGGTCTGGACGATGGTGCCAATGATGTCCGACTGCTTGCTCACCGCATCAATGCTCAACGCGGCTTGATTCAGGTCGTGGGAAATTTCTTCGATGATCTGCACCGTCTGCTGCACCACTTCCGACCCCTTGCGGGCGCAGGCGTCGTTCTGCACCGAGGTGGCATGGGCCGAATCGGCGGCGGTACGCAACGTGGAGACCTGCTCGGTGATATCACTGGCAAACTTCACCACTTTGTACAGGCGACCGTTGGCATCGAAAATCGGATTGTAGGAGGCTTCCAGAAAAAGGGTCTGGCCCTGCTTATTGCGCCGCTCAAAACGATGGGAGTGAAACTCGCCCCGGTTGAGCGACGCCCAGAAGGCTTTATAAGCCGGCGACTCTACCTCCGCGTTGTGACAGAACATGCGGTGGTGCTGGCCGACGATTTCGCCGAGAGAATACTGCACCGTCTTCAGGAAGTTGTGGTTGGCATTGAGGATCTGCCCCAAAGGGGTGAACTCGATGACCGCCATGGAGCGGCTGATCGCCGCCAACTTGGCCTGGGCCTGGCTCAAAGCGCAGGAGAAACGTTCGATTTCTAACAGGTCGGATTTGTGGTGCAGACTAAACATGCTCGGATCACCTTCAGCGCTGTTTTTGAATGACGGTTAGTTCTTGGATTTGACCCAGTACAACTTTCCACAAAACAGGCAAACGCAATCGTCCAGAGACAGGACACGTGTCAGGCGATAGATAAATGATGATCAATCGGAGCGTCCATGGGCAACACTCGTTTCAAGGCATCCTTTTCTTGATGGCCCCGCAAGGGCCTGCTGTAACCGACACACGCAAATCCATTTAACCTGAGGCTCCTTTTTCCCGGCGCTTTGACAGAAACGCTCATCTATTCACAGTTTTTATAGTAGTCGTCCTACTCTATTTCAAAAGCCACCCAAAACGCTTCATATGGCGAGCGACATAAGTGGTTCTGAGTGAGCATAGCCGGGGCCTGGCGCGATGCAAGGCCATTAGCCATCATTGCTGAGAGGTCTGTTGGGGGGGCGTGCGGGGGAGATATCAGAATGTATCGATGCCGTTGCAGGAGCGAGCTTGCCCGCTCCTGCGGCGAAGTACTCAGTGACCGAACAGGCCCGTCTCGGACTTCTTGGCTTTTTTGTCCGCGCGTTTTTCATCGGCGGTCTTTGCCGGTTTTTTCTTCGCGGCTTTCTTTGAATCCATACCTTTGGCCATGACACATGCTCCACTAACAGAGGAAGTAACAAGGGGTATAACACCTATTGCCCAACAGAAGGCGCTTTGCCCGACTTATAATCACCGCCCCGTGATCACGCCTGTCGAACCACCATGCCCGAGTTGCACATCGATCTACTGGCAGAACCCCTGTGGCCGCTGCTGAACAAGTTCTACCGCAGCCACAATTCATCGATGAAAGCCCTCAAGGGCGGTCAATTGTGGGTGGCGCGCAACAGCCAGATCGTCGCCGGGCTGTGCCTGAGCCCCGTGGTCGGCGGCCAGTGGCTGACCGGGCTGTTTGTCGATCCGGCCTGGCGTGGGCAGGGGCTGGCGGCGCGGCTGATCGAGGACGCAATCGCGCCCGTCGAAGGAACGGTGTGGCTGTTGTGCCACCCGGACCTGGAAGGGTTTTATCAAGCCCTGGGCTTCAGCCAGCAAACGGTGTTGCCGCAGTCGCTGGCCGAGCGCCTGGTGCGCTATAAACGCAACAAGCCGATGATTGCCATGGGCGTGTGCCGCCGGGGCTAGTCGTCGGCGCTGGGGTCCATGTCCGGGAACATCACCTCGATAAACCCGAACTTGCTGAAGTCGGTGATCCGCGAAGGGTACAACCGTCCGATCAGGTGGTCGCACTCATGCTGCACCACCCGAGCATGGAAGCCATCGGCAATCCGCACAATCGGCTCGCCCTTGGGGTCAAACCCCTCATAGCGGATCTGTTGGTAGCGATCCACCGCCCCCCGCAGCCCGGGTACCGACAGGCAGCCTTCAAAGCCCTCCTCCATCACTGGGCTGAGCGGGGTAATCAGCGGGTTGATCAGGATGGTCTGGGGCACCGCCGGGGCATCCGGGTAACGCTCGCTGCTCTCGAAACCGAAGATCACCAGCTGCAGGTCGACACCGATCTGCGGCGCGGCCAGGCCAACGCCGCCCACATGCTCCATGGTCTGGAACATATCGTCGATCAGTTGCCACAACTCGGGGCTGTCGAACATTTCCGGCGGGACCGGCGGTGCGATACGCAGTAGGCGCTCATCGCCCATTTTCAGGATTTCACGAATCATCGGTCAGGCTTCATCAGTGGTTGGCTTGGGCAGCGAATGGTCCCGGCCGAGGCCTGAGACGTGTTGTTTTTCATGGCTTGGGTGCTCGCCAAAATCCTTTTCACCCGGGTCCTTGCCTTCGGCGGACATATGCTCGATCACCGCGTTCATCTCCGCGCCCAGCAGCAATACGGCGGCGGAAATGTAGAAATACAGCAGCAGGACGATGATCGCCCCGATGCTGCCATACATGGCGTTGTAGTCGGCGAAAGTCTTGACGTAATAGCCAAAACCCAGTGACGCCACGATCCACACCACCACCGCCAGCACCGAGCCCGGCGTGATAAAGCGAAACTTCTGCTTCACGTCCGGCATCACGTAATACATCAAGGCCACGGCGAACATCAACAAAATCACGATCAATGGCCAGCGCAGGATGGTCCACAACGTGACCACGAACTCCTGCATGCCGATCTGCCCGGCCAGCCACTCCATCACTTGTGGCCCCAACACCATCAACGCCGCAGCGGCCAGTAACATGCCAGCAATGCCCACGGTGTAGAAAATCGACAACGGGAAACGTTTCCAGATCGGCCGGCCTTCGACCACATCGTAGGCGGCGTTCATCGCGCTCATCATCAGGCGCACACCGGCCGAGGCGGTCCACAGCGCGATGACGATACCCACCGACAACAGGCCGCCCTTGGATTGCTGCAGCTGGTCGATCACCGGATTGACCTGCTCCAGGGCCTGGGGCGGCAATACCAGTTCCGATTGCAGGCGCAACCAACTGAAAAAGTCCGGCAAGTGCAGGAAACCGATCAGGGCAATCAGGAACAGCAGGAAGGGGAACAGCGAGAACAGCATCTGGTAAGCCAATGCCGAGGCGTAGGTAGACATCTCGTCATCGACAAACTCCTTGACTGTGCGTATCAGCACGCGGTGCAGCGGCAGGTCTTTTAATACCGGAAAAATCATAGCGTCTCCTTTCGCCGCAAAAGGTTGAGTTCGTGGGCGACTCAGGGGCCGTTTTCTACATCACGGTAGCCTATTCGGCGACCATGAAACAATTTCAAAACGTTAGTCAGCAACGCTGACATAAAAACGGCCATCCGTGGATGACCGTTGTCCTGCGTGTTGGGGCGGGTTAATCAGGCTTTGTCGACCGTCTTCTTGACCGCGTCCTTGACCTTGCCGACCGCTTGCTGGGCTTCGCCCTTCTTCTCTTGAATCTTGCCTTCGGCTTGCAGCTTGGGGTTGTCAGTGGCCTTGCCGACACCTTGCTTGATAGTGCCGATGGCTTCGTTCGCTAAACCTTTTGCCTTATCCGCTGTGCTGCCCATGGTATTTCTCCGTAAGAACAATCAAGGGTTTGGGTCATTACCTAAGCGTTGACCCTGGGCCTTTGCGCAGAGTTTCAATTATTTGCGCAAGGCATTTCATCACCCCGTACAGGTTTGGCTTTATGTTTTGCCGCCAACCCCCGAGAATGCCCGGCAGATTCAGGCTCAATCGCTGAATAACAGATCCCGTAGGAAGGTTATGAAACTCAATAAAACACAGGCCATCGCCCGCAGAAACCTGGAACTGGGCGGTGCCGTGCTCGGTGTCAACAACTGCCACTTCACCGACCTGGACCGCAAGCGCAACATCTGGTGGTTCGACCTGCCGCTGGCCCGCATTGCCATCGGCCAATACGAGTGGATTCATTTGTTGATGCACAACGCCGAGACCGACCAGTTGCTGCACCTGAAAGTGCCGACGGCCTTCCTGCGTGAAACACTTGAAGGGTTGGTGGTGCGCAATGCGGGCAAACGCAAGCCGGAGATGACCCTGGAGCTGAGCGCAGATAAGGATTCGTTCCTGAAGGATGTGCGCCCGACTGGGGCGGGTGTGAGCTTCGCGCAGTTCGCCCTGTAAGCACTCACCAAAGAATATGTAAATGCGCTTGTGTGGGGCTGGTGTGGGAGCGGGCTTGCCCTAATGCCAGTCAGTTAAGCCTTTTTGTAGGAGCGAGCTTGCTCGCGAAGAACTTGAGAGCGCCGCGTTTACCTAGCAAACACGCGTTATCGTTGACGTCCTTCGCGAGCAAGCTCGCTCCTACAGAAAGCAGAATCCGCTTAACTGACTGGCATTAGGGCTTGCCCGCGATAGCGGTGTATCAGTGCCAGATTTATTGGCTGACACTCCGTTATCGCGAGCAAGCCCGCTTGTGTCTTGATCTGGGAATAAACTCTGAGGTGAGAGGGGTGGATGGCAAGCTGTAAGTCCGCAGTGCTAGAAGCACGAG
>NZ_LKBY01000124.1:0-268046 GCF_002699915.1 Pseudomonas sp. ICMP 8385 | reverse complement strand
GTAACTCTTTGTTTACCAAGGAGTTTTCCGTTTCGACTGCGCCGGAAGTGGGGCGAATTATAGACTTCCAGGATCTGCCGTCAACCCCTATTTTCACAAATCTTTCATATCGGTCAAAAAAGCCCCGAAAACGCGAAAGCCGGCCCCCAGGGGCCGGCTTTCTATTCATGCAACCTTACAAACTAGGGAACGCGAACTGCGAGGCTTCATGGCTGGCACGCTGCGGCCAGCGCTGGGTGATCGCCTTGCGACGAGTATAGAAACGCACCCCATCCGGCCCATAGGCATGCAAGTCGCCAAACAGCGAGCGCTTCCAGCCGCCAAAGCTGTGATAAGCCACCGGCACCGGCAATGGCACGTTAACGCCCACCATGCCCACTTCAATCTCGTCACAGAACAGGCGTGCCGCTTCGCCGTCACGGGTAAAAATGCAGGTGCCGTTACCATATTCGTGATCATTGATCAGTTGCATCGCCGCTTCCAGACTGTTCACCCGGACGATGCACAGCACTGGGCCAAAGATTTCTTCTTTATAGATACGCATCTGCGGCGTCACACGATCAAACAGGCAGCCCCCGAGGAAGAAACCGTCCTCATGCCCACTCACGCTCAGGCCACGGCCATCGACCACCAACTCAGCACCCGAAGACACACCGTCTTCTATATAGCCACTGACCTTGTCCCGCGCCTGCGCAGAAACCAGCGGCCCCATGTCCAGGCCACAAGAAGTCCCCGCGCCAATCTTCAGCGCCTTGATCTGCGGCACCAGCTTGGCGATCAATGCATCCGCCACCTGGTCGCCCACACAGACCGCCACCGAGATCGCCATGCAACGCTCGCCGCAGGACCCGTAGGCTGCGCCCATCAAAGCACTGACGGCGTTATCCAGGTCCGCATCCGGCATCAGCACCGCATGGTTCTTGGCCCCGCCCAGCGCCTGTACACGCTTGCCGCGCTTGGTGGCTTCGGAATAGATGTACTCAGCAATCGGCGTCGATCCCACAAAACTCAAGGCCTTGACCTCAGGCGCCTCGATCAGCGCATCCACCGCGCCCTTGTCACCATGCACCACGCTCAACACACCTTTGGGCAAACCCGCGTCCTGCAGCAGTTGGGCAATCAGCAGGGTCGAGCTTGGATCGCGTTCCGATGGCTTAAGGATGAAACAGTTACCGCAGACGATGGCCAGTGGATACATCCACAGCGGCACCATGGCCGGGAAGTTGAACGGGGTGATGCCCGCCACCACGCCCAGCGGCTGGAAGTCGGACCAGGCATCGATGTTCGGGCCAACGTTACGGCTGTACTCGCCCTTGAGGATTTCCGGGGCCGAACACGCGTACTCGACGTTCTCGATCCCGCGCTTGAGCTCACCGGCAGCATCTTCCAGCGTCTTGCCATGCTCCTCGCTGATCAATTGCGAGATGCGGGCTTCGTTCTGCTCCAGCAATTGCTTGAAACGAAACATCACCTGGGCACGCTTGGCCGGTGGCGTATTGCGCCAGGCCGGGAATGCCGCCTTGGCCGAGTCGATGGCCCGTTGGATGGTTTCGCGGCTGGCCAATGGCACCTGGTGAATCACCTGGCCGGTGGACGGGTTGTAAACGTCGGCACTACGCCCGCTGTCGTTGACCATTTCGCCATTGATCAAATGCTGGATAAGGCTCATGCAAGGCTCCTGAAAAGTTGTCCACAGGCGCGACACGCGTCGCGCCAGGCTGTTGTTCTATATAGAAGGAGAAATCAGTCGATCTTGTTCAGCACTTCGCCGACTGCATCGAACAAGCGATCCAGGTCCTGCGGCTTGCTGTTGAAGGTTGGGCCGAACTGCAGGGTGTCGCCGCCAAAGCGTACATAGAACCCAGCCTTCCACAGCGCCATGCCCGCCTCGAATGGACGCACAATGGCATCTCCATCACGCGGCGCGATCTGGATCGCACCGGCCAGGCCGTAGTTACGGATGTCGATCACGTTCTTGCTGCCCTTGAGGCCATGCAGCGCACTCTCAAAGTGCGGCGCGACTTCGGCCACGCTCTGCACCAGGTTTTCCTTCTGCAACAGATCCAATGCCGCCAGCCCCGCCGCACAGGCCACAGGGTGTGCCGAGTAGGTGTAGCCGTGTGGGAATTCCACCGCGTACTCGGGCGTCGCCTGGTTCATGAACGTCTGATAGATCTCGCTGCTGGCAATCACCGCACCCATCGGGATCGCGCCGTTGGTGACTTGCTTGGCAATGCACATCAGGTCTGGGGTCACGCCGAAGCTGTCCGCACCGAACATCGAACCGGTCCGGCCAAAGCCGGTGATCACTTCGTCGAACACCAGCAGGATATTGTGCTGGTCACAAATTTCACGCAGGCGCTTGAGGTAACCCTGGGGCGGCACGAGTACGCCAGCGGAACCTGCCAGCGGCTCGACAAACACCGCCGCGATGTTCGACGCATCATGCAACTCGATCAGCTTGAGCAACTCGTCCGCCAGGGCAATACCGCCCTGCTCAGGAATACCGCGGGAGAAGGCATTGCTCGCCAGCAGGGTATGGGGCAGGTGGTCGACATCCATCATCGCCTGGCCAAAAATCTTACGGTTGCCGTTGACGCCGCCCAGGCTGGTCCCGGCGATGTTCACCCCGTGATAACCACGGGCGCGGCCGATCATCTTGGTCTTGGTCGCCTGGCCCTTTAAGCGCCAGTACGCACGCACCATCTTCACCGCCGTATCGGCGCACTCGGAGCCGGAGTCGGTGAAGAACACATGATTCAGATTGCCTGGAGTCAGGTCGGTAATCTTTTCTGCCAACTGGAAGGACAGCGGATGACCGTATTGGAAGCCCGGCGAGTAGTCCAGGGTGCCCAACTGCTTGGCGACCGCTTCCTGGATTTCCTTGCGCGTGTGCCCTGCGCCGCAGGTCCACAGGCCTGACAATGAGTCATAGACCCGGCGCCCCTTGTCATCGATCAACCAACTGCCTTCGGCCCCCACGATCAGGCGCGGGTCGCGCTGGAAGTTACGGTTGGCGGTGTAAGGCATCCAGTGGGCATCCAGCTTCAATTGGCTGGCCAGGGTGGATGGGGCGTTTTCGGGCATGTTCATCAGCAAAACCTCGCAAGGCAAAAGGCAGCGTCGGGATTGAAAGCGTTGTTGCAGCTAAATTGCCACGGGGATAAAGTCTGGGAAATCCAACTCTTCTAACCTTCAGTCAGGTCTTTACTAAACTATGAGCAGCCGCCGACCCGACCCACTGGCCCAAGTCAGCGACTTCGATATCCGCCTGTTGCGCATCTTCCGCAGTGTGGTGGAGTGCGGAGGCTTCTCGGCGGCGGAAACCGTGCTAGGCATCGGCCGCTCCGCCATCAGCCAGCAGATGAGCGACCTCGAACAACGCCTGGGCCTGCGCCTGTGCCAACGCGGGCGCGCCGGCTTCTCCCTGACGGAGGAAGGCCGCGAGGTCTACCAATCGGCACTGCAACTATTAAGTGCCCTGGAAAGCTTCCGCACCGAGGTCAACGGCCTGCACCAACACCTGCGTGGTGAACTGATCATCGGTCTGACCGATAACCTGGTGACCCTGCCCCATATGCGCATCACCCATGCCCTGGCGCAGTTGAAAGAACGTGGCCCCGACGTGCAGATCCAGATCCGCATGATCGCCCCCAACGAAGTGGAGCAAGGCGTGCTCGACGGGCGCCTGCATGTCGGCGTGGTGCCCCAGGCCAGCGCGCTGTCGGGCCTGGAATACCAACCCCTGTACAGCGAACGCTCGCTGCTCTACTGCGCGGTGGGCCATCCGTTGTTCTACGCCGACGACAGGCAACTGGACGACCAACGCATCAATAGCCAGGACGCCATCGCACCGACTTTCCGCCTGCCCGCCGATATCCAAGCCCACTATCAAGCGCTCAACTGCACCGCCAGCGCTTCCGACCGCGAAGGCATGGCCTTCCTGATCCTCACCGGGCGCTATATCGGCTACCTGCCCGACCACTACGCCAGCCTGTGGGTGCAACAAGGCCGACTGCGCGCGCTGAAACCGCCTACACGCTTTTACGATTTAAGCCTGGCTTCGGTCACCCGCAAGGGCCGTCGCCCCCATTTGGTGCTGGAAAGCTTTCTCGAAAGCCTGGCCGCGACCCGTTGATACGGGGCCCACAAAAAACCTGAGCAACTGGACAGCTTTTTGCAAGGCACAGGGACCATGAACCGTCAGCCCTGAGTCCCCATGCCATGCCACCAGAATCCTCCAGTGCCAGCGACCTGATCTACGGCCTCAACGACCGCCCCAAACCATTGCCCGCGTTGCTCGCGGCCCTGCAACATGTGCTCGCCAGCTTCGTCGGCATCATTACCCCACCGTTGATCATTGGCTCGACCCTTGGCCTGGCCGCCCACCTGCCCTACCTGATCAGCATGGCGTTGATGGTTTCCGGTGTCGGCACCTTCATCCAGGCCCGTAGGCCATTTGGAATTGGCGCAGGGATGATCTGCCTGCAAGGCACCAGCTTTGCCTTTCTCGGCGCGGTGTTGTCGGCGGGTTTCCTGGTCAAGCAGCGCGGCGGCAGCCCGGAAGATATCCTGGCGATGATCTTTGGCGTGTGCTTTTTCGGCGCGCTGGTGCAGATCGTGTTGAGCCGTTTTATCGGCCAGTTGCGCCGGGTCATCACGCCGCTGGTAACCGGGATTGTGATTACCCTGATTGGCATCAGCCTGATCAAGATGGGCATCACCGACCTGGGCGGTGGCTTCAATGCGCCGGACTTTGGCGCACCGACCAACCTGGCCCTGGGCCTGTTCGTGGTGCTGACGATTATCCTGCTCAACCGCTCGAACACGCCGTGGGTACGCCTGAGCGCGATCATCATCGGCCTGCTGCTGGGCAGCGTCGCCGCCTGGTTCAGCGGCAAGCTGGTGCCCCAGCCCTTGCCCGACCTGCCCTTGATCAGCCTACCGACGCCGTTCCATTTTGGCTTCAACTTCGACTGGAGCGCTTTCCTGCCGGTGGCGCTGATTTATCTGATCAGCAGCATCGAAACCGTGGGCGACCTCACCGCCAACTGCATGATCGCCCGCCAGCCCATCAACGGCCCTTCTTATATAAGCCGGCTCAAGGGCGGCGTGCTCGGGGATGGCGTCAGTTGCATGATCGCCGCCACCTTCAGTGCCTTCCCCAACACCACCTTTGCCCAGAACAACGGCGTGATCCAGTTGACCGGCGTCGCCAGCCGCCATGTGGGCCTGTACATCGGCGTGGTGCTGTTTGGCCTCGGGTTGTTTCCACTGCTTGGCGCGGTATTGCAGCAGATCCCCAAGCCAGTGCTTGGCGGCGCGACCCTGGTGATGTTCGGCAGTGTCGCCGCCGCCGGCGTGCGCATCCTGGCGCAGGCCCCGCTGGACCGACGCAGCATGCTGATCATCGCCACCTCGTTTGGGGTTGGCCTGGGCATCGCCGCGCAACCGAACCTGTTGCACCTGATGCCAACCCTGGTGCAAAACCTGTTCGATTCGGCTATCACCAGCGGAGGCCTGACGGCGATTGTGTTGTGCCTAATCCTGCCGGAATCCAAGGCAGTAACGCCTGCCGCAAATCCAGCCCTGGAAAGCGACACGCTGGAACCGCTTTGACGCTTTTATCGTATCGGGACTTGTCTGGGGCTTGAGGGTGGGTTATCTGTGCAGCAATCGCATTCATCGATCTGCACGGAAACCTCCATGAGCCTCGAAGTTCCTGCCCACAACAGCCACGCTGGAAAACCCGCCAGCCGCATTCGACAAAAGAACGAACAAGCGATCATCCAGGCCGCTGAAGACGAATTCGCCCGGCATGGCTACAAAGGCACCAGCATGAACACCATCGCCGCGAGCGCCGGGCTGCCGAAGGCCAACCTGCATTATTACTTCACCAATAAGCTGGGGCTGTATATCGCGGTACTGAGCAATATCCTCGAACTGTGGGACAGCACCTTCAACACCCTGACCGCCGAGGATGATCCCGCCGAGGCACTGACCCGCTATATCCGCACCAAGATGGAATACTCGCGACGCCAGCCGCAGGCCTCGCGGATCTTTGCCATGGAGATCATCAGCGGCGGCGAATGCCTTAGCGAATATTTCAGCCAGGACTACCGCACCTGGTTCAGCGGCCGGGCCGCGGTATTCCAGGCCTGGATCGATAGCGGCAAGATGGACCCCGTCGATCCGGTACACTTGATCTTCCTGCTGTGGGGCAGCACCCAGCATTACGCTGACTTTGCCACCCAGATCTGCCGCGTGACCGGTCGCACCAAGCTGACCAAACAGGACATGGAAGACGCCGGCAACAACCTTATCCACATTATTCTCAAAGGCTGTGGCATCAAGCCGGCCCTCTGAACGAAGCGACCCGATGCCTTTCACCCTTACGGGCTTTTGCGAATTTCGCGAAGAAATCCGCAAAAGCCGCTTCATCACCTACGCCGCGCCGATTACCAGCCCGCAAGACGCCCAGGGGTTTATCGAGCAGCACAGCGACCTCAACGCCACGCACAACTGCTGGGCCTGGAAACTCGGCGGGCAATACCGCAGCAACGACGACGGCGAACCCGGTGGCACGGCCGGGCGGCCGATCCTGGCCGCCATCGAGGCCCAGGGCTTCGATCAGGTCGTGGTGCTGGTGGTCCGCTGGTATGGCGGTATCCAACTGGGCACCGGTGGCCTGGCCCGGGCGTATGGCGGTGGCGCGAATAAATGCCTGCAAAATGCCGAGCGGGTCGAACTGATCAGCCGTGTGCCCTTGAGCTGCGCCTGTGGCTTCGCCGAGCTGCCCCTGGTCAAGCTGCGTGTCGCCGAACTGGGCGGCCTGGTGCTGGAAGAAACCTTCACCGCCAATGGCGTGGAGTTGCAACTGGCACTCGGCAAGGCCCATATCGACACCCTGCAAACGCAGTTAGCCGACCTGAGCCGCGGACGAATCCTGCTACAACGCTGAACCTGATAAGGTTGTTCACTGAACCTCGACGCCAAAGGAAGCCCTTATGTCTACGCCAAAAACCGCATTGATCATCGGCGCCTCACGCGGGCTGGGCCTTGGTCTGGTCAAGCAGTTGCTGGCTGACGGCTGGCAAGTCACCGCCACCGTGCGCAACCCGCAAAAAGCCGACGCCCTCCAAGCCCTGGGCCCGGTCCAGATCGAGCAACTGGATATGGACGACCAACAGGCCGTCATCGCCTTGAACCAGCGCCTGAAAACCCAGACCTTCGACCTGCTGTTCGTCAACGCCGGCGTCAAGGGCCCAGCCAACCAGGCCCCGGGCCATGCCACCCTGGCCGAAGTCGGCCAGCTGTTTTTCACCAATGCCGTAGCGCCGATCAACCTGGCCCAGCGCTTTGCCCCGCAGATCCGCCAGGGCAGTGGCGTGCTGGCGTTCATGAGCTCGGTGCTGGGCAGCGTGACCATGCCCGATGCGCCAGAACTTGCGCTGTACAAGGCCAGCAAGGCCGCGCTGAACTCCATGACCAACAGCTTCGTGACGCAACTGGGCGAGCAGAAACTGACGGTGTTGTCGCTGCATCCGGGCTGGGTCAAGACCGATATGGGCGGCGAAGGGGCCGACCTGGATGTGGAGACCAGCGTGCGCGGCCTGATCGCGCAAGTGAACGCCTACACCGGCAAGGGCGGCCATCACTTCGTCAACTACAAGGGCCAGACCATTCCCTGGTAAGCCGGTGGCAGATAAGCGGTGGATAGACCCCACCGCCCACTCCACGTAGACTTCCCTCCTCGCTCTTACCGGCGACCCTGGATCAGCAGACAGGGCAACACTGAGCTGGCAAACCTGAACCCATCATTCAGAGGAGCCGGCCAATGCCTGCGACCCGTATCTGGTTAAAAAACCCTCTCGCGATTTTCACCGCCAATGCCCTCGATGCCCGTGGCGGCCTGGTGCTGCAAGACGGCGTGATCGTCGAAGTGCTCGCCCTCGGCCAACAACCGAGCTTGGCCTGCGAACACACCTTCGACGCCCGCGAACATGTGATCCTGCCCGGCCTGATCAACACCCACCATCACTTCTACCAAACCCTGACCCGCGCCTGGGCGCCGGTGGTCAACCAGCCGTTGTTCCCCTGGCTGAAAACCCTGTACCCGGTGTGGGCGCGCCTGACCCCGGAAAAACTGGCCCTGGCCAGCAAAGTCGCGCTTGCCGAGCTGCTGCTCTCGGGCTGCACCACCGCAGCCGACCACCACTACCTGTTTCCCGATGGCCTGGAACAGGCGATCGACGTGCAAGTCGACAGCGTGCGCGAGCTGGGCATGCGCGCCATGCTCACCCGCGGTTCGATGAGCCTGGGCGAAGCCGACGGCGGCCTGCCACCGCAACAAACGGTGCAACAGGGCGAAGTGATCCTTGAAGACAGCCAGCGCCTGATCAAGCGCTACCACGAGCGCGGCGACGGCGCGCAAATCCAGATTGCCCTGGCGCCCTGCTCGCCGTTTTCGGTCACCCCCCAAATCATGAGCGCCAGCGCCGAACTGGCCAACCAGCTCGATGTGCGCCTGCACACCCACCTGGCCGAAACCCTCGATGAAGAAGACTTCTGCCTGCAACGCTTCGGCCTGCGTACCGTGGACTACCTCGACAGCGTCGGCTGGCTCGGCCCCCGCACCTGGCTGGCCCACGGCATCCACTTCAACCCCGATGAGATCGCCCGTCTGGGCGCGGCCGGCACCGGTATCTGCCATTGCCCAAGCTCCAACATGCGCCTGGCCTCCGGCATCTGCCCGACCCTGGACCTGATCGCCGCCGGCGCGCCGATTGGCCTGGGCGTGGACGGTTCGGCCTCCAACGATGCCTCCAATATGATCCTGGAAGCCCGCCAGGCCCTGTACATCCAGCGCCTGCGCTACGGGGCGGAAAAAATCACCCCTGAAGGCGTGCTGGGCTGGGCGACCAAAGGCTCTGCGCAACTGCTCGGCCGTAGCGACATCGGCGAGTTGGCCGTGGGCAAACAAGCTGACCTGGCGTTGTTCAAGCTCGATGAGCTGCGCTTCTCCGGCAGCCACGATCCGATTTCGGCGCTGCTGTTGTGCGGCGCCGACCGCGCGGACCGGGTGATGGTCGGCGGCAAGTGGCGGGTGATCGACGGGCAAATCGAGGGCATGGACCTCAAGGGCCTGATCGCCGACCACAGCCAGGCGGCGCGGCAGTTGATCGCCGGCTAGCTACACGCCCAACAGCGACAGCATGATAAAGGTCGCAAACAGTACAAAATGGGTCATCCCTTCGATGGCGTTGGTTTCGCCATCGTTGAGGTTGATCGCGCTGACAATCAGCGTGATAAACACCATCACCGTTTGTACCGGGGTCATCGCCATCTGAAACGGCTGGCCGGTGTACAGCGCCATGGCTTCCATCACCGGCACCGTCAGGATCACCGTCGACAACGAAGCCCCCAGCGCGATGTTGACCACCGACTGCATACGGTTGGCCAGCGCCGCGCGCAAGGCGGTCAGAATCTCGGGGGCGGCGGAAATCGCCGCCACCAGGATCGCCGTGATCACCGGCGGCGCGCCCGTGCCTTCCAGGCCCAGGTCCAGGGTCTTGGACATCACTTCGGCCAATGCGCCAATCACCACCACGCCAAATACCAGGGTGACGATGGAGAATGTCAGGCTGACCGGCGAAGCTTGTTCGGCCGGCAACGGCTTGCGGCGTTTTTCCGGGTAGCTGTAGCTGAAAAAGTAACTGTGTGGCCCCACCTGCATGCGCAGGAACAAGGCATACAACACCACCATCGCGCCGATGGTGAAGGCCGAGTAGATTTTCCAGTCGGCCTCGGGGATAAATTCCGGCACCACCATGGACACGCCCATGGCGGTGAGGATCATCACGCTGTAGGTCCGCGCCGAATCATCATTGTAGGACTGTTCCCCATGCTTGATCCCGCCCATCAGCGCGGCCAGGCCGAGGATGCCGTTGATATCCAGCATCACCGCCGAGTAGATCGTGTCACGCACCAGGGTCGGCGAGGCCTCGTTGCTCATCATGATCGCCAGGATCACCACTTCCACCAGCACCGCCGCCAGGGTCAGGATCATGGTGCCGTAGGGGTCGCCGACCTTTTCGGCGAGCAGTTCGGCGTGGTGGGCCACGCGCATCGACGCCATGACGATAAAGCCGATCAGCACCAGGCCACCGATAAGTGCCGTGGCCTGCCCACTGTGCAGCAGCCAGTGCTCCAGCGGGTAGGCGGCGATGGCTGCGATCAGTGCCAGCCACAGGAAGGTTTCTTGCTTGAGGGATGTGAGCATTGCAGGCCTTTCGAGCGGCGAAGCCATCATGGATGGGGTACAGACTGCGGCATCTTGCTAACGTTTCGTTACATCTTAGTTTATTCACCCAATGCCGCAGGCACGAACAATGCTTTCCGCTCGGTCAGGTTTTACCGATTATTTGCGCCCTGGCCTGTAGAATGCCGTCATTGCACCTGATGAGAACACACCCATGTACGACTGGCTCAATGCCCTGCCCAAGGCCGAACTGCACCTGCACCTGGAGGGTTCGCTGGAGCCCGAGCTGCTGTTCGCCCTGGCCGAACGCAACAAAATCGCGCTGCCGTGGAACGACGTCGAAACCCTGCGCAAGGCCTACGCCTTCAATAACCTGCAGGAGTTTCTCGACCTCTACTACAAGGGCGCCGATGTACTGCGCACGTCCCAGGATTTCTACGACCTGACCTGGGCCTACCTGCTGCGTTGCCAGGCGCAGAACGTGATCCATACCGAACCCTTCTTCGACCCGCAGACCCACACCGACCGTGGTATCCCGTTTGAAGTGGTGCTCAATGGCATCGCCAGCGCACTCAAAGATGGCGAGCAGCAGTTGGGTATCACCAGCGGCCTGATCCTCAGCTTCCTACGCCACCTGAGCGAAGAAGAAGCCGAAAAAACCCTCGACCAGGCGCTACCGTTCCGTGATGCGTTTGTCGCCGTGGGCCTGGACAGCTCGGAAATGGGCCACCCACCGAGCAAGTTCCAGCGCGTATTCGATCGCGCCCGTGGCGAAGGTTTCCTGACCGTCGCCCATGCCGGCGAAGAAGGCCCGCCCGAATACATCTGGGAGGCCCTCGACCTGCTGAAGATCCAGCGCATCGACCATGGTGTGCGCGCCATCGAAGACGAGCGCCTGATGCAGCGGATCATCGACGAGCAGATCCCCCTGACCGTGTGCCCGCTGTCCAATACCAAGCTGTGCGTCTTCGATGACATGGCCCAGCACAATATCCTCGACATGCTTGAGCGTGGGGTGAAGGTCACGGTGAACTCGGATGACCCGGCGTATTTCGGTGGTTATGTCACCGAGAACTTCCACGCGCTGCACACCGCCCTGGGCATGACCCAGGACCAGGCCCGCCGCCTGGCGCAAAACAGCCTGGATGCACGCCTGGTCAAGCCCTGACCATCCCTGTAGGAGCCGGCAAGCCGGCTCCTACACAGCCGCCATCCGGGCAATTTCCAGGCGCCCGGCCTCGGTGACCTGCAGTGCGCTCGATTCGCTGATCGGTTTCAACCAGCGCGATTGCATGAACAACTGCAACAATCCCGCCCCCAACGCCCCCCCCAGGTGCGGCTGCTGCTCGCTCCAGTCAAAACAATCGCAAGCCATCGTCGAGTAACTCTGGTGGGCCAGGGCCTGGGTAAAAATGCCATGCCCGGCCAAATGGCGTGCGCCCAGGGGCGTCACATAGACCCGCTGTTCGTAGTGATCGATCCACTTCGCCAGCACCATGCGTTGATAGAGGGCCGCCGCCATTTCCCCACCCAGATGGTCATGGCAGAGTCGCGCCTGACGCAACGTCGCCGGCGCCAGCAACGCCGCTACCGGGCGGCAGGGTGCACTGCGCGCCACACTGGCCATTGTGGTACTGGCCAATGCATCGACTGCCGCGCCCACATCGGCCGCTGCCATGCGAAAGAAGCGTTTGCGCCCGCGGGCTTCAATGCGCAGTAATCCACCCGCTGCCAACCGCGCCAAATGCGCATTGGCCGATGGCGCTGACAACCCAGCCAGCATGGCCAGTTCCTCGGACGGCTTGGCCGAGCCGTCCATCAACGCCCAGATCATCGCGGTGCGCTTAGGGTCGGCCAGCAAGGTGGCGATCTGGCTGATGCAAGGTGCCTGTTCCATGTACTCACTCCCTGTTAAATCGTTGATCTGCTCCATTGCGCGCAAAAGTATAAGTGTGTAAGCAGCAGATTCCGTGGCGTCTTACAGCCAAATCAGCGACAGCACTTGCCTGAAATTTCCTGAATTCCCTGAGGTTATTGCGTAGTCCCCCGCCGTTCAGGCAACTGCGCGCCCAACTTCCCACAACGTGCCACGAGCATTTCACGCAGGAGGTTGATCGGCTTACTCAATTGCGCGCGATGGGCGCACAGCAGATTGAGCGGTGTGCGCTCGCCACGCAGCTCCGGCAAGAGCAACTGCAGGCGGCCGGCCAGTACTTCGGCGCTGACATCCAGCCAGGACTTATAGGCAATGCCCACCCCGGCCACGGCCCAGCGCCGCACCACATCGGCATCGTCACTGAAACGGTCGCCGCTGACCGTCAGGCTGATTTCCCGTTTGCCATCCTCAAAAGTCCAGTGATCGTGCACCCGGCTGCCGAGCATATACAGCAGGCAGTTGTGCTGGGCCAGTTCCTCCAGATGGCGCGGCTCGCCATGCCGGGCCAGGTAGCTGGGCGCCGCGCACAGCACCCGGCGATTGTCCGGCGCAACCGGCAAGGCCACCAGGCTCGAATCTTCGGGTTCGCCGTAGCGCAAGGCGATATCCACCGGCTGGCGGAACAGATCGGCGATCCGGTCGCCCAACAGCAGGCGCACGCTCAATTGCGGGTGCTCGCGCTGAAACTCGTCCAGCCACGGCAACAACAGGTTGCGTCCGAAGTCCGAAGGCGCCGACAGCTGCAGGACACCGCTGACATGGTCCTGCCCACTGGCCAGCAGGCGCCGGCCTTCATCCAGTTGGCTCAAGGCGCCACGGGCGTATTGCAAGAAACCTTCGCCCTCGGCGGTCAGGCGCAGGCTACGGGTGGAACGCGCCAGCAATCGCGCGCCCAGTTGTTTTTCGATGCGTTTCAACGCCGCACTGGCCACCGCCGCCGACATATCCATGACCCGTGCCGCGGCCGACAAACTCCCCAAGTCCGCCGCACGCACGAACAACTGCAAATCATCAAAACGCAGCATGACCACCGTCCCGGCTCATTATCAAAAATATATTGAAAGAGACTGCTCTTTTAGCGGCTTTTATCTGCAAGAGAAATAGCCAATGATCGGCTCATCCCATTCCGCACTGCCTGGAACCTGCCATGAAAGCCATCGCCTACTACGCCGCCTTGCCGATCAACGACCCCAAGTCCCTGCAAGATATCCAATTGCCCGAGCCGATCGCCGGCCCGCGCGACCTGCTGGTGGAAGTCAAAGCCATCTCGGTCAACCCGGTGGACACCAAGATCCGCCAGAACGTCACCCCGGAAAACGGCGCAGCCAAGGTACTGGGCTGGGATGTGGCCGGGGTGGTCAAGGCTGTCGGCAGCGACGTCACACTGTTCAAGGCCGGCGACAAAGTGTTCTACGCCGGCTCCCTGGTACGCCCGGGCGGCAACAGCGAACTGCATACGGTAGATGAGCGCATCGTCGGCCATATGCCCAAGAGCCTGGGCTTTGCCGAAGCCGCCGCCCTGCCGCTGACCGCCATCACCGCCTGGGAACTGCTGTTCGAGCGCCTGCAAGTGCCGCAAGGCAAGACCGATCAAGGGCAAAGCCTGCTGATTGTCGGCGCGGCCGGTGGCGTAGGCTCGATCCTCACCCAACTGGCGGCGCAACTCACCGCGCTCAAGGTGATCGGCAGCGCCTCGCGCCCGCAAACCCAGGCCTGGGCCAAGGACCTGGGGGCCGACCTGGTGGTCGACCACCGCCAGCCCCTGAGCGAAGAACTCAAGCGCGTAGGCCACCCACAGGTGACCCACGTCGCCAGCCTGACCCAGACCGACCAGCACCTGGACCAGTTGGTCGAAGCCCTCGCGCCCCAGGGCAAACTGGCATTAATCGATGACCCCAAGTCGCTGGACGTGCTCAAACTCAAGCGCAAGAGCCTGTCGCTGCACTGGGAATTTATGTACACCCGCTCGATGTTCGAGACAGCCGACATGATCGAGCAGCACAACCTGCTCAATCGGGTGGCCGAGCTGATCGACGCCGGCACCCTGAAAACCACGGTGGGCGAACACTTCGGCGTGATCAATGCGGCGAACCTGCGCCGGGCCCATGCCTTGCTGGAAAGCGGCACGGCCAAGGGCAAGATTGTGCTGGAAGGCTTCTAAGAGGCGGGCTCTGTCAGTGTCGTCCGCTATTGCTGTAGGTAACGGACGGCACCGCTAGTCAGACACTTGATCCTTGTCATATTTGTAAGCGTATTCGGGTTTATATTGGCCGCCTTTGCCACGCAATCTTTTACGTGAGGAAGTCAGCAATGAAGATCCTGATAAAAGCGTTAGCAAAATCCAAAGGCACCCAATGGCAGGTCCGCCTGGACCAGGACGCTATTACCTTCCGCAGTGAAGCCGAGGCCCGGGCCTTTGCCGACACCCTGCAAAACCGCATCCAGGCACCCCATCGCTTTCCCCAAGGCCAGCAGCGCGCTACTGGCTGAAAACGCCGTCAGACCTGCGCTTGCAAGGCTCGCTGGCGTTGCAGGCGCTGGGTCAACATCGCCACGGCGACCGCCAACACCCCGCACACGCTGATGACAATCGCCATCGGCATGGCCGTGCCGTCGTGCAGCACGCCGACCAACGATGCCGCCCCCGCCGCCACGCTGAACTGGATGCACCCCAGCAACGCCGAAGCGCTGCCGGCCCGCGCCCCCTGCCCATTCATGGCACAGGCCGAGGTATTGGGCATGATGCAGCCCAGGCTGGCCATACAGATAAACAGCGGCACCAGCAGCGGCCACAAGGCTTCGGTCTGCAAGATACTGACCGCCAGCAACGCCAGCGCCGCCGCGAGGTAGACCCACACCGCACGGGTCAACAGAAACGCCGGGCCGCGCTTGGACAGCAGCCGCGCATTGAGCTGAGCCACCAGGATAAAACCTGCGGCATTGGTGCCGAACAGCCAGCCATAATGCTCGGCCGGCACGCCGTAGAGCTTGATAAACACGAAAGGTGAACCGGCAATGTAGGCAAACATCCCGCCAATGGCGACGCCACCGGTCACGGCATACCCCAGGTACACCCGGTCGGCCAGCAGGCGCCCGTACTGGCGCAACGCCCCAGACAATGGCTGGCGCGGCTGATGGGCCGGGAGACTCTCCGGCAAGCCGACCGCCACCGCCACACCGGCGCCGATGCTGAAGACCGTCAGCGCAAGGAAAATCGACTGCCAGCCCCACAGGCTGACCATCACCCCACCCAGCAGCGGCGCCAGGATCGGCGCCAGCCCGACCACCAGCATCAGCTGCGAAAAGACCTTGGCCGAGCCCACCGCGTCGCACTTGTCGCTGACCACGGCCCGGGAAATCACCATACCCGCACACCCGCCCAGGGCCTGGACGAAGCGCGCACCGATCAACCACTCCAGGGACGGCGCATAGGCGCAGGCCAGGGAGGCGACAGTGAACAAGGTGACACCGCTCAACAGCGGGACGCGCCGACCAAAACGATCCGCCAACGGCCCATAGATCAATTGGCCGATCGCCAGGCCCGAGAAATACACCGCCAGGGTCAACTGGATATGTTTTTCGTCGGTCCCGAACGCCACGGCCATGGCTGGGAAGCCCGGTAGGTAAAAGTCGATGGCCAGCGGCGCAAATGCGCTCAAGGCCCCCAGAATAAGGATTATGCGAAGGTTCATCAGGCATCCGGAAGAGTCGGCAGCCCGACAGTCTAGCCGCGCTTGGATGCCTTGAACATTACGTTAGCTCGCTACCTATTAAATAATCAGGCGAGCTTGGCGCTGTAGCCTTCTTCGCTGATCAGGCCGATCACTTCTTCCGGCGACAAACGACTTTCCACGCCCACTTCCTTGGCGCCCAAGTTCACATTGACACTGGCGGCCGGGTCCTTGCTTTGTACCGCCTGGGTTACGGCCCGAACGCAATGGCCGCAGGTCATTCCTTCAACGCTGAATATTTGCATGACATGACTCCTTGAATGAGGTTGCCCCCAGTTTCTTCCTTGACACGATGGCAAGGTCAAGGATTGAAAACAACGGCCGGGCTGGTATTCCAGGGCAGCGTCGGCCAAGCTGCAAGCATCCACGATTTGAAACCGGAGAATTCATCATGCGCTGGTCGTTTTTTGGCCTTGTCAGCCTGTTGAGCCTGTTCGCCGCCGTCCCCCAGGCCAGTGCGGCCGAGGACTATGCGGTGCTGATCATTTCCAGGGAGCGCCTGGAAGTCCCCACCAACTGCGAGATTGGCCTGTACGTCAATGACCATCTGGCCGGGCGGCTGTTCCAGGAACAGGCCACCTCGTTCAACTTCCCCGAAGGCCGGGTCTCGCTGCGCCTCAAACTGCTGCCGGGCCAGGCCCCTGGCTGCCTGCCGGGCCTGTTGGCGCCCAAGGCCCAAGACATCCAGTTGAACGCCGGCGACGTGCGCAAGTTCCGCATTGCCCAAGGCGCCGACGGCATGTACCTCAAGGCCGCGAAGCTGGGTTATTGACCCGCCACCCGGGCTCATCACAGGAAGACGTAAAGGTGCTTGACCTTCCCCCAGGGTCAAGGTTGATCCTACAGGTAAGTTCACCCTGGAAGACTGCCCCATGAATGGATTCAACCTCTTTGAGCGCGGCGATCCGCGCCGGGGCCCCGCCGCCCTGCCCCGCGTGGGCGTGACCGGCCCTGCACAGCTATTGAAAACCTGGAAACCCAAGGATCTGGAGGAGCACCGCCCATGAACATCGGCCAGGCAGCCCGGCAAAGCGGCTTGAGCGCCAAAATGATTCGCTACTACGAATCCATCAACCTGCTCAAGCCGGCCCATCGCAGCGACAGCGGCTATCGCCTGTATGGCGCCGACGACCTGCATACCCTGGGGTTTATCAAGCGCTCGCGGGACCTGGGGTTTTCCCTGGAGGAAGTCGGCAAGCTACTGGAGTTGTGGCAGGACCGGCAACGGGCCAGTGCCGACGTCAAGGCATTGGCTCGCCAGCATATCGAGGAGTTGAACCACAAGATCCGCGAGCTGGGGCAGTTGCGCGATACCTTGCAGGACCTGGTGGAGCACTGCCAGGGCGATCACCGGCCCGATTGTCCGATTCTCAAGGAGTTGGCGTCGGGCAGTTGCTGCCACTGACTGCACACAAAACCCAATGTGGGAGCTGGGCTTGTATAGGAACTGGGTTTGTGTAGGAGCTGGCTTATGTGGGAGCTGGCTTGCCTGCGATGCAGGCACCTCGGTATATCAGTTGCACCGAGGTGATGCTATCGCGGGCAAGCCCGGCTCCCACACAAGCCCAGCTCCTACACAAGCTAGCTCCCACATGTTTAGATCTCCATGAATCTGGAGATCACTGCATCCAGGGCGGCGGCGGTTCTTCTGCCGGTTTACCCGGTGGCGCATCATCCGCCGCACGGATCGCCTGGCGCCGCTCTTCGTCGAGGCGTGCCGCTTCGATCTCGCGCATCACGCCGCCCACATCCGCCAACTCTTCCGGTTCGTCGAACTCGCCGGTCAATACGCTGGCCGGGTGCAAGGTGCCGGCTTCGTACAGCGCCCACATTTCCTTGGCGTACTTGGTGGCCTTCAATTCCGGGGCAAAGCGCCCGAAATACGAAGCCATGTTGCCCACGTCCCGCTCCAGCATGGTGAATGCGTGGTTGTTACCCGCCGCGTCCACCGCCTGAGGCAGGTCGATGATCACGGGGCCCGTCGGCGTCAACAGCACGTTGAACTCCGACAGGTCACCGTGCACCAGGCCGGTACAGAGCATCAGCACGATCTGCGAGATCAGGAAAGCGTGATACTCCCGGGCCTGATCCGGTTCCAGGACCACGTCGTTCAGGCGTGGCGCCGCGTCACCGTATTCATCGGCCACCAGTTCCATCAGCAACACGCCTTCAAGGAAGTCGTAGGGCTGGGGCACGCGCACACCGGCACCGGCCAGGCGAAACAGGGCCGCCACTTCGGCGTTCTGCCAGGCGTCCTCGGTTTCTTTCTTGCCGAACTTGGAGCCCTTGGCCATGGCCCGGGCCTGCCGGCTGTTGCGGACCTTGCGGCCCTCCTGGTATTCGGCCGCCTGACGAAAACTTCGTTTATTCGCCTCCTTGTAGACCTTGGCGCAACGTAACTCGTTGCCGCAGCGCACCACATAAACAGCTGCTTCTTTACCACTCATGAGTGGGCGCAGCACTTCGTCGACCAGACCGTCCTCGATCAGGGGTTCAATGCGTTTAGGAGTCTTCATCAGCTTTTATTGTGGGTCCTTTATTACCAAACACGCGTATGGCACTCGTTATACGGCAATCCTCGCACAGCGGGGAGAGGGTAACGAGCTTTGATCTGCTAAAGAATGCATCCAATATGCCAGATTAATCCGACAACGCCGTCATTGTTGAAGGCGTTCGGATGATAGCCGAGATCAGCGCTCAATGATTGCCGTCACGCCTTGCCCGCCCGCGGCGCAGATCGAGATCAGCCCACGGCCCTTGCCCGCCGCGTCCAGCAGCTTGGCCAGGTTGGCGACAATACGCCCGCCCGTGGCAGCAAACGGATGCCCGGCGGCCAGGGAACTGCCCTTGACGTTCAGGCGGCTGCGGTCGATGGCGCCCAACGGCGCGTCCAGGCCCAGGCGGGTCTTGCAGTAATCGGCGTCTTCCCAGGCCTTGAGCGTGCACAACACCTGGGCGGCGAAGGCTTCGTGGATTTCGTAGTAGTCAAAATCCTGCAAGGTCAGGCCATTTCTCGCCAGCAGGCGTGGCACGGCATACACCGGCGCCATCAACAGCCCCTCGGCGCCATTGACGAAATCCACCGCCGCCGCTTCGCCATCGCGCAGGTAGGCGAGGATCGGCAGGCCACGTTCCTTGGCCCAGGCTTCGCTGCCCAACAGCACCAGGGACGCGCCATCGGTCAGTGGCGTGGAGTTGCCGGCGGTCAGGGTGCCCTTTGCACTGCGTTCAAACGCCGGTTTGAGGCTGGCGAGTTTTTCCAGGGTCAGGTCCGGACGCAGGTTGTTGTCACGGGTCAGGCCCAGGAACGGCGTGAGCAAATCGTTATGCCAGCCTTCAGCGTAGGACGCGGCCATTTTCTGGTGGCTTTCCAGGGCCAGTTGGTCCTGCTCGGCGCGGGGGATCTGCCAGGTCTGCGCCATCAGCTCGCAATGCTCGCCCATGGACAGGCCAGTGCGTGGCTCGCCATTGCGCGGCAGCTCCGGCTTCAGGTGTTGCGGACGAAGTTGTAACAGGACTTTTAATTTATCCGCCATGGATTGGCTGCGATTGGCTTGCAGCAGGATCTTGCGCAGGCCCTCGTTGACGCCGATGGGCGCGTCGGAGGTGGTGTCGACGCCGCCGGCAATCCCGCATTCGATCTGCCCCAGGGCAATCTTGTTGGCCACCAGCAGCGCCGCTTCCAGGCCGGTGCCACAGGCTTGTTGAATGTCATAGGCCGGGGTTTGTGGCGACAGGCGCGAGCCCAGCACGCATTCACGGGTCAGGTTGAAATCCCGCGAGTGCTTGAGCACCGCGCCGGCGGCCACTTCGCCCAGGCGCAGGCCGTGCAGGTTGTAGCGCTCGATCAGGCCTTCCAGGGCTGCGGTCAGCATGGCCTGGTTACTCGCGGTGGCGTAGGGGCCATTGGAACGGGCGAAGGGGATACGATTACCGCCAATGATCGCGACACGGCGCAACTGAGTCATGGAAAGCTCCCGGTTAGGTGGTAGGTGCAATCCTGAGCCTAGACTAGGAACGACTGTCACCTATTGATGGTCCACCCTTTGAACCCCAGCAGCCGGAGAGCGTTCCATGTCTGACCGTTATATCGACTTCGCCAACTCAAGCCTCGGCCACCGCCTGGTCTCGGCCATTGGCCTGCCGTCCCCGGTACGCCTGGAGCGCTGGCAAGCCGGACGCCTGCGCCCGGTGGACGGCGCCCTGCTGTTGGGCGGCGGCCCGCTCGCGGCCCAGGTACAGGGGTTTGCCCATAAACTCACCGAGGCCATCTACAGCTACGGCCCCGAACCGCTGCCGGCCACGCCGTGGATTCCCGGGCATGGCCCCAAGCTCAAGGCGGTGCTGTTCGATGCCAGCCACTTGCAGCACACCGACCAACTCAAGCAACTGCGCGAATTCTTCCAGCCGCTGCTGAAAAATCTCGATCACAGCGCGCACCTGGTGATTCTCGGACGTGCCCCGGAAAGCCTCGGCGAACCGTTTGCCGCCAGTGCCCAGCGGGCCCTCGAAGGCTTCAGCCGCTCGCTGGCCAAGGAGCTGCGCAACGGCGGCACCTTGCAGTTGCTGTATGTCGCAGAGGGCGCCGAGGAGCAGCTGGAAGGTGCGCTGCGGTTTTTCCTCTCACCCAAAAGCGCCTATATCTCTGGCCAGGTGCTGCGCCTGAGCGCCTGCCCGACCCAGGTGCATGACTGGACGCGCCCGCTGGCCGGGCTCAAGGCCCTGGTGACCGGAGCCGCCCGTGGCATCGGTGCCTCGATTGCCGAAACCCTGGCCCGCGACGGTGCCGAGATTGTGTTGCTGGATGTGCCGCAAGCCAAGGCCGACCTCGACGCCCTCGCCGCACGCCTGGGCGGGCGTGGGATTGCCCTGGATATCTGCGCCGATGACGCCGCCACGCAACTGATCGAGCAATTGCCGGACGGCATCGACATCGTGGTGCACAACGCCGGTATCACCCGCGACAAGACCCTGGCCAATATGACCCCGGAATACTGGGACGCCGTCTTGGCGGTCAACCTCAACGCCCCGCAAGTGTTGACCAAGGCCCTGCTCGACAGCGGCACCCTGCACGACAATGGCCGCGTGGTAGTACTCGCGTCCATCAGCGGCATCGCCGGCAATCGCGGGCAAACCAACTACGCCGCGAGCAAGGCCGGGCTGATCGGCCTGGCCCAGGCCTGGGCACCGCTGCTGGCGCCACGGGGGATCAGCATCAACGCGGTGGCCCCGGGGTTTATCGAGACCCAGATGACGGCGCATATCCCCTTCGCCCTGCGTGAAGCCGGGCGACGCATGAGCTCGTTGGGCCAGGGTGGCTTGCCGCAAGATGTTGCCGAAGCGGTGGCCTGGCTGGGCCAGCCGGGGTCGGGCGCGGTCAGTGGCCAGACGCTGCGGGTATGCGGGCAAAGCCTGCTGGGAGCGTAACCATGCTGTGGCACACCTTACCCGGCAGCCCGGCGCTGCCACCGCTGTACTGGCGCGCCGCGCTCAAGCGCAAGATCACCGGCACCACGTTGCCCGACTCTGGGCTGCACTGCCGGGTGCAGGTCAATCCCGAGGCGGTGGCGGCCTACCGCAAGGTCTGCGGGTTTGCCCAGAGCCCGGTGCTGCCGGCGACTTACCCGCACATCCTGGCGTTCGGCCTGCAGTTGCAGTTGCTGACCGCGCGAGAATTCCCCTTCCCGCTGCTGGGGCTGGTGCATTTAAGCAACCGTATCCGCGTGTTTCGCCCTATGGGCGGGGTCAGTGATGTGCGGGTCAGTGTGCATACGCGCAACCTGCAAGCCCATGCCAAGGGCGCGACCTTTGACCTGATCACCACCGTCGAGGATTCCCTGGGTTTGCTATGGGAGGGCGAAAGCCAAATGCTTTGTCGCGGGGTGAAACTCGAAGGCCTGGCGCCAGAATCCCTGCCCACGCCCAATAGGGTCAGCGAGCTGAGCCGCTGGCAGGCACCGTCCGATATCGGCCGGCGCTACGCTCGGGTATCCGGCGACTACAACCCGATCCACTTGAGCGCCCTCACCGCCAAGCTGTTCGGTTTTCCCCAGGCGATCGCCCATGGGCTGTGGAACAAGGCACGCACCGTGGCAGCCCTGGATGAACATCTGCCGGCGGCGAATATCGAGATCTACGTTGAGTTCAAGAAACCTGTGCGCCTGCCTGGGGAGGTCATCTTGTTGACCAGTGCGCCCGGCTCCAGCGGCGAGTTGCAACTCAAGGGGCCTGGCGATATCGAACATATGCTCGGCAAGTGGCAACCCATTGCCTGAAACAGAGGCGACTCGCTGATTAATTGTATATATACACCCTAAGTTATAGCGGGCTCTTGATAGCCCGCTAATTTATTCAACTAGTTGATTTACATCACACTCCCACAAACAAAAAACCACTTTATATACCTTTGGTATTAATCACCAAGACGCATACCCACGCCAGTATATAAATCGTTAATACCAAGTTGAGCGTTGCGATAAAGAGTCCCGAAGACTGTTATAGCCACAACGGACGCATGTATTGCCTGCCGCAGAACAGACGAACGTGCGAAACCAACAAAGGCTGTACCAGGTGCTAAGGAACTCATCATGAAAACTCAAGTCGTGTTGTGGAAGGCAAGTACTGCATTGGCCCTTATCCTGGCAATGAGCCTGGGAGGCTGCAGCAGTGGTGGTGGCGGTCATAAGAGCAGCGTTGCTTCCTCCTCCCCGGATGCCGGCACCGGTGGTGGTACTGGTGGTGGCGACGGTGGCGGAACCGGCGGTGGTACCGGTGGCGGCACGGGTGGCGGAACCGGCGGTGGTACCGGTGGCGGCACGGGCGGCGGAACCGGTGGTGGTACTGGCGGCGGCACGGGTGGCGGAACCGGTGGTGGTGATGGTGGTACTGGCTCGACCACCACCCCCTTGGTCACTGGCCAGATTGCCGCCAACCTGGGCGATACCCTCGGCAACGTAGGCACCGCCATTGGTGGTATCGGCACAACCGTTGGCGGCGTTCCAGTGGTCGGCGTCACCGCCGGCGGGCTGGTGACCAGCGTGGGCACCGCCGTTGGCAGCGTCAGTGATGGCCTGACCGATGGCCTCGGCTCCCTGGGCACCAACAGCAACTCCCTGGGCATTACCGTGGCCGGTGTGGGCAACGCAGTCGCCGATCTGGGCGCCGGTGTTTCGACCACGGGCCAATCCCTGTCCACCACCTTGGGTGGCATCCCGGTCGTCGGCGGGCTGGCCGGGGGTGTCGGCGGCACTGTCGGTGGCGTGGTCGACGGGGTGGGCCAAACCGTCACCATGCTCGGCGATACCTTGAGTACTGCCAGCACCACTGGCCCCCTGGGATCGGTCACCAGCACCCTGGGCGGCAACGTCCTGGTGCCGGTGGTCTCGCTGGTTGAAAACACCACAGGCAACCTCGGCACAGCCACCGGCCTGGGCACCCCGCTCAATGGCCTGCTGGATCAAGTCGGCTCAACCGTCACCAGCCTCAGTGGGCAAGTGGCTGACGCCGGCGGTACTGGCAACCCTGTCACCGGCGTCGTAAGCAGTGTACTCGGCGGTACAGGCACAGTGGCGGGCACTTCCGGCGGCCTGGTGTCGCCCTCTGCCGGTACCAGCCCGACTTCCGGCCTGCCGGAACTGGTGGGTGGCGTAGTGACCAACATCGGCAGCGGCCTGGATACCGGCACCACCACCGGCATCGGTACACCGGTCGACAGCCTGGTGACTCAAGTAGGCGGGGCGGTCAGCAGCCTCGGCACCAGCATCACCGCCACCAACACCAGCCCCATCACCAACACCCTGGGGCAAACCGTCAACACCGTGGGCGGGGTGGTCACCTCGCTGGGCGGCGCAGTCACCGGTGGTACCACCAGTACCACAGGCCTGCTCGGCGGCCTGACCGGCCAATAGAAGAATTACACCTGGCCCATTAGACGGCCTCCCCTACAGCGCCTACGCTTGGTTGAGACGAGAGATTCCAATGGGACTCTCGTCTTTTTTATGGGTGCTCCCCAACCGCGTCCAAGAACCCGGCGGGCCCCTGCGAAATGCCGCTGCAGTTTTGACCATGGAGTGTCCTATGCGCGTTTTGACGCCGTTGTTATTGCTCACCCTCAGCGCTTACGTCCAGGCCGAGACCCTACCCAGCTTCCTCAACAGCAACGACACCATCCGCAACCTCCCCGTCCCCAACCTGCCCGCCGACGCCTACCGCCCGGTGACGCCCCAGACCCAATTGCCGCAGCCCCCAGCCGCACAAGCGCAACCGTTGCTGATGGACACCAGGGTCACCATCGGCAAGCTGCAGATCGAAGGCGGCACGGTGTACCCGCTAAAGGACGTCGCCCAGGTGTTCGAGCCGTTGATTGGCCACGAAACCAACCTCGCCCAGCTGATCGAAGCCACCCGCAGCATCACCCGTCGCTATCAGCAGGATGGCTACCTGTTGTCCTACGCCTTCCTGCCCGACCAGCGCTTTGAACAGGGCCTGGTGCGCGTGGTCTTGGTGGAGGGGTATATCAAGGACTACCAGGTGCAGGGCGACATTGGTCCGGTCTCGGCCTACATCGACAAGCTGGCGCAAAAACTCCAGGCCGAACGCCCGCTGACCCGCAAGACCTTCGAGCGCTACACCACCTTGATGGGACGGATTCCCGGCGTGACCCTGCAGGCACAAGTACCGCCACCGGGCACGACCGATGGCGGCGCCCATATGAATATCCAGGCCAGCCGCAAACCCTTTACCAGCAGCATGAGCATGACCGACAACAGCCGTGGCGGCCTGCAAGCCCTGATCGCCGGCACCAGCAATTCCCAGACCGCGATGGGCGAACAACTGAGCCTCAGCGGCCTGTTCCCGCCGGGTGAAGACAAAGAGCATTACTACCGGCTCGACTACAGCCAGTTCATCAATGCCGAAGGCACGCAACTGAGCCTGTATGGCGCGCGTTATCGCAGCGACCCGAGTACCCACATCCGCCTGGACGGCGGCTTTTCACTCAAGCCGCACCGCGAGAACGACCGCTTCTCCATCGGCCTGAGCCATCCGCTGATCGCCTCGCCCGGCGAGTCCCTGACCCTCGGCACACGCTTCTACGGGGTCAACGACAAGACCCGCTATCAACTGGTGGGTTACCCGCAACGCTTCGACGTGGAAACCGACCTGCGTGCCCTGGCCTTTGAAGGCGATTGGCGCAAGACCGACCAGCGCCAACTGCGCATCCTCAGCGCCGGCCTGTACCAGGGCATCGACGGCCTGGGCGCCAATACGCGCAGTGACTTCGAGGGGATAAAATCCGACCTGGACTTCTTGCGCCTGCGCCTGTCCGGGGTACAGAGCGACAAGTTCTTCGACAACTGGCAAGGCGTGCTGTCGGCGGCGCTGTACTGGAGCGACGACACCCTGCCCGACAGCGAACGGGCGGTGTTTGGCGGGCAGAATTTCGGGCGGGGCTACCCCGATGACCAGGGCTCGGGCGACAAGGGCTGGGGCGTGGCCTACGAGGTCAACTACAGCTACAACCGTGCGGGCGACTGGGTCAGGATCGTCCAGCCCTACATCGTGCTAGACCGTGCCAGGACCTGGTTCAACGACCTGCCGGTGAAGGGCAGCGACCTGTCCTCTGCGGCGGTCGGCCTGCGGTTTGGCGATGCCAAGTACTACAACATTGCACTGGAGGCGGCCAAGCCGATGTCGGATATGGCATTGGATAGTTTTAACCGGCGGCCGCGGTATACCTTGAGCTTCAGCTATCAGTTGTAGTGTGGGCTTGCCCGCGATTGCGGTGTGTCAGTCAATCTATTCGGCGACTGACGCACCGCTATCTGGAGCAAGCCCACAGGAAATGCCACTGCGCACTCAGGTCAGGGCATCCCCCACCTTGCCAAAGAACGTGGTGATCTGCGGCCCCAGCAACTTCCCGGCCGCCAGTACCACCAGCGCAATGACCGCAATCAGAATCACATACTCGATGGCGGTCGCACCGTCCTTGCGGTGCAGGAACAGCATGAACCGCACATGCAACTTCAACAGCAGGGCAAACAACATGGGACCTCTCCTCGATACGTAATGATCAACGATGGCGCAATGGCGTGTTCATCTGTTCCCTGCGCCGGGGAAACAGAGTCTCCAGGGTCTCGATCAGGCGCGTCAGGTAAATGGGTTTGCGAAACAGGTCCAAAACCTGCAGTCGCAACATGTCGCTGACGTCATCCATTTCGGCATGGCCGGACATGACAATGACCGGGAGGTGTTGGCGCGAAGTATGTTCACGCAGGCGCTTGATCAGGGAGATGCCACTTTCTTCCGGCATGCGCAGGTCAGTGATGACCAGCGCGATATCCGGGTGCAGGGTCAGTTCCTGCAAGGCAAAGGTGACGGAGGTGGCGCAGAAACAAACAAAGCCCTCGTTCTCCAGCGACTCGGCCAGTTCAACGAGGGCATCCTCTTCATCATCCACCAGCAGGATTTGCTGGCGGCTCGCGGCAACGGCGTTCATGAGCAATACCTTCCACGACAATCACTGATGGGCATGCTCGATGTACCACGGCCGATCAGGTCAACGCTGCCCCGACTTTAGCGAACATGGCCGCGATCTGAGGCCCAAGCAGTTTCCCCGCCGCCAGCACAACCAACGCAATGACCGCGACCAGAATCACGTACTCAATCGCCGTGGCGCCCTCTTTGCGCTGAAAGAACAGTTGGAGTTGGACGTAGAGCTTCATCATGACGGTAAGGAACATATGACTTCTCCTTGGTGCCTGCTGGCGCAGATCGCGGTGCTGCACGGTGATTGCTGCGTGCCACTAGAGCATTGTCAACAAACCCCACCTCAACAACTGTAAGAACGGATTAATCACAAAGTAGTAGTCGCACCATTGGCGTCATCACCCCGGGGCTTAAGGACGCAGGTCGAACGTTTCAAAATAAATCACGATCGCTAATGGCATTTTGTCCTAGCTCGGCTACCGTCAAATAGCCAAATCGTTAGATGTTCATAGCTGCCTGGTTGCGAAATCAACTCGTTGGGAAAAACGGGCCTGTGATGCAACAGGAAAGGGAGAGCCTTCATGAACAGTCGTGTCAGCATGATCCTGGCTGGGTTGTTATTAATCGGTGCGCTGTTCGCAGGCTATTGGGGATTGGTGCTGAGTCGTCCACCTGAACTGGCGGCCGAGCCATTGCCATCCGGCGTTTCCATGGAAAAAACCGTCACCGCCGTCGAGGACCAGACCCGTCAAGCCGTGGTGGTCCTGGTACGTGATGTGCCGCCCTATGTGGCGCTCACCGCCGCTGACCTGGCCCTGGAAAAACTGCGCACGGCACCGGCCGGCAGCTTGACCCGCCTCGACCAGGCCATTGGCCGCACCCCGTGGAGAACCCTGCATGCCGGCACCTGGCTGGATGACGCCAGCTTCAATGCCGGTGGCCCCCTGGCGCGGATGATCCGCCCTGACGAACGCGCCCTGGCGGTGGCCGTCGATGAAGTCATCGGCGCGGCTGGCCAGTTGAGCCCCGGGGATTATGTGGATGTGCTGTTGTTCCTGCGCCCGGAAGGCACCAACCCGGAGCCCTCGACCCAGATCATCGTGCCCGCCCTGCGCCTGCTCAGCGTGGGCGATAACCTCGGCCCGACCAACGATGGCAAGCCCGCCGTTGCGCCGCCCGCCACCGATGAAGAAAAAGCCCGCCAGGCCCAACGCCAGGCAAGCCCGCCGCGGACCGTGGTGCTGGCCGTGCCGCAACCGTTGATGAGCCGCTTGATGCTGGCCACCAGTGTCGGCGCCTTGCGCCTGGCCGTACGCAGTGCCGATGAACAGCTGTTGAGCCAATACTGGGCCGGCAATAACGAGGCCCCCGCCAAGCTGCAAAGCGCCAATCGCGAGCTGTACCAGTTCACTCAACTGGCCATGGCCGGCGCCCCCAAAAGAGTCGCCCAAACCGGGAGCGCCAACGAATCCAGGCGCGCCGGTATCGAGGTCATACGCGGCAACCAAGCGACCCAACAAAATCCCTGATTGAACAAGGATGCCTTGAATGCCCCATCGTCTCGCACCTGCGTTCACGCACATGGCCTGGGCCCTGATGCTGTCCGGCCTGCCGGTTGGCCTGGCATTCGCCGCCCCGGACAGTTGCAGCAACCTGGGCGCCCTGCCGGCCGTGGTCGAGGTCGGCGAAGGTTTGCAACAAACCCTGCAATCGCCGGTGGCGATTACCCGCCTGGCCATCGGCGACCCGAAAATCGCCGATGTGCACCTCAACGGTGATCGTGGCTTCCTGCTCACCGGCATTGCCTCCGGGGCCACCAGCCTGATGGTCTGGACCCACTGCTCCAGCGCCCCGCGCCAGAGCATGGTGTTCGTCAAGGGCAAGGCCAATTCCAGCCTGACCAGCCTGGCCCTGGCACCGTCCGACGATCCGTCCCTGCCCAGCCAGGTGCAGACCGATATCCGCTTTGTCGAAGTCAGCCGCACCAAACTCAAGGAGGCCAGTACCTCGATCTTTGGCGGCACCCGCAACTTCCTGTTCGGCAGCCCGCGCACAGCCGGGGGGGCCCTGCCCCTGGATAACGAAAGTTTTAATATCGGCATCGGCGGCGGGCGCTTTTCGGCGATGATCAATGCCCTGGAACGCAGCGGCTTTGCCTACACCCTGGCGCGGCCAAGCCTGGTTGCCATGAGTGGGCACAGCGCGACGTTCCTCGCCGGCGGCGAAGTGCCGATCCCGGTGCCCAGTACCGGCAGTAACACCATCTCCATCGAGTACAAAGAGTTCGGCATCCGCCTGACCCTGACCCCGACCGTGATCGACCGCACACGGATTTCCCTCAAGGTGGCACCGGAAGTCAGCGAACTGGATTACGCCAACGCCCTGCAGGTAGAAGGCATCCAGGTGCCCGCCCTGACTGTGCGCCGTACCGACACCACGGTGTCCCTGGCCGATGGCGAAAGCTTTGTGATCAGCGGCCTGATCAGCAATAACAACCGTTCCACCATCAGCAAGTTTCCAGGCCTGGGCGACATCCCGATCCTCGGTGCGTTTTTCCGCGACAGCAACGTCAGCCGCGAGGAAAAAGAGCTGCTGATGATCGTCACCCCGCACCTGGTCCAACCCCTGGCCGCCAACGCCCGCCTGCCCTCCCTACCCGGGGAAAAACTGCGCAACTACGACCCCAACTGGTATCGCCTGTACTTCCTGGAAAACGGCAACTTCGACCGACGTACAGGACTTTCCCAATGAGCGATAGCCTGAGCCAGACGTTCCTGGCAATCACCCGCAACACCACCGACCTGGAATGGCTGCAAGGCGCCCTGGCGCCCCTGGGCCAAGTGGTCAGTGCCGGGGGTGGCAGCCTCGATGAGCTACTGGCCCTGGTGGACGTGACCTTCGCCAACCTGGTGTTCGTGGGCCTGGACCGTGAGCATGTGGTGGCCCAGAGCGCCTTGATCGAGGGGGCCCTGGAAGCCAAGCCGATGCTGGCGATCGTCGCCCTGGGCGACGGCATGGACAACCAACTGGTGCTCAACGCAATGCGCGCCGGGGCGCGGGATTTTGTCGCCTATGGCTCACGCTCCAGTGAAGTCGCCGGCCTGGTGCGGCGCTTGAGCAAGCGCCTGCCACCGGTGGCCCACAACACGCACCTGGGTGGCCTCACCGTGTTGTATGGCACCCAGGGCAATGCCGACGGCGCCCTGCTCGCCAGCCACCTGGCCATGGTGGTGCAAAAGAGCGGCCAACAGACCCTGCTGCTGGACCTGGGCTTGCCCCGGGGCGACAGCCTGGCCCTGCTGGGCCTGGAAAGCGCGTTCAACTTTGGCGATGCCTTGCGCCATTTGCGCCGCCTGGACACCACCTTGATCAACAGCGCCTTTACCGCCACCGACGGCGGCCTGCGCATCCTCGCCTACAGCGAAGGCGACGAGCCGCTGGAAATGACCAGTGCCGCCGAGCTGTACATGCTGCTTAGTGCCTTGCGCCAGCACTTCCAGCACATCGTGGTGAACCTCACCGGCCAGCGCGACAGCGAAGCCCTGCGCACCTTCGTCAGTCACTGCGACAAGCTTTTGTGGTGCACCGACCAGAACGTCCTCGACTGCCGCCGCAACCTGGCGGTGCTCAATCAGTGGCGGGAAAAAGGCATGAAGCTTGATCATGCCAAGTTGCTGGTCGACCGCTACCTCAAAGGGGCTGCGCCAGATACCGAGGCCCTGGAAAAGAGCTTCGGCCTGGAAGCCATCGCGGTGTTGCCGCTCAGCGCCGAGGTCCGCCTGAATGCCAAGAACCAGGGGCAGACCCTGTTCAGCCTGGCGCCGCGAGAACCCCTGACGCAGCACCTCAAGACCCTCGGCGAGCGCCTGGCCAAACGTACCGAGGGCCTGGAAAAACCTTCCCCCCGCTGGTTCACGCGGCTGTTGGGGAGCGCCAAATGAGCGGCGAAAACCTCTTCGGCACACCCGCTCGCGGGCTGGGTAGCGCCGTGGATAACGACGGCCTGAAACTGGTGCTGCACCGCTACATCATCGACGCCATCGAAGAGTCGGGGAAAAACCTGCTGGAGGGGTCGCGCCAATCCCTGGCGCAATTTGTCATCGACAAGGTGTCCGAATACATCACGCGCATGCACCTGGCGATTTCCCGCTATGAAATGGAGCGCCTGGCCGAGGAAATCGTCGATGAGCTGACCGGCTTCGGCCCGCTGGAAGTACTGTTGCGCGACCCCTCGGTGACCGAGATCCTGGTCAACGGCCCGCACCGGGTGTTTGTCGAACGGGACGGCCTGTTGCACCAGAGCGACCTGCGCTTTATCGACGCCCACCATGTGGAGCGGGTCATGCAACGCATCCTCGCACCATTGGGCCGGCGCCTGGATGAATCATCGCCGATGGTCGATGCCCGGCTGCCCGATGGCAGCCGGGTCAACGCGATCATCCCGCCGATTGCCCTCGACGGCCCGTGCCTGTCGATTCGCAAGTTTCGCAAAGACATGCTCAAGAGCAGCGACCTGGTGGCGATGCAGACCATCGACCAATCGATCTTCGAGTTTTTCCAGGAGGCGGTGGGCAAGCGCTGCAATATCCTGATCAGCGGCGGCACCGGCACCGGCAAGACCACCCTGCTCAATATTCTCAGCCAGTTGATCAACCCCCATGAACGCCTGGTGACCATCGAAGACGTCGCCGAACTGCAACTGGGCCACCCCCACGTGGTCCGCCTGGAAACCCGCCCGCCCAATGCCGAAGGGCACGGCGAGGTGAAGGCCAGCGACCTGATCCGCAACGCCCTGCGGATGCGCCCGGACCGCATCATCCTCGGCGAGATCCGCGGTGTGGAAGTGCTGGATGTGATGACCGCCATGAACACTGGCCACGACGGTTCCATGAGTACCGTGCACGCCAACAATGCCCAGGACGCGCTGTTGCGCCTGGAAACCCTGGTGGGCCTGACCGGCCGCGCGATCGCGGAGAAAACCCTGCGCCAGATGATCTGCGCAGCGCTGGATGTGGTGATCCAGTTGACGCGCCTGCCCGATGGCCGGCGTTGCGTCAGTGAAGTGGTGGAAGTGGTGGGGGTGCGCGATGACGTGTATGTCACCAACACCTTGTTCCGCCATGACCGGCGCACCGGCTTCGGCTTCCTGCGCGAGGCCATCAACCCGGCGGGTGACAAGCTGCGCCGCGAATCCGCCCTGCCGCTATAGGAGCGTCACCATGACCGGCGCCATCCTGATGTTCAGCTGCGTGATCCTGATTGGCGTGTCGGTGCACCTGTTCCTCAGTGGCCTGCACCAGGCGCAAACCGACCGGGTCCTGGAGCGGCTCGCCAAAGGCCAGCCGTTGTTGGCCGAAGAGCGCGGCCATTGGGTCGGCCTGGAGCACATGTTCCAGCGCGCGGGCCTGGGCAAGCCCACCGACCGCCTGGGCCTGTGGCTGACCGGCTGGATGCTGGGCGCAGCCCTTGGGTTCCTGGTGTGGAGCTGGGCCGGCCTGCTCGCCATGGCCTTGCTGCCGCCCCTGTTGCTGCGGCTGTACATCGCCTGGCGCTATCGGCGGCGGGTCAAGCGGATGATCGAGCAGTTGCCGCAAGTGCTCGACCATACCGTGCGCAGCCTGAAGTCCGGGCGCACCCTGGCCGACGCCCTGCTGGGGGCCATCGACAGCACCGAAGAGCCCTTGAAGCCCGCCATGGCACGCATCCAGCGCAACGTGCAATTGGGGGTCAGCCTGCCCGACGCCGCCAATGACTTCGCCGAATTCTACGAACAGGACGAGTTGCGCATGCTTGCCCTGGGGCTGAAGGTCAACCACCGCTACGGCGGCAACGCCAGTGACTTGCTGGAGAACCTGATCAAGGTCATCCGCGAACGGGAACAAGGCGCCCGGCAATTACGCGCCATGACCGGCGAGACGCGGGTCACCGCGTTTGTGCTGGCCGGCATGCCGATTGCGATGGTGGGGTATTTCATGCTGATCAACCCCGGCTACCTGCTGACCATGTGGAACGACGACAGCGGCCGCTACATGCTGCTGGCCGCGCTGACCATGCAGGTGCTGGGCTGCCTGACGATGTGGCGCATGTTGCGGAGTATTTGAGATGGTCTTGCTGATCAGTGCCTTGTTGTTCCTGGCTGCGCTCGTGCTGATCGTCGGCCAGTGGCTGACCCAGCGCCGCCGCCTGCGCCTGGTCAACCAACGCCTGCAAGGCCAGTTGGTGCGCGGCGACCGCCTCGGCACCCTGCTCAACCAGTTTGGTAACAGCCAGTTGGCCCAGCGCTCGGTGAACATGGATAACGAAACCCAGGTCCTGCTCAACCGCGTGGGCTGGCGCAAGGCCAATCAACGCGCGATCTTCGCCGCCTGCCAGATTGGCGTGCCGCTGGTGCTGGCCGGCGTGATCCTGGTGGGCGAGAGCTTGCTCTTTCCCAATGCCGACTCCCCGTGGATCGCGCCCCTGCTCGGCCTGGGCGTGGGCTACCTGATCCCCAAGCGCGTCCTCGCCAGCGTGGCCAAGGCCCGCCAGCAGCAAATCTCCCGCGAGGTGTCGACCTTTATCCCGCTGCTGCGCATCCTGTTCGAGTCGGGCATGGCGGTTGAACAGTCCCTGCGCGTGCTCAGTGTTGAAGCGCAGCGCCTGCTGCCGGCGCTGACCCAGGAACTGCGGTTGATCCTGGCACGGGTCGACTCGGGCCTGGAGCTGGGCGAGGAACTGGGCAAGACCGCCCGGTTGCTGGCCGTGGACGAGTTCACCGACACCTGCATCATTCTCCAGCAACTGATCCAGCAGGGCGGCGGCGCCATGAAGTCGCTGCTGGCCCTCAAGCAACTGCTCGACGACCGCCGCTTGACCCGTTTGCAGGAGTTCATCTCGAAGATGTCGGCCAAGATGTCGGTGGTGATGATGGTCTTCCTGTTTCCCGCTTTATTGATTGTGCTGGGGGGGCCGGCATTCATTGCGATCTCCCGGGCCCTGAGCAGTTTTTGAGGAGCGCGCGATGAAAGCACTGATTGCAGGCCTGGGCCTGCTGATGCTCGGCGGCTGTGCCAGCAACGGCCAGACGCCCTGGGCGGCACTGATGACCCCGGGCAGTTGCGCCAAGCCCAGCGCCGAACAGGAGCTGTCATTGAACCTGGCCGACGACATGGCCAACGAAGGGAAGATGCACGCCAGCCTGGCCAACCTGCAAAGCCTGCCGGAGTCTTTGCCGCAAGTGCGCCAGCGCAAGGCCAAGGTCTACCGCCTGCTCGGGCGCAGTGAAGCGCAACCGCTGTACCGCAGCCTGCTGGGCACCTGCATGGCGGCCGAAGGGGAACACGGCCTGGGGCAACTGGCGGCGGCCCAGGGTGACAACGCCCAGGCCCTGGCCCATATGCAACGGGCGGCGCAACTGGCGCCCACCGATGAAAAAATCCGCAACGACCTGGGGGTGGTCTACCTCCACCAACGGCGCCTGGAAGAGGCACGCTTTGAGTTCATGACGGCCATGGAGCTCAAGCAAAGCGATCAACTGGCGGCCGTCAACCTGGTGACCCTGTTGATCTACCAGGACAACTGGGGGCAGGCCGCGCAACTGGCCAGCCAGGTGGGCCTGAGCCCCGAACAGGTCACCGAGGCCCAGGCCCGGGCCGAGAAACTCAAAACCAAGGGCCAGGTGGCGGCGGCCAGCGATGCCCCGCCCGTACTGATCAAATAAGCGCTTGAAGGAGCCGCTGATGAAAATCCATTACCTCACCAGCCTGACGCTGCTGGCCCTGCCCCTGACGGTACTGGCCATCGAGCCGGGGCCCTCGTCCAAGGCCCAGCAGGAAACCGAGCACTGGCTGGGCCTGCAAGTCAGCGGGCAAGCCGCCTCACCCACGGTGCAAAGGGCAACGTCTGCCGAGCGCGAGCTGGCCATGCAACGCTGGATGGAAAGCAAAAAGTTCGCGATCCCCGAAAAATTCAACGAGGACGGCGCCAGCTCGGACGACAGCAAATAAGCCCCGGCACTAGAGAACCTGTGGGAGCGGGCTTGCCCGCGATAGCGGCGTGTCAGCCAGCAAATCTGTCACTGACATACCGCTATCGCGGGCAAGCCCGCTCCCACATGGCTGTACGCAAAGCTTCAGTGCGCCGTCACCCGCTGGCGCAAGGCCGAGTTGCTCGGCGACAGCGCCAACGCCAGTTGGGTACGGTTGTGCATATGGGTCAAGCGCAACACCTGGGACACGTACAGCTTGACCGTGTTCTCGGTAATCCCCAGCTCACAGGCAATCTGGTAGTTGGTCTGGCCCTTGCCGACCAACCGGGCAACATCCAGTTGCCGGGGGGACAGCTGATTGAAGATCGCCGGCACCTCCAGGCGCTCGGCTTCCTCGCCCTCGGCTGGCGGCGTCGGGCCGCGACGGACCTTGTCCAGGTCCTGGTACAGGTCGTCGATGGATTCAGAAAGATATTGCAGCTTCTGGTTCAAATTCCCCAGATGCAGGTTCTTGTGGCGCTCTGCCAGGGCGGCTTCCTGGCGTTGCAGGCCTTCGAGCAACTCATTGAGGTTGATGGGTTTCTGGTAGTAATCGGAGATGCCCACGCGCAAGGCCTTGATCACGTCCTGCTTGTCGGCCCGGCCGGTCAACATAATGGCCTCGAAGGCCCGCTGCTTGCCGGCGATTTTCTGCAGGGCCTGCACCAGCTCGATACCATCCATGTCGGGCATATGCAGGTCACACAGCACCAGGCCGATCTGCGGGTCTTCACTGAAACGTTGCACCGCCTGCTGGCTGGAACCACACGGGACACAGCGATAACCGCTGCTTTCAAGAAATTCGCAAAGCTCCTCCACAATCAGCGGCTGATCGTCGACCACGAGCACTTTTACTGCAGACGTAAGCTTGTTCACGCGCTACTCCATGCCTGGCAAGCCAAAGATTGACCTATCCGTTCCGAAGAACCTTCCTACTTGCTTGTGTAAATAAACTTAGACGTACTTTCCGACTATGTATATAGCGCTACAGAGCGCCCACGACTAATGGAGCCACAACCAGGCCAGGGTAAAACCCACTAGCAGAAACGGCGCAAAGGGCAGTTTCCTTGACGGCTCCACCACCAGATAGCCCAGGCGCGCTCTAACGCCTTGACTGGCAAGGGGCAACAGTCGCGGCCCATAGACCAGCCAGGCCATATTCGCCACGCCGGCGCCGACCAGCGACCACAACAGGTAGGTGGAATCCGACGCCAGCGCCAACGCCGCGAGCAACTTCACATCAGCGGCGCCCAGGCGCCCGAGGGCGTAGCCGGGCAGCGTCAACAGCAGCGCCAGGAAAACCGCCCACACCCCTTCAGCCCGGGAAGCCCCCAGCCATGTCGTGCCGCTCCACAGCAGGTAGAGCAACGCCAGCAGCACGGCGCCCAGGGTCAGGCGGTTGGCAATCTGCCGCTGGCGAATATCCTGCACCGCACACACGCCCAACCAGACCAACACCACGAGGCCTTGGATCACGTAAAAACCGTCCCTTTTTGCTGATTGATTCTATGCTGATATCAGGTAGTAACCGTCAGGGTAGTCGCAGTGATGAAAACCAGCCTCCCTAGCAAGCAAAAAGGCGCCGTCGCTATCGAATTTGCTGCGGTGTTCGTGATTTTTTTTGCCGTGTTCTACGCCATGGTCAGCTACAGCCTGCCGCTGCTGCTATTGCAGTCGTTCAACCAGGCCACCGCCGAAGCCGTGCGCCGCAGCGTGGCACTGGACCCCAGCACCCCCAACTACAACACCGCGCTCATCCAGCGGGCGACTCAGACCGTGCAAAGCCAATTGCAGTGGATCCCCGCAACCTTCCAGTTCCAGGCGGCCCATATCAACCCGACCTACACTGCGGGCGTGCTGACCGTCGAGATCAACTACCCCTCGGCCAACCTGAAGAACGTCCTGCCGTTTATTGTGCTGCCGGGCATTGGCACGGTGCCCCGGCTGCCGACCACACTGCACGCCCAGTCGAGCCTGCAATTTTGAACTCCGGTGACAAAATCTTCGGCAGGCTGCTTGGCCGCAGCAGCGTCCACGCCCTGGAGACGCCCGCCAACCCGCCGCCCCCAGGCCTGCACATGCGCCTGGACCAGCAAGGCCATGTGCTGCAGATCAGCCGTGCGTTGCACCCACAACTGGCCTACCACCTCAGCGCCCAACCCCACCCGCTGTTGCGCGACCTGCTGTGCCTGCCCGGCGCCCTGAGCATCGAAGGCACCCCCGGCGACTGGCAGCGCCACAGCCTGGACCTGGACTTTCAAGGCGCCGGCGACAACATCTTGCATACCCGTGGCTGGATCGAGCCGGATGGCGATGACTGGATCCTGCGCCTGCTGGATATCAGCGACCTGCTGAACGGCCGGCAATTGGCCCAGCAGCGCGAACAGAACCATCAACTGGCCAGCCAGATGAGCGAGCAACTGCGCGTGTGCAGCCTGACGCGCCTGCCGCACGTGTTCAGCGAGCACCTGCACAGCCTGGCCCAGCGCTGGCACATTCCCTGTGTGGCGATGGTCCTGCTCGACGACCAGGACTGGCGGGTCTACAGCGGCTACAGCGCCCACGATGCGCCGCAATTATGGGAGCCGGGCCAACGCCTCGGCACCTGCCTGGACAGCCTCAACGGCAACACCGCGCTGAGCCTGAAAACCCTCCAGGGCCGCAGCGAACACCCGCGCCTGTACAGCGTGTTTGCCAATGCCGAGGGCCTGCTGGTGCCCTATCGCGATAGCCAGGGCGTTGCCGCCTGGTTACTGTGCGGGTTCTACAGCGGCCACCCCGACGTCAGCGAGCGTGACTGGCTGAACCTCGCCGCCGCCCTCGCCGCCCCCTTGCTCGGCCGCCTGCGCGAACAGCGTCATCACCAGCACCTGGAACGGGTAGAAGCCTTGCAAGGCCTGCTCGGGACCGGCTGGTGGGAACTGCTGGCCAGTGGCGAGGAGATTCTGCTGGCGCCGCAACTGATGCGCAGCCTGAGCCCGGAAGATGCACCGACCCAACAAGTGCTGGCCAACTGGCTGGAACTGATCCACCCCGCCGACCGCCAGGAACTCAACAGCCGCCTGCAAGACCTGCAGACCCTGGGCAAGCCCTTGTTGACCAGCGTGCGCCTGCAACGCAGCGACGCCAAGCAGAACCCCATTTGGTATCGGGTCCAGGGCCAGGTGCTGGGGGCCGGCGAGCAGCGGCGCTGGATCGGTTTCATGCTCGATATCAGCGACATCAAGAACCAGCAACTACAGGCCGCCGCCGCCCATGCACGGCTGGACAACCTGATCGCCAGCTCCCCGGCAGTGATCTACGTGCAGCGCTACGTCAACGGTGCGCTGCACCCGGCCTTCTTCAGCGACAGCCTGCTGCCGCTGCTGGGCTGGACCCTGGCCGAATGCACCCACGACACCTCCGTGGAGTGGGTGCACCCCGAAGACCGCGACCTGTACTTCGAGCGCACCCGGCAATTGCTGCGCGAAGGCAGCGTGCGCAGTCGCTACCGTGTGCGCGATCGCCAGGGCAATTACCACTGGTTGCTGGACGAAGCCAAGCTTTTGCGCGACGACCTCGGCCAACCGGTGGAAGCCGTCGGCCTGTGGCTGGACGTCACCGAAGCGACCCTGGCGGCGCAACAGATCAAGGACAGCGAAGAGCGCTACCGCCTCCTCGTCGAAGACTCACCGGCGATGATCTGCCGCTATCGCCAGGACCTGACCCTGACCTTCGGCAACACGCCCCTGGCCAACTACCTGGAATGCACGCCGGCACAACTGCCGGGGATCAACCTGGGCCACTGGTTATCGGAGGAGCAACGCAGTGCCTTTGTAAAACGCATCGGCCAGTTGAGCCCGGAATTCCCGGTCAGTACGGCTGAGATCAGCCTGCAACTGCCGGGACGCGAACATGCATGGTGGGTCTGGTCCGACCGTGGCGTATTCGACGAGCACGGCCAGTTGCAGGAAATCCAGGCCGTGGGCCGCGACAACACCGAAGTGCGCCGCTCCCAGCAGCAACTGACCCAAAGCGCCAAAATGGCCACCCTGGGCGAGATGGCCACCGGCCTGGCCCATGAGATCAACCAGCCACTGAACGTGATGCGCATGGCCATCGTCAATATGCTCAAGCGCCTGGGCAACGGCGACGTGCAGATCGACTACCTGACCGAAAAACTCCAGCGCCTCGACGCCCAGGTCCAGCGCGCGGCCAGGGTGGTGGACCATATGCGCGTGTTCGGCCGCCGCTCGGAGGTCGAGCAACAACCTTTCGACCCGGCCCAGGCGGTGGAAGGCACCCAGTCACTGCTCGGCGAAGGCCTGCGCGGCAAAGGCGTGGACCTGCGCATCACCCCCATGGACGGGCACGTGCAGGTCAACGGCCATGTCGATCAACTGGAACAGGTGCTGATCAACCTGGTGGTCAACGCCCGTGACGCGCTGATGGCGCGGCACGAAAAAAACCACGACTTGCGCCCATGGATCGCGCTGTACAGCGAACACGACAGCCGCCACATACGCATCTGGGTCGAAGACAACGGCGGCGGCATAGACGCGCGCTTGCTGGAGCGGATTTTCGAGCCGTTCTTTACCACCAAACCGATTGGCGTCGGCACCGGGCTGGGGCTGTCGGTGAGCTACGGCATTGTGGAAAACATGGGCGGACGCCTGAGCGTCGTCAACAGTGAGCATGGGGCGCGGTTTTGTGTGGAATTGCCGGTGGTGGGTGGGGGTTAGATTACAAGGTAGGCGTGGCCAGATTGGCAGCTCAGGTTGGCGCCTACATCCCCTTTATTTAGATCGACGCCTAAGGCCAGTAAGAGGGTGTTTATCAGCGAGTCCAGTAACGGTGTCAGTGTGGTTTTGATCGTACTGATCAGCAGGGAAGTGACGCTATTGAGCGTGGTTCCAAGACCACCAATAAGATTGCCTAGCAAATTTTCGTTTCCGGGCTGCGGGCCATACATATTTAGAACAAGCCCCGCTGCTGCTCCCTTGGCAGGGTCCGTGAGCCCACTAACGATATTGCTGGTGGTGTAAGCGTAATAAAACGGTTGCTGCGAAATTTCCGGCAAATCGGGAGAGAGGTAAGTATGCGCAAGGTTTTTACTCCCTCCGACATCGATATTGGCAGATAACCCAATACCACCTCCTACAGAGGGAATACGGGCATTGCAGTCATTGAATATCAGAAAGCGGCGGCATGACTCAGTACCGATATCAACAATCTTCAAGGGTTTCACAACCATCTGGGGCGGAGCTTGACTGCTGCCGAAAATGCTGGATAAGCCGTCAACTTGACCCAGTTTCAGATTGACCAGCGAGGTATTGGTGCTGGTTGTCAGGCTTTTATTGGTAGGGCTTGCGCAGCTGTAGGCAGTTACCCAACTACTGGCGCTGGCAGCCTCTACCGCAATATCCACATGGACAGGCGGAGGCAGAATCTGCAGGTTGGGTGAAGTACACAGTGCACCCAAACCACATGTCAGCGCATTGATCGCGCCCACAATATCAAGCTGTAGCAGCGCTCCCACCGTGTTTGCCAGAGGGCCCGCCAATCCGGTCACGCCGTTCACCAAATCCAGGACCGTGTTCAGTACGGGCAAGTTGACCGAGAGCAGAACTCGTAGTTGAGACGTGCGCACATAGATGCGATTCGGACCGGTTTCAGGATTATGTCCTGCTGCTACAGCTTTGGCTGGATTGCCAACAGCAGATAATTGAGGCGGCTGTAAAACCTGAACCGTAGCGGTGATTTGCGCCACTCCAGGCAAGTCAATCGGGACACTTGCCAACAGGCCGTTTTTCTTGTTGGCCAGTTGCACAAAACCTTCGATCAGATCAAACACCCGCATGTTCACTGCCAGAGACGCCACATCAGTGCCACTCGCAATCTGCAGAATATCGCCCAATACCACTTGAGTAGTACCTGCTGCCGTCTTGAGCGCTTTCAAGCCGACAATCGTTACATCCGTGGTCAGGGTGTTAGTGGGATCCAATACATTGATCGCACTTTGAATTAACTGGCCGACACCGAGGGTATTGCCAAGAACTTCTGTATAACCAACCGCCGTCAGACCCAGATCAAGCTTTAGTCGATCCAGATAATTCAGCAGAGAGATATTGGTATTAATCAAACCATTCCACCCGGCCACCGACAGGTTCAGTCCACCGCCCAACAACCCGCCGAACAAAGCGTTGAGAACAGAGGCCTTGCTGGCTGAGTCCACAACCACGGCGGTGCTGCGAATTGTGAGTGCGGCCACTGGGGTCGCCAACGCCGCCACCGCCGTCGCACTCAAGGTCGTATTAGCGTTATACGTCCCACTGAACAACCGCCACACCCCGTTGGCGATACCGGTTGTGATCGTGTGGGTAGCGACAACGCGGATGGCTTCGTTCTTGGTGGCATCGACAGTGAAGACACGGATGTTGAGGGCATTGGTCAGCAACGTCCCGCAAGTCACCGCCAGTGCGCGGGAGCTGTCGCTGGCGACGACGGTGAAGCCGTTGCGGGTGGCATTCTGCTTGGCGTAATCGACGGCCGTGGTGCTGCCGGAACACTGCCCGCCACGGTTGGCGGCTTCCAGGGCGGCGGTGTCGGCAATGGCCTGCAGCTTGCGTTTTTCCAGGTACAGGCGGCCGCTATCGACCACCAGCAATAGAAACACCAGGGCCAATGCCAGAGTGCTGGCGAATACCAGGCCGATTGCGCCACGCTGGCCAGAACGAAGTCGGGGAGACATCGAGCACTCCTTTGCCGGCGAACTGCCGAGCGCTTACTCTCCTGTAGTGAACAGCAGTGTAGACAAGGCTTGCAGGGGGCGCTGGCAAGTTGCCAGTTTGGCGACTGGCGGGAAGCCCAAGGGCACACGCAACACCTGTAGCTGCGATGCGGGCATCTCGGGGTATCGGGTGTACCGAGGCGATCCCATCGCAGCCTCGCCGGGGCTCGACAGCTCCCACAAGGGAGCGGCGGCACCTGCAAATTTGTCTCAAGGAACACAGATCAAATGTGGGAGCTGTCGAGCCCCAGCGAGGCTGCGATGGGATCGCCTCGGTGTACCTGTTGCACCGCAGCACCCGCATCGCAGCGTGCGACTTACCGTGGCGGGTAGTTGGACAGCACCTTGGTCACCGTCGCGCGGATCGCGGCGCTGCGGTCCTGTGGGTTGGGCGAGCTGCTCATCATCTGTTCGTCGCTGCCGCGCCATACCAATTTGCCGTCCTTGCCGTCGAGCAGGTCGATCTGGAGGGTGGCGACCTTGTAGGTGACGTTGCGGGTTTCGTTGTACATCGGCGCGCCCCAATAACCATTCCACGGGCCGCCCCAGGCGCCGCCGTAGTGGGTGGTGACTTGTTGCTGGCGGTCTTCGACGATCAGGTAGGCCTGCACGTTCACATCAGCCTTGGCCCCGGGGGCTGCCGGGCGCAGGCCGCGTTGGTCGAGCTGGTCGGCCACTGCCTGGCGGATGCGCTGTTCGGTGAGGTCGCTCTTGATCCGTGGATCATCGGGGCGGTACTGCAACGCTGGGTCTTTCCAGGCCCAACTGCGGTAGGCGGCAAAGTCGCGGCTGGCGTCAAAGTCGTGGTTGACCTGATGGGTCTGGCATCCGCCCAGCAGCACGGCAAAAGCAAGCAAAGCGATACGACGCAACATGGTAGTTCTCCAAAGGGCAAACCCAATCTGAGATGAGAATAGCTGTTAACTCGGAGGATACGCCGTCATGGCCTTCTGCACAGCCTGGCGCAAGGCATCGCCGCGTTCACTCAGGCTGCCCTGGCTGCCCGTTTCGGCGCTGGCGCTCCAGACCGGCTGGCCCGTGCGAGCGTCGAACAGGTTGACGCGCACCACCACGACCTGCACTTCATAGGTGCGCACGATCGGCACCGAGTTGTACATGCCGTAGCCGTTGCCATAGCGGTTGTAGCCACCGTAGCCATAGCCATAATCGTCCTGTACCTGGCGCAGGCGTTTCTCCAGATGCACATCGGCGCTGACCAGCAAGTCCGGCGCGCGCGGGCCATGCACCGGGCGCAGGCCGCGCTGGTCGAGGGCGCCACTGACGGCTTCGGCGATCTGCGCAGGATCTGCCCAGGCCGAGCCCGCCGGCAACTGGCCGTTGCGCCAGGCCCAATTGCGGTAGGCGCCATAGTCGCGCACCGGCGCCGGATAGGCGCTGGCGTCAAAGGTGTTGGCCGCCTGGGCAGGCGCCGGCGGCATGGGTTTGGACGCCGCCACATACGGGTTGTGGCTGGAGCAGGCGCCCAGCCCCAGGCACAGCAGGATCAATGCACAGCGCTTCATTTCGATCTCCGCAGACTGGGCCGCTTAAACCGGACGGCAGATCCAGTGCAAATAACGCCCAAGTCCGGCAAAGCTTGGGTGACGACGGTGAGCGAGTTCCATCTCCAACACGTCCTGCAAATGGGTACGGGCCTGGAATTCCATCGGCATATAGTCGTGGAACACCCGCACCCCGCTCTGGCTTTCGACCTGCCACAGGCCTTCAAGTTGCGCCGCCAGCTCCCGTGGGTCCAGGGGCTGTTGCGGGGTCAGGCTGTGTTTTTCGCCGGCCATGTCGTTCTTGCGCATCTTGCGAAAGTGCCCCTTGAGCAAGTTGCGGTAAATCAGCGCATCCCGGTTGTAGAACGCCAGGGACAACCAGCCCCCCGGCGCCGTCAACTGGTGCAGCACCGGCAGGATCGCGTGGGGCTCGGCCAGCCATTCCAGCACGGCGTGGCACAGCACCAGGTCGTAGGGCTCGGTGAGCTGGCCCAGCAGGTCCTGCCACGGCGCCTGGATGAACGTTGCACGCTGCCCCGCCTCGGCGAACCGCTGGCGAGCGCCCTCCAGCATCGGCTCGGCGGGCTCGGCCAAGGTCACCTGATGCCCGCGCTCGGCCAGCCACAACGACATATGGCCCAGGCCTGCGCCGATATCCAGCACGCGCAACGGCCGCGCCGGCAAAGCCTCGGCCAGGTCGGCCTGCAACACTGCCAGACGGATCGCGCCCTTGGCGCCACCGTAGATCTTCTCGGCAAAGCGCGTGGCCAACTGGTCGAAATGACGATCACTCATGGCTAAACCGCCGCTCATTGTCGGCCAGCTTGGCGCTGACCACCTGGTTCATGTCCAGGCCCAGTTCGCCGCACAACAGCAGCAAGTAGAGCACGATGTCGCCCACTTCCTGGCCGGCATGGGCGAGTTGGTCGGCGGGTAACTGGCGCGACTGGTCTTCGCTCAGCCACTGGAAGATCTCCACCAGCTCGGCCATTTCGACGCTGGCGGCCATGGCCAGGTTTTTCGGGCTGTGGAATTGTTTCCAGTCGTTGTTATCGCGGATGCGATGCATGCGTTCGGTAAGGTGTTCGAGATTCATGGGGCGCTCCTGAAGGGGTATAGCTTCGGGCTCAAAGGCGGGGATGGCAAATAAATTTACGGCGCTTGTCAGGGCGCTATCGCAGGCAAGCCAGCTCCCACATTTGGCGGTGTTTACAAATCAACATGGGGGAGCTGGCTTGCCTGCGATGGCGGTCTAATCGACCACGCTGAACTCAACCCTGGCCGTCTGCCCCGCCTCATCGAGCACACTCAGTTGATAGCGCCCCAACTGCTCCAGGCTGGCATTGATACTGTCCTGGTTGGCACTGTCGCCCAGCGGCGCGCCATTGAGGAACCACCAGCGCCGCCCACTGCCGCCCAACGCCGATAGCTTCAAGCGCAGTTGCTGCTGGCTACCCGCCGGCAAGCGCAGCTGGTCGCCCTCACGCACGCCCACCACCGACAACGGCGACGCCGCTGCCAGCGCCGGGGGCGGGCAATCCGGGTCTGGCGCCGGGATACGCGCGTCACGCCGCTCGATCCTCGGCAACCACGGCTCCAGCGGCGCCGGCCACAGGGCAATGTCCCGTGAGACCGCGCCCGGGCAACTGGCCGCCACGCGCAAACCCTTGGCATTGACCCACACGGTTTCCATCAAGCCGACACCCAAGGGCTGATCCAGGGCCTGCAAGGTCGGCGGCGTGGTGCTGTCCAGCGTCCAGGCAAACCGCTGGCGCCGGCAATTGGGGTCGCTGCGGCTCATGGGCTGGCCCAGGGGCCAACAGATCGCCGCCACGCCGACATTCATCGGCACCGCTTTAACCGGCGCGGTAATGCCGCGCTGGCTGTCGCGGTTGGTCAATACATCGTGCACTTGCAGCATCAACGGCGCCGCCGACGCCAGGCCGAACTGGCCGGGCACCGGGGTGCCGTCCGGGCGGCCGATCCACACACCAATCAAATAGCGCGGCCCGACCCCAATGGCCCAGGCATCGCGAAAGCCGTAGCTGGTGCCGGTCTTCCAGGCCAACACCGGGCGCTGCACCAGCTCGGCCCGGGGGTCGCGGTCTGGCCGCGCCTGGCCACTGAGGATGCGCCGCACAATCCACGCCGAGCCTGGCGATAACAGAGGGCGCTCCTTGAGCACATCATCGGGCTGCAAACGAATGGCCGCGCTCTTGCCGTCGCGGGCCAACGCGCTGTAGCCGCCCACCAGATCTTCCAGGCGGCTGCCGGCGCCGCCCAGGATCAACGCCAGGTTCGGCTCGGCCAGCGCCGGTAGCGCCAGGGGCATGCCGCCGATGCGCATTTCGCCAGCAAAGCGCTTGGGCCCATAGGCTTCCAATAGTTGCACCGCCGGCAGGTTCAGCGAGCTGGACAGCGCCGTACTGGCCGGCACCGCGCCGGTAAAGCCCATGGAGAAGTTGCCCGGCCGGTAATCGCCATAGCGCCGTGGCACGTCCTGCAGCAGCGATTCGGAGTGAATCAGCCCCGCGTCCAAAGCCATGCCATACAGGAAGGGCTTGAGGGTCGAGCCCGGCGAGCGCAGGGCGCTGATCATATCCACATGGCCAAAGCGCCGTGCGTCGTTGATATCCACCGAGCCCAGGTAGGCGCGCACGGCCATGCTTTCTTCCTCAACCACCAGGATCGCTGCCGAAGTGTGCTCCGGCAGCCGCGCACGCCAACCCAACAGCAGGTCTTCGAGACGGCGTTGCAGGGTCGCGTCGAGAGTGGTGCGAATCAGTGGCGGGCTGTCAGGGCGGTTCAGGCGGCGCGCCAGCAGCGGCGCCAGGCTGGGCTCCAGGCGCGGCGCCAGCAACAGGGGTTCTTCCAGGGCTTCATCGACCGCCGATTGCGGCCACACCTGGAACTCGGCCAGGCGCCGCAGCACTTTGTCCCGGGCCTCCTGGGCGCGCTGCGGGTGGCGGTCCGGGCGCAGACGGCTCGGCGCCTGGGGCAGCACTGCGAGCAAGGCCGCTTCGGCGTGGGTCAGTTGCTGCGGCGACTTGCCCAGGTACGCCCAACTGGCCGCCGCCACGCCCTGCAACGTGCCGCCGAACGGTGCGCGATTGAGGTACAGGTTGAGGATCTGGTCCTTGGACAGGTGCCACTCCAACTGCGCCGTGCGCCACAGCTGGCGCAACTTGCCCGGCAAGGTGCGCGAATGGGGGTCGAGCAAGCGCGCCACCTGCATCGACAAGGTGCTGCCGCCCGACACCACCCGTGCACCGGTGAGGTTCTGCCAGGTCGCCCGCACCAGGGCCAGCGGATTGACGCCGGGGTGCTGGTAGAACCAACGGTCTTCGTAGGTCAGCAGCGCATCGAGGTAATACGGCGAGACTTCGCCGGTGGCCACCGGGTAACGCCATACGCCGTTGGCATCGGCGAAGCGCCACAGGGGCGTGCCGTCTTCAGCCAGCACCACACGGGCCAGGTCGTCCTTGGGCAGCGGCAGGGGCCAAAGGCGGTCGGCCAGCCACAGCAGGGCGATCACCACCAACAGGCTACCCAGGGTAGCGCGTGCAACTATTCGCAAATTCAAACGGGCAAACCTCTATGCTTCTAGGGAACTCGCCCAGGGGATTGGCGACCAAAGGCTCAGGTCCGGCAGATACGCCCACCCTTTCATCAGGAAACTCATATGCAGGTAGAAAGCTTTTTTGAATGGCTGGGCCAGGCGCTCGGTTCGATCATCCGCTTTATCGTCGACGGGCTCAGTGGCTTGTTCGGCGCCCTGACCCATGCCGGTGGCAACTTTATCGATGGCCTGTCGCGCACCCTGGGCATGGATACCTCGATCGTCAGCATCATCACCCTGATCATTGGCCTGATGCTGCTGTATTCGGCAGTCCGGGCGTTTATGCGGGCCTCGATCATCATGGGGATTATCTGGTTGATGCTGGGGTTGTGGCTGCTCAGTTGGGTTGTGCATTAAGTACAGACCCTGTGGGAGCGGGCTTGTGTGGGAGCAGCGGTGCGACTTGCTCGCGATAACGGTGTATCAGCCACCGAATGTATGGGCTGAAAGATCGCTATCGCGGGCAAGCCCGCTCCCACATAAAGCTACCGCCAGTTCCTATAGGGGTTGGGCTTAACGGCCCTTGATCACCATATCGGCCGGGGTCTCCCCCACTGCCTGCCAGTTCGGCCGGTACATCGACTCCACTTGCGGCGGCGGTACGCGATAGGTCCCCGGCGTGACCGCGCGGGCCAGGTACAGCAGGTGCGTGGTGCCGTAACCATCCAGGTTCAGCGCGGCCACATAGCGATCATCGCGGTATTCCTGATGCTTGATCGACGCATTTTGCATCGACTCGCGCCATTCCTTGACCTGGCTGCTGGCGTTTTCCAGGCTGGCGGCGCTTTGCCCCAGGTTCTGGTTTTCCAGCTCCAGGCCGGCCGGCAACAGGTCCACCACCAGGGCATCCGGCACCCGTTGCTTGTTGGCGCTGACGGCAATGTGCACCAGCACCAGGTCGCCGCTGCGTAGGCTTTGCAGGTTCAGCGGCTGGCCATTCATCCCCAGGTACTCGCGGCGAATGCTCAGGTTTTCGCCGCCCGCTACCGGGGCGTGCTGTGGATAACCGGAGATGCTCAATTGCTGGTAGATCGGCTCGCTGCCCGGGTTGCGCAGGGTCAGCGGTGAAGCCAGCAACGGACCTTCCAGCTTCAGGCCGGACTGGCCATTGTTCAGCTCACGGGTTTCGCCGCCGCTGTGCAGTTGCGCAGTCCAGTTGGTTTCCGGCTTGCCCAGCAAGCCACGCCCGGCGAGGAACAGCGAGTTGCGCTCCTGGGTCGACAGCCATGGGCTGGCCGCCATCTGATCCGACAGCTCGAACAGGCGTTCTTCACGCTTGCCCTTGGCCAGGTCGTTTTCTTCCAGCAGGGCCAGGATCATCGCCTGGTCGCGCAGCGGGCTGCCGTAGTCGGCCAGCCATTCATTGGCCTTGCGGCGCACCGCCAGACCGGCCAGCAATGCCTGGTCGGCACGTGGCTGGTCGCCCATCTTCTGCAAGGCAATCGCCAACTGCACCAGGGGCAGGCCGGAACGCGCATCGCTGCGGCGTTCAAACAGGCTGCGCAACGCGCCCAGCGGGGCCTGTTGGGTGCGCGCCAGCACCAGGCCGGCATAGGCCTGTACGGCAAAACGCGTGTGGTCGGCATTGTCGCTGTAGTCGACCTCGATCAGGTTGCGCTCCTGCACATAACGCAGCAGGCGTTCGCTGGCCTTTTTCAGCGCCTCGGGCGGTACGGCAAAACCCTGGTCGCGGGCGCGTAGCAGGAAGTCGGTGACATAGGCCGTCAGCCAGTATTCCTCATCGCCATCCGCGCCCCACAAGCCAAAGCTGCCGTTATAGCGCTGCATACCCAGCAGGCGCTCGATACCCAGTTCGATCTTGCGCTTGCGCTCGGCATCCGGCTCGCCGGTCAGGCCCAGGCGCGTCAGTACGGCGGCATCGGCATAAAGGGATGGGTACAGGCCGCTGGCCGTTTGTTCCAGGCAGCCATACGGGTAGGCCTTGAGCGCACGAATCTGCTCGCCCAGGTTCAACGGCGGGCGGCTCGATAGGCTCAACAGCGCCTCACGCCCGGCCGGTTCAAACAGGGCCAGCTCGCTGTCCGGCAGGCTCCAGGCCTCGTCCTTGAGCACCGCGCGGTATTGCTTGAGCAGCGCCGGATAAGCCGGGCGCACGCCCAATGTCCATTCGCGGGTAAACGCCGGCAGGTTCTCGCCCGGCAGGTCCAGGCCATTGACCGTGACCTTGAGCTTGCCCTGGCCAAAACCGCCCAGTGCGCGCACCGGAATCTGCAAGGTGGTGCGCTGGCCCTGGGTCAGTTGCACACTTTGCGATGGCTCGCCCAGCAGGGTCAACTGCCCTTCGGCAGTCAGTTGCACATCCAACTTCTGTGCCTTGCCCGACAGGTTGGACAGGTCCAGCGCCAGGCGCGTCTGGTCGCCGCCCGCGAGGAAGCGCGGGGCCGACAGCTCGGCAATCAACGGCGCGGCGATCACGGTCTTGGCTTCGGCCATGCCGTAGCGGTCATCGCTCCAGGCCTGGGCCATCAGGCGCAACTCGCCGTTGAAGTCGGGGATATTCACGCTGACTTCGCCCTCGCCCTGGTCGTTCAAGGTCACCGGCGCGCTTTGCAGGGCGACGATGGTGACGCTGGTGTCCGGGCGCTTGCCGCCCTTGGCCAGCGCCGCGTCACCGCCAAAGGCCAGGCTGGCCAGGCGCCCCTGGCCGGCTTCGATCAACTGCCCGTAGATATCGAACTGGTCCACCCCGTAGGCCTTGCGACCGAACAGGCTGGCATACGGATCCGGCGTCGGGTATTCGGTGATGTTGAGGATGCCCACGTCCACCGCCGCCACCAGCACATGCACCTGTTTGGGCACGCTGCCATCGGCATTTTTTGCCGCGACCTTGACCGTCAGTGGCTGCTTGGGGCGCATTTTTTCCGGCGCCGTCAGGGTCAGGCCCAGCTTGCGCTGAGTACGGTCCAACGGCAGATGCAGCAAGCCCACTGCGCGTTTGGGGGTGATATTGGCCTTGCGCTCGCCGGGACGGATCACCAGAGCACTCACATACAGATCATGGCGCGACCATTTCGGGTCGAGCTTCACCGCAAAGCTCTTGCCTTCGGCCGGCACCTCGATCTCTTGCCACCACAACGGGCCTTCGCTGGACTCCACCAATAGGTAGCCTTTACCGGCCGCCGGTGGGGTGACGGTGACGTTGGCCGTGTCGCCATCGCCATACGCCGGTTTGTCCAGCGCCAGCTTGACCTGGTCCGGGCGCACGGCGCCGCCTTCGGTGTTGTCCTGAGCCTGGTAGCCGGCCCAGAAACGCTTGCTGCTGATCAGCCCGGTCTGCGGGTCTTCGACTTCAACGCGGTACGGGCCCCACTCCACCTGGAAGCTGACCTTGGCCGTGTCGCCGGCCTTGATGTTGACAGTCTGCTCATCGAGGTTGAGGAATTTCTCGTTGTAGTGATAGCTCCAGCCGTCGTTGTCCGAGTAGTTCCAGTAGTAGTCGCGGCGCTCGCGGATCAGGCGCACCTTGAGGTTGTCGGCCGCGAGTTTCTGACCGTCCTGGTTGGCCAGCAGCACCTCGAATTCCGCGGGGCCATCGCCATCGGTTTCCTTGCCCTCGAACAGGCCGCGCAGGCCGGGCAGTTGCTCGGCCGGCCAGACCGGTTGCACCAGGCGCCGGGTGATCGGGCGCCCGCCGGACTCTTGCAGGCTGGCCTGCACGATCAGTTGCAATGGCGACTTGGCCTCGCTCCACTTGCTTTCCAGGGTCAGTTTTTCCTGGCCCTGGGCATCGAGCACGCTTTCGTCCAGCTCAAAATCCTGGCTCAGTTCTTCTTCCGTTACCGAGCCAAACTCATAGCCTGGCAGGGCTTTGACCGCCTCGCGCAGCGGGCGCACATACACTTGCCCGCTCAGGCGATTACCCGCCGCCGGGGCGCCATAGAGGTAGCGGCCGTTGACCTGGATAACGGCGTTGTCCGCCGGGCTCAAGGGCGTGTCGCTGCCCTTGAGCTCCAGGGCCAGGCGCTCGGGCAGGAAGTCCTCGACAAGGAACTCATACAGCTGCGGCCTGCCGTCACCCAGGTCGAACACCAGTTGCCAGCGCCCGGTCGGCGCTTCGCCGGCCAGTTGCAGGGGGTATTGATAGAGGCCCGAGGCATCGGCCTCCCATACAAATTTGCGGCTGACCTGTTCATCCGGGCGGCGCACTTCGACACTCACCGGTTGCGGCTTGACCGCATTGCCGTCCTTGTCACGCAGCAGGGCGTTGAGCAGCACGGTTTCGCCAGGGCGGTACAGGTCGCGCGGGCCGAACACAAAGAACTGCAACGGGTGTGCGGGCTGGCCGCCGATATCGAACTCGGCCAGGTCCAGCGCCGCGCTGTCGAGGCGCAACAGGCTGGTTTGCTCGCCCTGCTTGGCCAGCAGCACCTGGGCCTTTTTCGGCAGTGGCAGTTCGGCGTGGCCGCCCTTCTCGGTCTTGCCCTGGCCCAGCACGCGGCCTTCGGCATCGAGGACTTCCAGCTCGACGCCATCCAGCGCCTTGCCGCCTTCCAGTGCCTGGGTAAACACATCCAGGCGGTTGGCATAACGGTGTACCGACAGGCCGATATCACTGAGGGTAAACAGCGTGGCCGGTTGCGAATAGTTGTAGGTGCCCGAAGCGCGCATCACCGCCAGGTACACGCCCGGCTGTTGCAGTTGCTTGAGGCCGGCGATGGGCAGCAGCAGGGTTTCGCGGGTATTGCGCGCAGGATTGAGATCGAAACGGCCGCCGTACACCAGGTCGGCCATGGGCAGCAGTTCGCGGGATTCATAGCTTTGCAGGCTGGTATTGCGACCCCACTGGGCGAGGAAGGCCGGCAGCGATTCAGGCTTGATACGGAAGAACTCAACGTCGATCTTGTCGACATTCAGCGCGATCACCGGCAAACCTTCGGCCAGGCGGGTGGGCAACAGGGTGCCACGGCTGGCGAAACCGACGGTGGCTTGCAGGTCGCGGGTTTCCAGGCGCGCAATGTACTCGGCGGCGAGCTTGGCGTCATTGACGCCGCGCAGGCCGGCGTCCACAGTCAGCACCAACTTGCGCTGGGGCTCCAGGTGGCGCAGGCGCAGCTCCATCAGGTTATCGGAAAGCTCCCAGGCACCGTCGACCTTGCCGGATTTGCTGTCCACCAGGTGCAGCTTGTCGGCGAACTTCTGGTCTGGGTCCAGCGGGATCGAAAAACTCACCGACAAGGTGCTGGCGCCATCCAGTTGCACCTCAGACACGTCCACCACGCTTAACTCACGGCCGGCATAACGCTGCTTGAGCGTCGCCACATCCACCGCGGCCTTGGCCGGCGCCGTCACCGCTGCCGCAGGGGCCGCGGGAGCTGCTGGTTTGTCGGAAGAATCGCAGGCGCTCAGCAGGGCCAGCGCACAGGCCAGGAACAATCCTTTGTTAAGCATGGGGCACTCGTTGTAAGGGTGTCTGAGGGGTGAACTATATATCAGCGCCAGTGAAGCGGGTTATGGTGGCGATCACATTGACCGACGGAGGGTGGTTTGGTTCTCGATCACCTCAAAAGCGCAGAAAATTCCCTATGGGAGCTGGCTTGTCGGGCTGGCATTTGGTCATGGTTTGTAAAGGGCCAGCAAGGCGTGTCGCTTTAAATTGCAGGACGTTTCCTAGACAATCCTTGGCGCCTTGTGCCTGTTGGAATCGGTGACTAGTCTGCGATCCGTCACTGCTTATCAGTGATCGGGTTTAGTCGCCCGACTCCAAATTCGGCGCATGGTCCATGTAGTTTTATGGTGGCTGTGCGCAGGGCGCCTTCGGGTGCGCCGGAGTTTCCGATTTTGGCCGGTCGACTAACCTGCGTACAGCCGCCACCTTCGTTAGTCGCGACAGGTTCGGCTTCAGAATCAAATTCGGAGCTAAGCCATGAATAAAATTGTCCCCGACCCACCCTGCGACCTGCTCAACGACCGCGCCGCCTTCAATCGCGCCCTCAGCCACTATCTACCGACCCAGGGCTTCCACTCCATCAGCGAAGAACTGAGTTTTGAAGACTCCCTGCTCTACACCGCCAGCCTGCTGAACAGCGCCTCGGCCACTGCGCTCGACTGTGGTGAACACTTGCCCGGTGCCGAACGGGCCAAGGTGCTGGCGGTGTGGCATTTGCTGGAGATCGCCAAGACCACGGTCGACCGCTCTATCGAGTGCTTGCATCCCCCGGGATAAACGCGATCAACAAGGTAGGAGCCTGCTTACCGACTCCTACCTTCAAAATCCAATAAACCCGCTCGCTGATCCCGGACAACCAACTCCTCGCTCTCGATTAGTTACAAACACATGCAGCTTTTTTTCGGATTAAAAACCACAGATTCTTTAAACCTGCGAGGTTAAACAGTGGCCCTCATAACAAGGTAGATCTGTAAATGAATATACTCCCGAGCCCATCAACACCGCCCACCCCCCCTCCAGCTGCCAACACGCCTAAAATACAAGAAGGCCTACGTTACCTCACGCCTTTAGTCGATGATGGCAACGCCAATATCCAACATCTATCAGATTATAAAACCGACCCTCAAGGCAAGCTGGTCCCGAATGCCAGCAGAGTCCTGATTACCACTGCAGATCGGGCTGACACTATCAACATCACGATAGGGGCAGACCAACAACTCAATGCACGTATAAATGGCAAAGACTACAAACTACCACTGAATGCAAACAACGATGTGCACTCGCTGAGAATCCAGACCCAAGGAGGTAATGACCGTATTACCGTAGACAAGAACATCAACATCGAAATGCACATAGACGGTGGCGACGGTGATGACTATATCGAGGCCAATGGACGAACCGGCAGCGTATTAGGAGGCAAAGGCAACGATTACATACGCCTGGGCACCGGCCATATGGTTGCCTTGGGCGGAGATGGCGACGACATCATGATCGCAGGCACCGGTAACTCCACGATGCTGGGTCAAAAAGGCAACGACAAGTTATACGCCGACTATCCCGCACCGAAGACCAACCTACGCCAGGTTTACCTCAATGGCGGCCAGGGTAACGACGAACTCTATGCCGGGACCGGCAAAACCATCTTGAACGGCGGCCCCGGCAACGATAAGCACGTAGGTTATCGTCAGACTACTTTCTATACCGGCGCGGGCCAGGATACAGTCCATTCCTATGATGTTCAGGATCGGATCTACGCTAAAAAAACCGACACGATCCACAAACCCGCACAGGTAAACACCACCCATGTTGAATACAACAGCAACGCGGGTAAAAAAGGCCTGAAAATAGAAGGCACTCCAGAGTTCACTGAACAAACAGAGGATTACCTTGAACAACTCAGGGGATCGCCGGTCGGGCAGAAAGTACTGCAGGAAATGGACCGCCTTGCCGAAAAAAATGGCACCCACGTCACCATAAGTAGATCCCCGCTGTTTGAGGCGAACACTTACAGCCAATCTAATTCGGTTGGAGAGATCCCACGCGCCAGCCGGCTTCCTGAGCATGAATTTCTGCCTGAATACGGCCATATAACAAATGGCGTCGCCGGATCAAAAGCCGTAGATGGCGTAATCGGCTTTCTTCCAGAGCATTTCACGAAGGCCTTTGACACATCCCCCTTAATCGCCATGGACCATGAAACAATTCATGCCATCGTCTTTGCCGAGGGCAAAGGCATAGCCGGCGATAAGCCGATCTTTGATAAAGAAGGCAAGCCGGTCATGTTCCAGGGCGCACAGCTCAGGGTGAAGAACGCAGAGTATCAAGCTGTCGGTCTTCCAACCAAAACCCGACCCTTCGACTTCGACAACGATCCCTCGACACCGCCCACAACAACCAACACGTCGCCGTTCACGGAAAACGCCCTGCGTGAAGAAATGGGCGTACCGCTACGCGATCGATACGCGGAAGAAGAGCCCCCACTCATCGGTTAGGGCTGGGGCACAAGCCCCTTCACAAGACTGCGCCTGGGATCACGCTGGCTGTTTTTCAGCTAGCATAACCAGCCCCCCTATCCAATCTGCTGTACTGCCAATGCATGGGTACAATGCTCCTCCCCCAAGGAGCCCCCATGTCCACCTTACTCACCGACTGGCGCCACCGCCCCACCCATCGCCGTGTCTGGGCCCTGGCCGCGCCGATGATTCTGTCGAATATCTCGGTGCCGCTGGTGGCCCTGGTGGACAGCATGGTCATCGGCCACCTGCCCCACGCCCACCAATTGGGCGCCGTGGCCGTGGGGGCCAGCCTGTATACCTTCCTGGCCTGGGCCATGGGGTTTCTGCGCATGGGCACCACCGGCTTTGCCGCCCAGGCCGCGGGGCGCAATGATGGCGCGGCGCTGCGGCAAATCCTGTTGCAAGGCTTGTTGCTGGCGCTGGGGTTGGCGATGGTGCTGGGCACGGTGGGCATTCCCTTGAGCCACTTGGCGCTGGAGTGGATGCAGCCCTCGGCCGAGTTGAATCAACTGACCCGCGAATTCTTCCACACCCGGCTGTTCGGCCTGCCTGCCGCCCTGGCTACCTATGCCTTGGTGGGCTGGTTCCTGGGCACGCAAAACGCCCGGGCGCCGCTGGCGATTCTGTTGACCACTAACCTGGTGAATATCGCCCTGAACCTGTGGTTTGTGCTGGGCCTGGACTGGGGCGTGGTCGGCTCGGCGCGGGCCTCGGTGATTGCCGAGTGGACCGGCGCCCTGCTTGGCCTGGCCCTCACGCAAAAAGCCTTGCGCGCCTACCCCGGGCATATCGCCTGGGCGGCGCTCAAGATCTGGCAAAGCTGGCGCGCGCTGCTGGCGGTCAACCGCGACATCTTTATCCGCAGCCTGGCGCTGCAATCGGTGTTTTTCATGATCACCGTGCAAGGCGCGCGGCTGGGCGATGCCACCGTCGCCGCCAATGCGCTACTGCTCAATGGGCTATTGCTGACCGCCCATGCCCTGGACGGTCTGGCCCACGCGGTGGAAGCGTTGTGCGGCCACGCCATTGGCGCCCATGACCGCCAGGCCTTGCGTCGCTCGTTGGTGGTCGCCTGTGGCTGGTCGCTGATCGCCAGCCTCGGGTTTGTGCTGTTGTTTACCTTCGCCGGCCACTTGTTTATCGCCATGCAGACCGATATCCCCAGCGTGCGCGAAACCGCCGATATCTACCTGCCATACCTGGCGGTACTGCCGTTGATTGCGGTGTGGAGTTATCTGTTGGACGGTTTGTTTATCGGCGCGACCCGTGCGCGGGAGATGCGCAACGGCATGTTGCTGGCGGTGCTGATTATGCTGCCGCTTGCCTGGGCGTTGCAGGGGCTGGGTAACCACGGGCTGTGGATAACGTTCCTGCTGTTTATGGCAGTGCGCAGTTTGACGTTGTGGGCGATTGCCTGGCGGCTGCATCGGCAGGGGCTGTGGCTGGGCGCTAACTGAAGGAGCACGGTCCAAAACGCTGGGCCCTGCGTGCAAAAATCAGCAACCATGGCTTACAAAGTGCCTTAGCGCTTTCCAGAGACGGGAACCACACAACCAGTGTGTTAACTCCCCACTCTCAAGTAGGCCAACAACCATGTTTATTAAAACATCCGCGACTTCGACCCCTACTCCTGGACACCTCACTACGTCCCTGTCTAACACCCCCAATGCTGGAGCGCCCAGAAACCCTTATGAAAAAGTGTTGGCGGATGATGGCAATGTCAAAATACTGTTTAAACCCATCAAAGAAAGAGACCCACTTTCCAACACCCTAAACACGCGTAACCAAGTACAACTCAGTACTACTTACCGCTCGGACAAAGTTCATATCAGCGTGGATCAAAACAACAAGCTTGTCGCCTCCGTCAACGGAAAAGACTACAAGCTTCCGCTCTCGGCAGATAATAAATCGCACTCCTTGAATATCATGACCGGAGGCGGTAACGACCATATTTCCATTGATAAGCGTGTCAACATAGAACTGCACATCGACGGCGGAGACGGCAATGATGTAATTCATGCAGAAGGAAACACAACCACGGTAAAGGGTGGCAAAGGCGACGATCAGATCATCCTGGGGCGTGGCAATACCGCCGCATTGGGCGGGGACGGCGATGACATCATGATTGCAGGCAGCGGCAATGCGGTCATGTCCGGCGGCAAAGGCAACGATCGCCTGTATGTCGGTGCCGGGCCCGACAATAGAGTGCTATACCTCAATGGCGACCAGGGTAACGACCTGCTACATGCGGGCCCTGGCACTGTTGTGTTAAACGGAGGACGAGGAAATGACATACTTTCTGGTTATAACCAAACTACTTTCTATAGCGGTGACGGGAAAGACACCATTCACTCCTATAATAAAAACGATAAAATTTATGCAAAACCCAAAGACAAAATCAACAATCCAATGGCAGCCAAAGTCACCCATTTGGAATATGCCGAGAGCGGTAAGAAAGGTTTGAAAATAGAAGGCACACCCGAATTTATAGAACAGATGGAAGACATTGTAGATCGCCTAAGAGGCTCCCCCGTCGGCCAGGAAATGCTAAAAAAGATGGATCAATTCGTCGACGGCACGCGCGCGCCCATCACCGTCGCCGAGGGTGATTTTGAATACGAGCCGCATATTGACCACGTAGAAAACTTATCGGTCAAAGAGCTTCAAAACGATCCATATCCATCAGAATTTGGCTTTATAAGAAATAACCAACCGGGCTCAGTTTCGGCTCACTCCAGGATCGGCGCCAATCCCGTTTTTTTTGATAAGGATTTTGCCACGCCACCTGAGATCGCGTTCCAACATGAACTCGCTCATGCCTACGATGGCGGTACCGGAACGTTAATACCCGGCAGCGGTGATGTAATAGGTACAGATGGGATCCCCATCTTCCAGTTCGGAGAGCCGGCTCAAGTCGAAAACAGGGAATATCAAGCCGTTGGACTTCCCACGGCAGCCACCCACTTCGATGCTGAAAACGACCCTGACAACCCGATGAACAGCAAAAACCCCGCCCCCCTCACGGAGAACGCCCTGCGTGCCGAAATGGGCGTTCCGTTGCGCGACCGGTATGACGTGGATGAAGCGCCGCGCATCGGATAAGCCCGTGGCTCAGGAAGACAGGTAAGACGAACGCGTCAGCCCCAGGCGCAACGCATCCAGGAACTGGGTACGCTCCGCCGCTGTGATCTTCGCGCTGGCGCACTTGTCGCGGTAGTGGGTCATCAACTCCTCCGGCGACAAGTGCACGTAGCGCAGCATGTCTTCGATGGTGTCGTGGGTCTCGATCCCGGCGCTGTACACCGAACCGTCTGCGCGCTGGTAGATGTTCACCGAGTCGGTGTCACCGAACAGGTTGTGCATGTCCCCGAGGATTTCCTGGTAGGCGCCCACCAGGAAGATCCCCAGCAGGTAGTCTTCGCCTTCGTTCAAACCATGCACCGGCAGGCTGGTCTCGATGCTTTGCTCGTCGACGTATTGCTTGATCTTGCCGTCGGAGTCGCAGGTCAGGTCTTGCAGTACCGCACGGCGCATCGGCTCTTCGTCGAGGCGATGCAGCGGCAGGATCGGCAGGACCTGGCCGATGGCCCAGGTGTCCGGCAGGCTCTGGAAGACCGAGAAGTTGCAGATGTACTTGTCGGCCAGCTTGTCGTTGAGCTCGTCCAGCACCTGGCGGTGCGAGCGCTGGCGGGCCTTGAGCGAGTTGTGCAGGCGGCGACACACGGCGAAGTAGCATTGTTCGGCCAGGGCCTTTTCCGCGAGGGTCAGCTTGCCGTCGGCGTACTGCGCGGCCACGTCGCTCATGTAGTGGGTGGCGCGCCAGTAGGTTTCGGTGACCATTTCAATGTCGGTCGGGCCCAGCAGGTCGACCAGCCATTGCACGGTTTCCGGCAGGCTTTCCTTGTTCTCGATCACCGGCACGTCGTCGTTGTGTTTCTCGACGTCGGTCACCTGCACCACCAGCATGGCGTGGTGGGCGGTCAGGGAGCGGCCGCTTTCGGAGAAGATGTTGGGGTGCGGCAGGTTCTGCGCGTCGCAGAATTCCTTGAGCATGCCCACCACGACGCCGGCGTAGTCATCCATGTCGTAGTTGATCGAGCTGGCATTGCGCGAGTGGGTGCCGTCGTAGTCCACGCCCAGGCCGCCGCCAACGTCGATGTGGTCCACCGGCAGGCCGAGGCTGCGCAGTTCGCCGTAGTAGCGGATGGCTTCCTTGAACCCGTGCTGGTAGTCCGCCAGGTTGGCGATCTGCGAGCCCATATGAAAGTGCAGCAGGCGGATGCCCTGGTCCAGGCCCGCAGCGCGGAAGCGCTCGACCACCGACAGCAACTGCGCTGCCGACAGGCCGAACTTGGACTTCTCGCCACCGGTGTCGGCCCACTTACTCGACGCCAGGGACGACAGGCGCACCCGCAGGCCGACCTGGGGCTTGACCTTGAGGTTGGCGGCTTCTTCGATCACCAGGCCCACTTCGGACTCTTTCTCGATCACGATAAACACGTTGTGGCCCAGCTTCTGGCCCATCAGCGCCAGGCGGATGAACTCACGGTCCTTGTAACCGTTGCAGACGATGGTGCCGCCTTTCGGCGCCAGGGCCAGCACGGCCAACAGTTCAGGCTTGGAGCCGGCCTCCAGGCCGATGGACACGTCCTGGGTGGCGATGATGTTCTCGATCACCGCTTCCTGCTGGTTGACCTTGATCGGGTAGAGCGCGGTGTATTTGCTCTGGTATTCCAGGCGTTCGATGTTCGCGTCGAAGGCACCGGTCAGCTGGCGCACGCGGTCTTGCAGGATATCCGGGAAGCGCACCAGCAGGGGCAGGGACAGGCCGCTTTTGCGCAGCTCGTCCACTTGCTCGTACAAATCGATGGGCGAACTGTTCGGGCCGTTCGGACGGACTTCAACGCGACCGGCATCATTGATCGCGAAATACCCGGCCCCCCAATGGCGAATCCCGTAAACACTGCGGCTGTCCGCAACTGTCCATTGGCTGCCATCGTCTTTGCGTGTGCGTCGTACGGACATCGAAGTCCCCTATATAAAGTCGAAGAGCGCCACCCAAGTTAGAGGCTGGCGCAGTCTAAAGAGTGAAAATGACGATTTGCCTGTGAGAGAGGTAGACCCCCCTTGCAGGACAGAGTTTAGACACCGGTCAGGAACAGGCTCTGTGAAACCATGGAGACGACGAGCGCGCTCGTCGGTGCGGGTTTCACAGAGGCTGCTAGCCGCCGGACTTCTTCGCCTTGTAACCGAGCTTGATCAACTCGGCCAACAGCAACTCGACGTGGTCGCCCTGGATTTCGATGATCCCGTCTTTCAGGGCGCCACCGGTGCCACAGCGCTTTTTCAGCACGGTGGCCAACTCCTTGAGTGGCTCGGCCGCCAGGGGCACGCCGGTGATGGTGGTCACCGTCTTGCCGCCACGGCCCTTGCTCTCGCGGCGTACGCGGGCAATACCGTCACCTTCGGGAATCAGGGTCTGTTTGCAGGTACAGGCGTCCACGGGCTGGCGACAGTCCGGGCAATGCCGACCTGCGTCGGTGGAAAACACCAGGCCACCAAGGGCGGCGAAGGATGCGGCTTTTTTGGCCACCGGCAATCCTCTTGGGAGGATGAAGACTGATCAGTGCCCGTCAACGGGATCACCGACCGCGAAGCCCCACTCAGGCAGGGGCAGCGCTACCGAACCGCCAAGGCGGTTCGGCTTGAAAAGTCGCGCAGTGTAACGGCAAAAAGCCTACTTGCTAAGAGCCAAATGGCGCCAATTTATGCAACTTTAGCGACGCGCCGCCAGATAGCGTTTTAAGGCGGCCAGGGAGTCGGGGCAATAGGACTTTTGCTCGATATCCTCCAGCACCGCCTCGATGGGCATAAAACGCGCCTCCAGCACCTCTTCGGGCTGCAATTGCAGCGGCCCGTCCCAGACCGCCGAGAACGCCGAGCACCAGAGCCGGTTGCCCGTGTCTTCGAAAAAGAAGTGGTCGTGGGCGGTCAGTTCCACGCCGCTGACGCCCAACTCTTCTGCCAGCTCGCGGGCGGCCGACTGCTCGTAGGTCTCGCCCGCCGCCACCATGCCGCCCGCCGCCACGTCCCAGTAACCGGGATAGATGGCTTTGCTCAGGGTGCGCCGATGCACGCACAGCTCACCCTTTGAGTTGAACAGCATGATGTAGGTGCCGCGCCCGATCAGCCCACGCTCGCGCAGGTCGGCACGCACCAGGGCGCCGAGCAGGTTGTCCTGCTCGTCGACCCAGGCAATGTGCTCGGCATCCGAGGCCGCGCGGTGCGCGACCTCCTTGGCGCTATCGACCATGGCTCAACCCTGGTTCAGCAGTTGACGCAAGTCGATCACTGCCGCGTTGGCACGGGAGATGTAGTTGGCCATTACCAGCGAGTGGTTGGCCAATACGCCGTAGCCGCTGCCATTGAGGATCATCGGGCTCCACAGGGTTTCCTGGGAGGCCTCCAGCTCACGAATGATCTGGCGCACGCTGACGGTGGCGTTTTTCTTGGCCAGCACGTCGGCAAAGTCGACTTCGATGGCGCGCAACAGGTGGGACAGGGCCCACGCCTGGCCGCGGGCTTCGTAGAACACGTTGTCGATCTGCATCCATGGGGTTTCCACCACTTCCTCATCGACCTGCGGCACTTCGCCCGGCGCCAGCGCTTCGGTTTTCAGCGCGGTGTTGAGCTTGACCCGGCCGACGCTGGCCGACAGGCGCTGCGACAACGAACCCAGGCGGGTGGCGACATCGCCCAGCCAGTTGTTCAGGTTATCGGCGCGGGCATAAAACAGGGCGCCCTTTTGATTGGGGTCGGACAGGCGTGCCTGATAGCGGTTCAGGGAGTTGATGCCTTCCTGGTACTCCGATTCGCTGGAAGGCAGCACCCAGCTCTTGTTATCGAAGTTGAAGCGCGGCTCGGCCTTGGCCAGGTCGGCATCTTCGGCCGATTGCGATTGCGAGCGGGCGAAGTCCTTGCGCAGGGCGCGGGTCAGGTCACGCACCTGCACCAGCACGCCATATTCCCAACTGGGCATGTTGTCCATCCACAACCCAGGCGGGAAGCGGTCGTTGGAAATGTAGCCCCCAGGCTTGTTGAGCAGGGTGCCCACCACGGTCTTGACGGTTTCGACGGTGGTAAAGCCGATCACCATTTGCTTGCCGTCTTTTTCGGCGGCCAGTTGTGCGTTTTGCTGGACCGGGAACAAGGCCGGCTCCTGGCTCCAATACCAACCCAGGCCACCGGTGACCAACAGGTAAATCACAACCAGGGTCAGCAGGGCCCGGCTCATCAGCAGATTACGAAAATAGCTGCGGGAGGCCGACGTGGGCGCAGGGCTTGGGCCTGGGGCGCTGCCTGCACGGTTTTTCCAGTCCAGCATGGCGGATATCCTTTCAGTCACTTGAGTTCAATAGCTACGACCACAACCCTACCCCATCGTGCCCGTCGGTGCGGGGCTTTTCATCAAGGTGGCGCAAAGCTGGCACTCAACTATAAAGGATGGGCGCTGATGCGCCTACGCGACCTAACGGTCAGCAAATGAATCCTTTGGACAGTGCAGTTAATTGACGTATGACACGCGTGCGAATGAAAAGAGGTGCTAGCATAGAGCCACCAGTCGACCTCAGCATGCACCCTTACCTAGTAGTCAGGATATGACCGAGCCAGAAGACCCAAGCCGTGAGCGTCTCAAGCAGCACTTTGCCCAGCGGGTAATTCATCAGGCGCGTCAAATTCTTGAGATCTGGCAGCGTTTGCAGCGCAGCGAATGGTCGAACGCCGAATTGAGCGAACTCAGCGAGGCCAATCTGCGCCTGCTACGGTTTGCCGAGCGTTTTGAACAACCCGAGCATGGCCAGTTGGCCCGGCACATCATCGAGTCGCTTAAAGCCGTGGACGAAAACCGCGGCCGCCTGAGCAGCCACCTGATCACCGACCTCAACCGCCTGATGCAGCGCCTGTCGCGCACCGGCCTGCGCCAGGGCGACCAACTGGACCAGACGTTCCTGCCGCCGATGCGCAAGCCCATCTACGTGATGCTGGCCGATCACGACCGCGCCGAACGCCTGGCCAAGCAGTTGGAATTCTTTGGCCTGAGCGCGCAATCCCTGGACAGTGTGGCCGCCTTCCGCGACGTCATGGCCGACCGCCTGCCGGCGGCGATTGTGATGGATGTGGACTTCTGCGGCGCCGGGCTGGGCCTGAAGCTGGCCGCCGAAGCCCAGGAAGGCCTGGAACAGAAACTGCCGCTGCTGTTCTTCAGCCTGCACGAAACCGACACCCCTACCCGCCTGGCCGCCGTGCGCGCCGGTGGCCAGGAGTTTTTGACCGGCACCCTGGAAGCCTCGAGCCTGCTGGAAAAAATCGAAGTGCTGACCTGCGTCGCCCAGTACGAGCCTTATAAAGTACTGATCATCGACGACTCCCGCGCCCAGGCCATGCACACCGAGCGCCTGCTCAACAGTGCCGGGATCGTCACTCGCACCCTGATCGAGCCGATCCAGGCCATGGCCGAACTGGCGGACTTCCAGCCCGACCTGATCATCCTCGACATGTATATGCCGGCCTGCACCGGCACCGAGCTGGCCAAGGTGATCCGCCACAATGACCGCTATGTCAGCGTGCCGATCATCTACCTGTCGGCCGAAGACGACCTGGATAAACAACTGGACGCCATGAGCGAAGGCGGCGACGACTTCCTCACCAAGCCGATCAAGCCGCGCCACCTGATTACCACCGTGCGCAACCGCGCCGCCCGCGCCCGCCATCTCAAGGCGCGGATGGTGCGCGACAGCCTGACCGGCCTGTACAACCACACCCATATCCTGCAACTGCTGGAAGATTGCAGCTTCCGCTCGCGCCGCGAGAACAAGCCGCTGAGCTTTGCCATGCTCGACATTGACCACTTCAAGCGGGTCAACGACAGCCACGGCCACCCCATGGGCGACCGCGTGATCAAGAGCCTGGCGCTGTTTCTCAAGCAGCGCCTGCGCAAGACCGACTACATCGGCCGCTACGGCGGCGAAGAGTTCGCCATTGTCATGCCCGACACCGACCTGGACGCCGCCTGCAAAGTGCTCGACGAAATCCGCGGGCGCTTTGCCGAAATCCATTACCCGGCCCAGCCCCAGGATTTGTGGTGCACCTTCAGCGCCGGCGTGGTCGAGCTGTGCGGCGGTTCCGACAGCCTGATGATGGCGGCCCAGGCCGACGAAGCGCTGTACCGCGCCAAGGATGCCGGGCGCAATCGCGTACACGCTGCGCGTGCATCAAAGCAAAGTGCCATCTTTTCACCGGACGCCACTGACTCCGTCATAACCTTGTAACCAAAGCGCAATAACTTCAGGCAACTATCCTTCCGCCGTTGGTTGAAACCACGCATGCGCCTGAAGCTGCTGACGAATCTGAACACCCTTCTGCTGGTCGCCGTTTGCCTGGCCCTGGGCGCTACGCTCTGGTGGTCGCAACGGGCCCTTGAGCGGCCCTACCTGCTGATGGAGCGCTACCTGGGCCTGTCCCAGGCCTTCCAGAACCAGACCGCGCGCAATATCGACGATTACCTGGCCAGCGGCGACGCCCTGCGCCTGAGCGCTGCCGGCCAGAGCCTGGAAACCCTGCTCCAGCACCTGGATGAGCTGCCGCCTGAGCTGACCCAACAGTTGCGCCCCGGCCTGCTGGACCTCGACGGCTTCAGCAAGACCGACCTGCTGGCCGCCGGCAAACTGGCCGGTGACCCACAAGCCCTGTTGCTGCAAGCCGAGCGGGAACTGGGGGCCAATCTGGAGCAACTGGGCCAGTACGCCATGGGCGTCAATTCATTGGACGCGGCGCGTTATCTGCCGCCGCTGCTCGCCGCCTCGCAGCATCTGGGCCGACTGTCCCTGGCGCGGGACAAACTGGTGAGCAGCGGGCGCAGTGAACTGGCCGACGATGTGGAGCGTGAACTGGCCACTATCCGCAGCCAGGCGGACGTGCTTGAACAGCTACCGCTGTTGGGCGTGACCGCCAGCAGTGCCTCCAACAGCGATGACTTTTCCGCCTTGATGGGCCTGGAAAGCAGTCAGACCACGGTGGCCGAGGACACCGGCGTGGGCCTCAAGCGCGAGCTCAACAGCCTGCTCACGCGCTACCCGGCAGAGCTTGCGCGGACCCGCGAGCAAATCCACAAACGCACCGAACTGGCCGCCGCGACTCATCTGAAAATCAACACCGTGCAGCAAGCCATCGCCGCGCTGGAGCCCGAAGTGCGTGCCCAGCACGCCCGGATCCAGGGCGAAGTACGGGTGATCCAGGGCGTGATGATCGGCCTGATCCTGCTGATCGCGCTGCTGATCGACACCCTGCAACGGCGCCTGGCGCGGGTGCTGACCGGCCTGGCGCCGGCCTTGTCGACCTGGGCCGAGGGCGACTTCAGCCAACAGATCGCCCTGGGGGCGACCAACCGCGAACTGCATGATATTGAAGCCTCGCTCAATCGCCTGCGGGCTTACCTGGTGAACCTGGTGGGCACTATTCGCGCCAATGCAGAAGAAGTGGCCGGCAGCAGCCGCGCCCTGGCCGAACTGAGTGGCGGCCTGCATGACGGCGCCGAACGCCAGGCCGGCGACACCGCGCAAATCCGCGATTCACTGGGGGAACTGGAAGCCACCATCCAACAGGTCGCCGGCGACGCCAGCCAGGCCGCCGGGGCCAGCCGCAGTGCTGGCGAGGCCGTGGAGCATGGCCAACGGGTGATCGGTTTGAGCCTGACCGGCCTGCACGCGCTGGTGGGCGAAGTGCAGGACAATGCGCAGATGATCGAAAAACTCGCCGAAGAGTCCGCCACCATTGGCAGCGTGCTCACGGTGATCCGCTCGATTGCCGACCAGACCAACCTGCTGGCGCTCAACGCCGCCATCGAGGCCGCCCGCGCCGGTGAAGCCGGGCGCGGGTTTGCGGTGGTCGCCGACGAAGTACGCTCCCTGGCCCAGCGCACGGCCGGCGCCACCGCCGAGATCCAGACCCTGATCGCCGGCCTGCAAACCGCCGCCCGACAATCGGTGGACGGCATGCGCGCCCAGGTCGAACACGCCGAAGCCACCGCCCAGCAAGCCCAGGCGGCCGACGGCGCGCTGGATGAAATCGTCGGCGCGATCCAGACCATCTCCGACACAGCCATCCGTATCGCCGACGTAACGGCCCAGCAGAGCGGCGCGGTCAGTGAAATCCGCGATAACAGCGAGCGCATCCACCAGTTGGGCGAGGACAATCTGTTGCGCATTGGCCAGGGCCGCAGCCAGGGCGAGCATCTGCTGGTGCTCGGCGGGCAGCTCAATACCGCCGTGCAGGCCTTCCGCGTCTGATCGTTCCCACGTTCCGCTTGATCGTTCCCACGCTCCGCGTGGGAATGCATCCAGTGACACTCTGTGTCACGACGTTAAGGCGGGACGCGGAGCGTCCGGGGCAGCATTCCCACGCGGAGCGTGGGAACGATCAATGACCGGATCGCGCACCTCAGTCACATACTTTGCGCAATCCTCGCTAATCGTGCTGGCTATTGCAGAGAACTGGACAGTCACAAAGGCTTTGCGGCATAGTCGCCGGGTTCTGGCGTACCCACCTCCAATAACAAGGAACAGCGATGGCGACCTTACTGGTTCTGCACGGACCCAACCTGAACCTGCTCGGCACCCGCGAACCGGGTGTGTACGGTGCAGTCACCCTCGAACAGATCAACCTCGATCTGGAGCGACGGGCCCGTGAAGCCGGCCACCATCTGCTCTACCTGCAAAGCAATGCCGAGTATGAATTGATTGATCGGATTCACGCCGCGCGCAGCGAAGGCGTGGACTTTATCCTGATCAATCCCGCCGCTTTTACGCACACAAGCGTTGCATTACGTGACGCGTTGCTGGCGGTGAGCATCCCATTCATCGAAGTGCATTTATCGAACGTGCATAAACGCGAAGCTTTCCGCCATCACTCTTACTTCTCCGACGTAGCGGTAGGAGTGATCTGCGGCCTTGGCGCCAGCGGTTACCGACTGGCCCTGGAGGCCGCCCTGGAACACATTGAAGAACAGGCTAAACGCCCCTGACCGACCCTTGGGAGTTGATGATTCATGGATATCCGTAAAGTTAAGAAACTGATCGAACTGCTGGAAGAATCCGGTATCGACGAGCTGGAAATCAAGGAAGGCGAAGAGTCCGTACGGATCAGCCGCCACAGCAAGACCCCGGCCCAACAGTTCTACGCGCCACAGATGCAAGCGCCGGCGCCTGCCGCTGCTGCTCCGGTCGCCGCACCTGCTGCCGCCGCAGCGCCTGCTGCACCGGCCGCGCCAGTGCTCAACGGTTTCGTGGTCAAGTCGCCAATGGTCGGTACCTTCTACCGCACCCCAGCACCGACCTCGCCAGCCTTCGTTGAAGTGGGCAAGACCGTGAAAGTGGGCGACACCATCTGCATCGTGGAAGCGATGAAAATGATGAACCACATCACGGCCGAAAAAGCCGGCGTCATCGAATCCATCCTGGTAGAAAACGGTCAGCCGGTTGAGTACGACCAGCCGCTGTTCACCATCGTTTGAACCGCGGAGCGCCTTCGATGTTGAAACCTGCGAAGAAACTGCAAAAAGTCCTGATCGCCAACCGCGGCGAGATCGCGCTGCGGATCCTGCGCGCCTGTAAGGAAGAGGGCATCAAGACCGTCGCTGTTTACTCGACGGCCGATACCGAACTGATGCACGTGAAACTGGCGGACGAAAGCATCTGCATCGGCCCGCCACTGGCCACGAACTCGTACCTGAAGGTCTCGAACATCATCGCCGCGGCTGAAGTGACTGGCGCTGATGGCATCCACCCTGGCTATGGCTTCCTCGCGGAAAACGCCGATTTCGCCGAACAGGTGGAAAAATCCGGCTTCGCCTTCATCGGCCCGAAAGCCGAGACCATTCGCCTGATGGGCGACAAGGTATCGGCCAAGGACGCCATGATCGCCGCCGGCGTGCCAACCGTACCAGGTTCCGACGGCCCGCTGCCGGAAGACGAGGAAACCGCCCTGCGCATCGGTCGCGAAGTCGGTTACCCGGTGATCATCAAGGCCGCCGGCGGTGGTGGTGGTCGCGGCATGCGCGTGGTGCACAAGGAAGAAGAGCTGATCGAAGCCGCCAAGCAGACGCGCTCCGAAGCCGCTGCCTGGTTTGGCAACCCGATGGTCTACCTGGAAAAATACCTGACCAACCCACGTCACGTGGAAGTCCAGGTACTGTCCGACGGCCAGGGCCACGCCATCCACCTGGGCGACCGCGATTGCTCGCTGCAACGCCGTCACCAGAAGGTCCTGGAAGAAGCACCGGCACCGGGCCTGGATGAAAAGGCACGCCAGGAAGTCCTGGCACGCTGCGTCAAGGCTTGCATCGACATCAACTACCGTGGCGCCGGGACCTTCGAGTTCCTCTACGAGAACGGCCGCTTCTACTTCATCGAGATGAACACTCGTGTGCAGGTAGAGCACCCGGTGTCGGAGATGGTCACCGGTATCGACATCGTCAAGGAGATGCTCAGCATCGCCGCTGGCAACAAGCTGTCGTTTACCCAGGACGACGTGAAGATGCACGGCCACTCCCTGGAGTGCCGGATCAACGCCGAAGACCCGAAGACCTTTATCCCAAGCCCTGGCCTGGTCAAGCATTTCCATGCGCCCGGCGGCAACGGCGTACGTGTGGATTCGCACCTGTACAGCGGCTACAAGGTTCCGTCCAACTACGACTCGCTGATCGGCAAGCTGATCACCTGGGGCGCCACCCGCGACGAGGCCATGGCCCGTATGCGCAACGCCCTGGACGAAATCGTGGTCGACGGCATCAAGACCAACATCCCTCTGCATCGGGATCTGGTTCGTGATGAAGGCTTCTGCGAAGGCGGTGTGAACATTCACTACCTGGAACACAAGCTGGCCAACCAGTAAGTTCGTGCTCCACCCACAAAACCGCCTTCGGGCGGTTTTGTCGTTTATGGACCCACAAGAACACCACAACCCCCTGTGGGAGCTGGCTTGCCTGCGATAGCGGTGGGCCAGGCACTGATGAGCAAGCTGACACCCCGCCATCGCAGGCAAGCCTGCTCCCACATTTGGCCCCCGTGCTGTCAGTGGTGTCGTCTTATCCTCGCCGCTCGCGTAAACTTGCGCCCTTTCGCAGCCCCACCCCGCTGCACACTCATTTTTTCAAAGGTGCCCGCCATGCCTTGGCTGCAAGTCCGTCTCGCCATCAGCCCAGAACAAGCCGAAACCTATGAAGACGCGTTCCTTGAAGTAGGCGCCGTGTCGGTGACCTTCATGGACGCCGAAGACCAGCCGATTTTCGAGCCTGAGCTGAACACCACACCCCTGTGGTCCCACACCCATTTGCTGGCGCTGTTTGAAGACGGCACCGACGCCAGCAGCGTGTTTGCCCATATGGAACTGCTGACCGGCGGCCCGCTGCCCGAGCACCATAGCGAAGTGATCGAAGACCAGGACTGGGAACGCAGCTGGATGGACAACTTCCAGCCCATGCGTTTCGGCCAACGCCTGTGGATCGTGCCAAGCTGGCATGCCGCTCCCGAGCCTGAGGCGGTCAACCTGCTGCTGGACCCGGGCCTGGCATTCGGCACCGGCACCCACCCGACCACCGCCCTGTGCCTGGAATGGCTCGACGGCCAGGACCTGCAAGACTGCAACGTGCTGGACTTCGGTTGCGGCTCGGGGATCCTGGCCATCGCCGCGCTGCTGCTGGGCGCCAGGCAAGCCGTCGGCACCGATATCGACGTCCAGGCCCTGGAAGCCTCCCGCGATAACGCCGGGCGCAACAACATTGCCGAAGGCAAATTCCCACTGTACCTGCCCGAGGATTTGCCCCAGGTGCAGGCCGACGTGCTGGTCGCCAATATCCTGGCCGGGCCGCTGGTCTCGCTGGCCCCGCAACTGTCGAGCCTGGTCAGGCCGGGTGGGCGCCTGGCGCTGTCGGGGATCCTCGCCGAACAGGGCGAAGAAGTCGCCGCCGCCTATGCCCGGGACTTCGACCTGGACCCCATCGCCAACCGCGATGGCTGGGTACGCATCAGCGGTCGTCGGCGCTAGAATGAGCGCCTGTATGAATCGGATGGCCGCATGACCGACAGTTTCGTCACCCAGTGCCCGCATTGCCAAACCCGTTTCCGCGCAAGCCATGCTCAATTGAGTGTGGCCCGTGGCGTGGTTCGCTGCGGCTCGTGCCTGCAAGTGTTCAATGCCGCCCGGCAACTGCTGGAGCAGCGTGCCCACGCGCCTGAAACGCCGGCCGCCGAAGCACCGCCACGCGCCATCAGCCAGAAACAGTGGGCCGCCGAAGAGCTGGACCTGGACCACCTGGACCTCGACGAAGAGCTGGCCAAGCTGGAGCGCCGGGAGATCCAACACACCCAGCCCCAGGGCAGCGACCGCCGCCAGGCCGGCGCAGACCGTCGGCAAAAAGACGAACCGATGAGCGCCAGCCGCGACACGGCCAAGGCTGAAGAAGAACAGTGGGCCGCCAGCCTGTTCAGCGAGCCGCCGGACGAACGGGCTGCGACAATCGCCCACGCCGAGGAAACCGCCGAGCCGGCCCCGGCCCCCGTGGGCAAACCCCAGCGCACCGAACCCTCGATGTCCTTCGACCTGCACGAGGTGGACGACGAGCCCACGGTGCATGCCGACGATACCCGTACCGCGCCCGAGCCGCTCATCGACAGCGAGCCGGACGCGCCCATCGAGCCCGAGCCACGCCGCAAGCGCACGCGCGCCACGGGCAACGCCCATGACGAGATGCTGCAAGACCTGGAAGACGATCCGCTGCACCTGTACAGCGGCAAACGTCCCGCCGGTTGGGGCCGCCGCCTGCTCTGGCTGACCCTGGCGCTGCTGGCCGCCGCCGCCCTCACCGGCCAGTACATTGCCTACCAGTTCGACGACCTGGCCCGCCAGGACAAATACCGGCCATGGTTCCAGGAACTGTGCCCGACACTGGGCTGCACCGTGCCATCACGGGTCGATATCGCCCACATCAAGAGCAGCAACCTGGTGGTGCGCAGCCATCCCGAGTTCGCCGGCGCCCTGGTGGTGGATGCCATCATCTATAACCGCGCCACGTTCTCCCAGCCGTTCCCCCTGCTGGAGCTGCGCTTTGCCGACCTCAATGGCCGGATGATCGCCAGCCGGCGCTTCAAGCCCGCCGAGTACCTGAGCGGCGAGCTGGCCGGCCAGACCGAGATGCCGTCCCAGACCCCGATCCATATCGCCCTGGACATTCTCGACCCAGGCCACAAAGCCGTGAACTACAGTCTCAGTTTCCACTCCCCCGAGTGATTGGCGGCGCGCATCAAGGTTCGGACGGCTGGGTATTGACTTGGCCGTCCACGACCAAACCGCTGGCAATAAGAAAATAACTGCTCAGATTTTATCCAATTCAGCCTTTAACCAGTCATCGAGAGCGGGTATCATGCCAACCCTTTTTCGAACTCTAATGATCCGGCCCCACAACAGGGAAGTCCTATGTCGGCGGTACGCATCGGCCCATATACATTGCCAAACGCTCTGATTCTCGCCCCGATGGCGGGTGTCACCGACCAGCCCTTTCGTCAGCTGTGCAAACGTTTGGGCGCAGGCCTTGTAGTCTCGGAAATGGTCACCAGCGACATGAGCTTGTGGAACACCCGCAAATCGCGGATGCGCATGATCCACGAAGGTGATCCCGAGCCACGCTCGGTACAGATCGCCGGTGGCGATGCGCAAATGCTGGCGGATGCGGCCCGGGCCAATGTGGAGCTGGGTGCACAGATAATTGATATCAACATGGGCTGCCCGGCCAAGAAGGTCTGCAACAAGGCCGCCGGTTCCGCCCTGTTGAAAGATGAGCAGTTGGTGGCCGAGATCCTGCACGCCGTGGTGGGTGCAGTGGATGTGCCGGTCACCCTGAAGATTCGCACCGGCTGGGACCGGGACAACAAGAACGGCCTGACGGTGGCGAAGATCGCCGAACAGGCAGGCATTACAGCGTTGGCGGTGCATGGCCGCACCCGCGCAGACCTTTATACCGGTGAAGCCGAATACGACACCATTGCTGCCATCAAGCAGGCGGTGTCGATTCCGGTCTTTGCCAACGGCGACATCGACTCGGCCGAGAAAGCCCGGCGCGTACTGCACGCAACCGGTGCCGATGGCCTGTTGATCGGCCGGGCTGCCCAGGGGCGGCCATGGATTTTTCGTGAGATCGAGCACTTTCTGCGTACTGGCGAAATCATGCCGGCACCGGCACTGTTCGAGGTGGAACGTATTCTGCTAGAGCATCTGGCCGCCCTGCACACCTTCTATGGAGACGTGATGGGCGTGCGCATTGCTCGCAAGCATGTGGGTTGGTATCTCGCAACCCTGCCCGGCGCCAGAGAGTTCCGTACCGGGTTCAATCGTTTGGATGAAACGCAAGCACAGGTCACCGCCGTTCGTGAGTTCTTTGCCGAACGAGACAAGAGCCTGAGAGCAGGGGACGGAGAAGGGGTGGCCGCATGACGATGATGACCGAGACTTTAGTGAGTGGAACAACACCCGTGAGCGACAACGTCAATTTGAAACAGCACCTCAACACGCCGAGCGAAGAAGGCCAGACCCTTCGCGGGAGCGTGGAGAAAGCGCTGCACAATTATTTCGCCCACCTTGAGGGCGCGGCCGTCACGGATGTGTACAACCTGGTGCTCTCCGAAGTCGAGGCGCCCCTGCTCGAAAGCGTGATGAACTACGTCAAGGGCAACCAGACCAAAGCCAGTGAGCTGCTGGGCCTGAACCGTGGGACCCTGCGCAAGAAGCTCAAGCAGTACGATTTGCTGTAAGCATTCAATCAAACCAGAAAGGCGCCCGCGTAAAACCGGTCGCCTTTTTTGCTGACTCCTTTGCTTTTGATGGAAATTGAGATGACCGACCAGACTACCCGCCTGCCGATCCGCCGCGCCTTGATCAGTGTTTCCGACAAGACCGGGATCCTCGAATTTGCCCGGGAGCTGGAAGCCCTGGGTGTGGAAATCCTCTCCACGGGCGGGACCTTCAAACTGCTGCAGGACAACGGCGTGGCCGCAGTAGAAGTCGCGGACTACACCGGTTTCGCAGAAATGATGGACGGTCGGGTCAAGACCCTGCACCCGAAAATCCACGGCGGCATCCTCGGCCGTCGCGGTATCGACGATGCCATCATGAGCGAGCACGGCATCAAGCCGATCGACCTGGTGGCCGTCAACCTCTACCCGTTTGAAGCCACCATCAACAAACCAGGTTGCGACCTGCCAACCGCGATCGAAAACATCGATATCGGCGGCCCGACCATGGTGCGCTCGGCCGCCAAGAACCACAAAGACGTGGCCATCGTAGTCAACGCCAGCGACTACGGCCAAGTGCTGGAAAACCTCAAGGCCGGGGGCCTGACCTACGCCCAGCGCTTCGACCTGATGCTCAAGGCCTTCGAGCACACGGCCGCCTATGACGGCATGATCGCCAACTATATGGGCACCGTGAACCAGGCCGCCGAAACACTCATCACTGAAGGCCGCAGCCAGTTCCCGCGCACCTTCAACAGCCAGTTCATCAAGGCCCAGGAAATGCGCTACGGCGAGAACCCGCACCAGAGCGCGGCGTTCTACGTGGAAGCCAAGCCGGCCGAAGTGGGGATCGCCACTGCGACCCAGCTGCAAGGCAAAGAGCTGTCCTACAACAACGTGGCCGATACCGACGCCGCGCTGGAATGCGTGAAAAGCTTCGTCAAGCCGGCCTGCGTGATCGTCAAGCACGCCAACCCGTGCGGCGTGGCCGTGAGCCCGGACGCTGAAGGCGGGATCCGCCAGGCCTACGAACTGGCCTACGCCACCGATACCGAATCGGCATTCGGCGGCATCATCGCCTTCAACCGCGAGCTGGACGCCGAGACCGCCAAGGCCATCGTCGAGCGTCAGTTCGTCGAAGTGATCATCGCGCCAAGCGTTAGCGAAGAGGCCCGTGCCATCGTTGCGGCCAAGGCCAATGTGCGCCTGCTGGCCTGTGGCGAGTGGTCGGCTGACCGCGCTGCGGCCTGGGACTACAAGCGTGTCAATGGCGGCTTGCTGGTACAGAGCCGCGATATCGGCATGATCGGCAGCCAAGACTTGAAAGTGGTCACCCAGCGCGCACCGACCGAGCAAGAGATCAACGACCTGATCTTCGCCTGGAAAGTGGCCAAGTACGTTAAATCCAACGCCATCGTCTACGCCAAGAACCGCCAGACCATCGGTGTCGGCGCCGGCCAGATGAGCCGCGTGAACTCGGCGCGTATCGCCGCGATCAAGGCCGAACACGCCGGCTTGCAGGTGGTGGGGTCGGTGATGGCATCGGATGCGTTCTTCCCGTTCCGTGATGGCCTGGACAACGCTGCAAAAGCAGGTGTGACGGCCGTGATCCAACCGGGTGGTTCGATGCGCGATGCCGAGGTGATCGCCGCGGCTGATGAAGCCGGCATAGCCATGGTCTTTACTGGCATGCGCCACTTCCGCCACTGATTGATCGCGCCCACGCTCCGCGTGGGCGCGCAGCCTGGGACGCAGAGCGTCCGTAGAGGCATTCCCACGCAGAGCGTGGGAACGATCAACTAACAGAATTTGAGGTTTTTGAAATGAATGTTTTGATCATTGGCAGCGGTGGCCGTGAACACGCTCTGGCCTGGAAAGTCGCCCAGGACCCACGCGTACAGAAAGTCTTCGTCGCCCCCGGCAACGCCGGCACCGCCATTGAAGCCAAGTGCGAAAACGTCGCCATCGACGTCTTGGCCCTGGAGCAACTGGCCGACTTTGCCGAGAAGAACGTGTCCCTGACCATCGTCGGCCCTGAAGTGCCGCTGGTGGCCGGTGTCGTGGACCTGTTCCGCAGCCGTGGCCTGGACTGCTTCGGTCCGACCGCCGGCGCGGCCCAGCTGGAAGGCTCCAAGGCGTTCACCAAGGATTTCCTGGCCCGCCACAAGATCCCGACCGCCGACTACCAGAACTTCACCGAGATCGAGCCGGCCCTGGCTTACCTGCGTGAAAAAGGCGCGCCCATCGTGATCAAGGCCGATGGCCTGGCCGCCGGCAAAGGCGTGATCGTGGCGATGACCCTGCAAGAAGCCGAAGACGCGGTGCGCGACATGCTCGCCGGCAACGCCTTCGGTGACGCCGGTTCGCGGGTGGTGATCGAAGAATTCCTCGACGGCGAAGAAGCCAGCTTCATCGTGATGGTCGACGGCAAGAACGTCTTGCCGATGGCCACCAGCCAAGACCACAAGCGCGTCGGCGACGGCGACACCGGCCCGAATACCGGCGGCATGGGGGCCTATTCCCCTGCCCCGGTGGTCACCGCCGACGTACACCAGCGTGTAATGGACCTGGTGATCTGGCCGACCGTGCGTGGCATGGCCGATGAAGGCAATGTCTACACCGGTTTCCTGTACGCAGGGCTGATGATCGACAAGGCCGGCAACCCGAAAGTCATCGAGTTCAACTGCCGCTTCGGCGACCCGGAAACCCAGCCGGTGATGCTGCGCCTGCAGTCGAGCCTGGTGCTGCTGGTGGAAGCCGCCCTGGCCCAGGCCCTGGACAAGGTCGAAGCCCAGTGGGACCCGCGCCCGAGCGTCGGCATCGTGCTGGCCGCCGGTGGCTACCCTGGCGACTACGCCAAGGGTGATGCGATCCAGGGCCTGGACGCAGCGGCCACCCTGGAAGGCAAGGTGTTCCATGCCGGGACCGCGCTCAAGGATGGCCAGGTAGTTACCGCAGGTGGCCGTGTGCTGTGCGCCACCGCCATGGGCGCCAGCGTCGATGCCGCCCAGCAGCAAGCCTACACGCTGGCCGCGAAGATCGACTGGCAGGGCTGTTTCTACCGCAAGGACATCGGCTACCGCGCCATTGCCCGTGAGCGGGGCGAAAATCAGTAAAACAGCTATCCGTTCGGCTAGGCAGGGGCCTTTTGCCCTTGCCGTCCGATTACGGTCCCGCGCATAGTTAACCCCGTGCATTAACCTACGAAGGGATTTCGCCGTGCGCTGGCTCAGGATCGCCATAGTTTTTACTGTCAGCCTGCTGACCCTGCTCTGTCTGTTGCCGGCCCAGGCCGTTGCCCAAGGCAGCGGCTGGGCCGTATTGCTGGATGAGCAGGCTGACCTGCAACTGAGCGACATTCGCTCCCCACGCTACACCAACCAATTCAGCCCCATCGAACTGGACCGGATCACCGCCGCCGAGCCCAATGGTGCGCTGTGGGTGCGCTTCAAGCTGCAACCCGGCAAGCACGAGCAAGTGCTGCGGGTCTTCGCGCCGGACCTGGCGCACCTCAATCTGTATGTGCTGGACGGCGACACGCTGATCGAGCAACTGAACACCGGCACCCGCCAGCCCCAGGCCGAACGCCCGCTGCCCAGCAGCGACTTCATGCTGCCCATGCCCCAGAGCCAGAAGCCCCTGGACGTGTATGTGCGCCTGGTCTCGGAGCATGAACTGCGGCCGTACCTGACCCTGGAACCGGCCGTGATGGCCGCCGCCAACCAGACCCAGACGCTGGTGTATGGCCTGCTGTTCGGCTGCCTGCTGATGCTGATCCTGCACAACCTCGCACGCTACGCCTACCATCGCTCGCGCAGCAGCCTGTGGCTGGCGGCCTGCGAAGTGTTGCTGTTACTCAGCCTGTTGCTGCTGCTCAACCTGCTGGGGCCGTGGCTGCCGGACTGGCACGCCATCCAGACCCCAGGCGCTTATATGGCCTTGCTGCTGACCGCGCCCTGCGGCTTGATGTTCGCCTACCGTTTCTTTGCGCCCCTGGGTCCGCACCCGCTGAACAAGCTGCTGATGGCGGATATCCTGTTGATCGTGCTGTGTGGCCTGTTGCTGTTGTTCGTCAACACCCTGCCGCTGAATATCATCACCTACGCCCTGGTGGCGTTGGCCGGCCTGAGCATGCTGTTTGTCTCGGCCTACCACTGGCAAAAAGGCTACCGGCCGGCGCGGCTGTTCATGCTCGCCATGCTGGTGTTCAACACCGGCACGCTGATTATCCTGCCGGCCCTGCTGGGCCTGACCCTGGTGGCCCCGCAAGGCCTGATCATCACCCTGCTGGCGGTGATCTGCCTCAGCGGCCTGTTGATGAGCCAGGCCCTGGGCGAGCGCCAGCGCAGCATTGTCGAGGATCGCTTCAGCCTCAGCCGCGACCTGGCCGCCAGCAACGCCGAAATCGCCGCCAAAGCCGAGTTCCTGGCAAAGATCAGCCATGAAATCCGCACGCCCATGAACGGCGTGCTGGGCATGACCGAGTTGCTGCTGGGCACGCCTTTGTCGGTCAAGCAGCGCGACTATGTGCAGACCATCCACAGCGCCGGCAATGAACTGCTGACGTTGATCAACGAGATTCTCGACATCTCCAAGCTCGAATCCGGGCAGATTGAACTCGATGATGTGCAGTTCGACCTCAATGCCCTGATCGAAGACTGCCTGAGTATTTTCCGCGCCAAGGCCGAGCAGCAGAACGTCGAGCTGATCAGCTTTATCCAGCCCCAGGTGCCACGGGTCATCAGTGGCGACCCGACGCGCCTGCGCCAGGCCCTGTTGAGCCTGCTGGAAAATGCCCTGCAAAAGACCGACGAAGGCGAAGTGCTGATCGTGGTGGCCCTGGATGAACGCAGCAGCAAACCGCGCCTGCGCATTGCCGTGCAAGACAGCGGCCTGCCGATGGAAGCCGCCGAGCGCGATGCCCTGCTGCACAGCGAACTGCACAGCAAGAACTTCCTCTCGGCCACCCGCCTGAGCGGCCACCTCGGCCTGGTGATCGCCCGCCAACTGATCCTGTTGATGAATGGCGAGTTCGGCATCAAGGCGGGCAGCCAGCAAGGCAGTACGCTATGGCTGACCTTGCCCCTGGACCCGGAGCGCCTGGAGCACCCGACTTCCGACCTCGACGGCCCGCTGCAAGGCGCACGGGTGCTGGTGGTGGACGACAACGACACCTGCCGCAAGGTGTTGGTGCAGCAATGCACCGCCTGGGGCCTGAATGTCAGCGCCGTGCCGTCGGGCAAGGAAGCCCTGGCCCTGCTGCGTACCAAGGCGCACCTGCGCGACTATTTCGATGTGGTGCTGCTGGACCAGAACATGCCCGGCATGACCGGCATGCAACTGGCGGCGAAGATCAAGGAAGACCCGAGCCTGAACCACGACATCCTGCTGATCATGCTCACCGGCATCAGCAACGCGCCGAGCAAGATCATCGCGCGCAACTGCGGGATCAAGCGCATCCTCGCCAAACCGGTGGCCGGCTACACCCTCAAGACCACCCTGGCCGACGAGTTGACCCAGCGCAGCAAAGGTGTGGTCCAGCCACGCCATGCCGCGCCGAACGTCCCCGTCGCCATTACCGTGCCCAGCGATTTCCGCATCCTGGTGGCCGAAGACAACAGCATCTCCACCAAAGTGATTCGCGGCATGCTCGGCAAGCTCAACCTGCAACCCGACACCGCCAGCAATGGCGAGGAAGCCTTGCTGGCGATGAAGGCCCAGCGCTACGACCTGGTATTGATGGACTGCGAAATGCCGATCCTCGATGGTTTCTCCGCAACCCAGCAATTGCGGGTCTGGGAAGTCAGTAACCAACGCACCCGCACGCCGGTGGTAGCACTGACCGCGCACATCCTCTCGGAACACAAGGAGCGCGCGCGCCAGGCCGGGATGGATGGGCACATGGCCAAGCCGGTGGAGCTGTCGCAACTGCGCGAGTTGGTGGAGTACTGGGTGACACAGCGTGAGCAGCCGACGGAGCAGGCGCATACGTCCTGAATCACCCACATCCCTGTGGGCTTGTGTGGGAGCTGGCTTGTGTGGGAGCTGGCTTGCCTGCGATAGCATCGCCTCGGTGTAACTGAAAAACCAGGGTGCCTGCATCGCAGGCAAGCCAGCTCCCACACAAGCCAGCTCCCACATTTGCTCGGTGTCGCTCTTTCGAGTCGCAGTCCTGATAAACTCCCCCTCGCCCTCCCTTCGCTGTGAGCTCCCGCCATGCTCCACGTGTTGTTCAGCGTTTATTTGAAGATGCTGGTGCTGTACAGCCCCTTCTTCGTCTTGTCCTGCTTTATCAGCCTGACCCGTGGCTATTCCAGCAAGGAACGCCGACGCCTGGCCTGGAAGGTCGCGCTGGCGACGCTGGTGTCGAGCGTGTTGCTCTACCTGTTCGGCCGGGTGATTTTCAGTGTGTTTGGCATCACTGTGGATGCCTTTCGCATCGGCGCCGGCAGCGTGCTGTTTATCTCCGCCCTGGGCATGGCCCAGGGCAAATCGGCAGTGCAGACTGACAATGTGCAGCAGGATGTGACCATCGTCCCGCTGACCATCCCCTTGACCGTCGGCCCCGGCACCATCGGCGCGCTGCTGGTGATGGGCGTCAGCCAGCCCCATTGGGATGACAAGCTCACCGCCATTCTCAGCATTGCCCTGGCCAGCCTGACCGTGGGCGTGGTGCTGTACCTGTCCAACCGCATCGAACGCATCCTCGGCGACCAAGGGCTGCAGATTGTCAGCCGCCTGATGGGGTTGTTCGTGTGCGCACTGGCGGCACAGATCATCTTTACCGGCGTACGCGGTTACCTGGTGCCCTGAGTCCCCGGTCAGATCCGATATTGGGCGATGGCCAGCAAGACCTTGTCGCCTGCACTCTCGCGCAGTTGCTTGAGCGTGGCATCGTTGACCGCTGCGGGATTGAGCATCAGGCAGGTCTGGCCGCTATAGGCTTCGACCGTGGAGCTGTCCCATTCGAGAAAAGGAATGCCCACTTTCTGGCTGACGCCGTGGGCGCTGTAGGTCACCAGCACCATCAACACTTCACCGTCGACCTCGGAACAGGACGCCAGGCCAAAGTCGCCACCTTCATGATTGACGACGTTGCGCTTGAACAGATCAAACGGTGCCGACAGCTGCTTCAAGGCCTCGAAAGCATCCGCCGCCAACTTGGGCAGCGCCATGGCCAGGGAACCGGAAAGGAACGTCGAGGCCACCGTGGACGTGATGATGTTCAACGCCGCCATCTGCACAGACAACCCCTTCACAGAGGTGGTGACCCGCTCGAAACTACTGCGTATCGGCAACCACCCCAGGCTGGTCATGACCTTGATGAACTCGTCGTACCAGGCCTGCGTGCCACGCGCCAGCTTCAGCACATCACTCACGTAGCTGCTGGCCAGCAGATAACTCTTGCGGGTGTACTCCTTGTTGAGACGGCTCATGCCCGCGACAAACGAAAACACACTGTTATTGATCACCGCGCCATTCAAGTCACCCTCGGCCTGGACCGGCCCTGGCGGACTTGACGGCTGCCTGGTCAGCGGCAGTCGGTAGGCCGCAATCAGCTTGTTCTTTTTTGCCATATTGATTCGTTTATGTTTGCGCTCCATAACTGTTTCTCCACTAAAACCCACACGGGCTTACAAGAAACACTAGTCGCCCGATTGAACTTTTTTCAGTAGGTACGCCGAGGGTTATTACGCTGTAGGAAGGTTCTACATATTCTAAAACCCCCGCAAACACTGGGGATCGGCGGGCACCGGATAACGGCTGTCTTACTTTCTGCAACTAAAAGAGAGGAACCGTTAAATGTGTTGCGAAATCGCGGGGCCGAATACAGAAATTTCCGTCAGATCGGTTTGAGCTTTTCGGACACATCAGCGACCCCAGGGCGGGGTCGCCGAGACTTCAGGAGGCAGGTTTCTCGCCATACCAGCGCGGCGTGTACACCCACTCACCGCCACCTACCCGAGGGAACGTGCAGGTGGTGGACGACCCGATCAGCACCATGGTGCGCATATCCACCTGGTCCGGGGTCAACTGGCCCAGGGTGGTGGTGCGCAGCGTCTGCCCGGGGCGGCCAATATCGCGCCCCAACACCACCGGCGTGGCGGCAACGCGGTGCTGGGCGACGATCTCCAGGGCACGCCCCAGTTGCCAGGGGCGCGAACGGGAGATGGGATTGTAGAACGCCAGGGCCAGGTCGGCCTCGCACGCCAGGTCCAGGCGTTTCTCGATGATCGACCAGGGCTTGAGGTTGTCCGACAGCGACATCACACAGAAGTCATGCCCCAGCGGCGCACCGGCCTGGGCCGCCGTGGCGAGGGACGCCGAGACCCCCGGCAGGATTTCCAGCTCGACCCGTTGCCAGGCCGGGTCGCTGGACTCGTGCAACGCTTCCAGCACCGCCGCGGCCATGGCGAACACGCCAGGGTCGCCGGAAGACACCACCACCACCGAACGACCCTGGGCCGCCAGCTCGAAGGCATGCCGCGCCCGTTGCATCTCTTCGCGGTTGTCGGTGCAGTGCTGCACCTGGTCGGCACGAAACGGCCCGGCCATGCGCACATAGGTTTCGTAGCCCAGCACATCGCTGCAACGCGCCAGTTCAGCCTTGACCGCCGGCACCATCAGCTCGGCAGCGCCAGGGCCCAGGCCGATCACCGCAAGGCGGCCACGGGGGCGGCCCAGTTGCGCCAGGTCCACCGGCGCGGCGCTCGAATGGATGACCAGCTCCGGCCCGGCGGCCAGCGCCGTAAAGCGCAGCGGTACGCCCAGTTCCAGCGCCGCTTCATGCAATTGGCCGTTGGCCATGTCGGCAGTATCGGCCAGCAGGCACGCCAGGGACTGCACGGCGATGCCATCTTGCTGCAACGCCTGGCGCACCCGTGCAGCCAAGTCGATGCCGGGACGACAGGCGACCCAAGTGTTTTTCGGATAGATCAGCAACTCGTTGGCCGCCGGCACCCGCTCGGCGCTGCCGACATGGATGCTCAGGCGCGCCTGCTGGTCCTGCGCCAGGTTGGCCTGGTCCAGCCATGGCGCGGCGCCTTCGATACGCACGTGCTCGCCGGCCAGCAGGTCCGAGACAAAGCGCTTGCCCAGCTCAAGGTCTGCCAGTTGATAACCCTGGGGCGGGTTGAGCAGGCAGGTGCCAAAGCGCAGTTCACCACTGGTGGTAATCGCGGCCGCCACCCCCAGGGCTGCGGCGATTTCCCGCGCCATGAGATTCACCCCGCCCAGGCCCCCAAGCAACGGCACCACCGCACTGCCGTCTTCAGCAACGGCCAGCACCGCCGGCTCCTCGCCTTTTTCCAGCAGCAGGGGCGCCAGGGTGCGGATCACAATCCCGGCCGCGCACAGGGCAATGATCGGCGTGCCCTGCTGATACAACTGGCGCAGGGTCGCGCCAAATTCGCTATAGGCCTGGTCGGCGCCCTCCACCCGGCCGGCCAGGCCGTGGATCAGGGCGCCGGGGTACACCTGCTGGATGCTGCGCGCGGTGGCCAGGCTGCCCTGGCCGAGGATGACGATCGCCGGCGTTATCACCCTTGCCACCTTTCGCCCGGCACGATGATCAACGAGAAATATGGCGAAGACATCGGCTCGACCTGATCCAGCGCGACGATTTTCTGGTTGGCCATGGTGGCGCGCTCCACATACAGCGCGCGCCCGGCCAGCCCCAGTTCCTCCAGCACCTGGCGCACCTTGGTGAAGTTGCGCCCCAGCTTCATGATCACCGCCGCATCGGCATCCGCCAGGCGCCGCTTGAGTTCGTCATGGGGCAGCACGCCAGACAAGACCGACAGGCTCTGGTTGCGATACACCAACGGCGCCCCCAGCACCGAGGCACCACCGAGCATCGAGCACACGCCGGGGATGACCTGGGCCTCGTAGCGCTCGGCGAGGCGGTCGTGCAGGTACATGTAGGAACCGTAGAAGAACGGATCGCCTTCGCAGATCACCGCTACATCACGCCCGGCATCCAGGTGCGCAGCCACGTCGACACTGGCGGCGTCGTAGAAATCGCTGATCACCTGTTCATAGGACAGCGGCGCCGGCAAGGCTTCGGTGGTCACCGGGTACACCAGCGGCATCAGCGTCTGCTCGGGCACCAGGTGCTCTTCGATAATGCCGAACGCATTGCCCTTCTTGCCCTTGGCGACAAAGTACGCGACCACCGGCGATTCGCGCAGCAGGCGCAGGGCCTTGAGGGTGATCAGTTCCGGGTCGCCGGGGCCCACGCCCAGGCCGATCAAACGTCCACGCGCCGGCATCATTCGACCTCCGTGGCCAGGGCGTTAACCGCCGCGGCGGCCATTGCACTACCACCCAGGCGGCCCTGCATGATCACAAACGGCACGCCACGGCTGTCTGCGGCGAGCATCGCCTTGGACTCGGCGGCGCCGACAAAACCCACCGGGAAACCGAGGATCAGCGCCGGCTTGGGGGCGCCGGCGTCGAGCATTTCCAGCAGGTAGAACAAGGCCGTCGGGGCATTGCCGATCACCACCACGCTGCCTGCCAGGTGCGGGCGCCACAGTTCCAGGGCGGCCGCAGAACGGGTGTTGCCCAGCTCCCGCGCCAGCTCGGGCACGCTGTCGTCGCGCAAGGTGCAGATCACCTCGTTGTTGGCCGGCAGACGCGCCCGGGTCACGCCTTCAGAAACCATCCGCGCATCGCACAGGATCGGCGCACCCGCGGCCAGGGCTTCGCGCCCGGCCTTGCCCGCGCCTTCAGAAAACTGCAGACCGTCGATGGCCTCGACCATGCCGCAGGCGTGAATCACCCGCACGGCGAGTTTCTCCAGGTCGGCGGGGATGCGATCCAACTTGGCCTCTGCGCGAATGATCGCAAAGGAGTTGCGATAGATCTCCTGACCGTCGCGGATGTAATCAATCATCGGTGCTGCTCCGTGGACGGGCACGCAACACGGCGCCCGCCGCTTCAATAGAAAGGTTGTGCGCGTGCAGGCGGCCGAAACCCGGCTGGCCTGCATCGCGAAAATAGAGGTCGTAGTGCCCGGTGCCCACCGCCAGCAAGGTGACCGGGGCAATGTGCGCCGCAGCACACGTGCGCGGGCAGCCAGACAGGTGCACATCAAGGCCATGGCCCTGAAGCAACGTGGCCAGGTGCAGGGCGTCGGCCTTGGTGTCGGCCTGGGCCTTGGCGCAGCCGCTGGACCCGGTGCAGGCAATCATCCGCGCCAGGGCCTGGTCGGCCGAACAGAGGAAGCCCAACTGCGCCAGGCCTTCGGCAACGCGCGTGGCAACGTCCGGCGCCAGATTGGGCAGCAGCAAGCCTTGCCATGGGGTGAAGCGCAATGTGCCGTCGCCATACTCCAGGGCCAGTTGCGCAGCGCCACGCAGCATGGCCGAGTCCAGGCGCCCCAATGGCGTGACGGCGGCCACGTAGACCCGCTGCGGTTGGCGCTGTGGATAAGTGCCCAGGCGCAAGCTGCTCGGGCTGGCGCGGCGGCGATAGCCATCGGCGGGGAGCAACGGCAGGCGCAAACGCCCGACGAAGTTATCCACAGGCGTTTGCGCCAGCACCTCGCGCATGCGGTTCTGGTCGGGGCGGGCCAGGTCGAGGAACAGCTCCAGCACCGCGACGACCAGTCCATGCCCTTGCTCCACAGGGACAGCGGCCAGCGGCGGGTCTTGCGCGGGGCAACCGGCCAGGCCGAATGCCAGCCAGGTCTGGCCCTGTGCGGCATAGGCCGATAACCACAAGTCGTGATGATGTTCGAGCATCGCCAGGGCTTCGCCGCCATCCAGCTGCACGGCGAACTTGGCCGACAACTCATGGAAACGCGGATGGGTTTGCAGGGTGGCGAGGATCTGCTCCGCCAGGGGCCGGGTGTCCAGCAACATGTCGCGGTCGATGCCAGCGCCGGGGCTGAGCATCACGTTGCGCACATCATCACCGCCGGCGGTGGTCGGGCCCAGGCCGGCGGCCAGCAGCTGGGCGATCAGGCCGTCACGCTCCGGGCCGATGCCGCGAATCTGCAGGTTGGCGCGGTTGGTCGCCTCGATCACCCCACCGGCGTAAACCTGCGCGGCGTGCGCCACGGCCAATGCCTGCGCGGCGGTGATGGCCCCACCGGCCAGTTTGATCCGGCAAATCCCGCCATCCAACGCCTGGACAATACGCAGCAACCCCGGGCAACCCGAGGGACGTTTGCTGGTGGACAGAGGAAGTGGCTTCACGGGGGGCTACCGGTTCACGGGTAAAGGCGCGGTATTATGCCTGCTTTGTCCGGCGGCATGAAAAGCCTGCCCGTCGGATGTCGTTCAAGGAATCAATATGTCGCCCTGGCTGACGGTAGTAGGCATCGGTGAAGACGGCTTCAAGGGCCTGGGCAGGCATGCCCGGCATGCTCTGTTGCGCGCCTCTCGTATCATTGGCGGCCAGCGCCAGCTGGATTTGCTGCCGGTGTGCATCCGCGGCGCACGCGAGCTGTGGCCCAGCCCGTTTTCCCTGGAGCCGCTCCTGGCCCGGCGCTTTGAGCCGGTTTGCGTACTGGCCAGTGGTGACCCGATGCTCTACGGCGTCGGTGCCAGCCTGGCGCGGCAGGTGGCGGCAGATGAGCTGTTGATCCTGCCGGCGCCCTCGTCGGTATCGCTGGCGGCGGCACGCCTGGGCTGGCCGTTGCAGGATGTGCTGACACTCTCGGTGGTCGCCCGCCCGGTGGCCGCGCTCAATGCCCACCTGGCCAGCGGTGTGCGCTTGCTGGTGTTGAGCAACGACGGCCAGAGCCCGGCCGCCATCGCCGCGTTGTTGCGCGCCAGCGGGTTTGGCCCGAGCCGCCTGAGTGTGTTTGAACACCTCGGTGGCACCGCCGAGCGGCGCATCGATGGCCACGCCGAAAGCTGGCAGGACCCGCCGCTTGCCGCGTTGAACCTGGTCGCCATCGACTGCCTCGCCGACGCCAATACCCCGCGCCTGTCGCGCTTGGCCGGCCTGCCGGATGCGGCGTTCCAGCATGACGGGCAACTGACCAAACGCGATGTGCGGGCCATGACCCTCGCCCGCCTCGCCCCGACTCCCGGCGAATTACTGTGGGATGTGGGCGCCGGCAGCGGCTCGATCGGCATCGAATGGATGCGCGCCCACCCCAGTTGCCGCGCCCTGGCGATTGAAGCCGATGCGGGCCGCCAACAGTTGATCGAACACAACCGCGATGCCCTCGGCGTGCCGGGCCTGCAATTGATTCGCGGCAGCGCGCCCCAGGCCCTGGCAGGGTTGGAAGTGCCCGATGCGATTTTCATCGGCGGCGGCGTGACCCGCGACGGCGTGCTCGACACCTGCTGGCAACACCTGCGCCCGGGTGGGCGGCTGGTGGCCAACGCGGTGACCCTGCAAAGCGAAATGACCCTGATGGCCTGGCGCGCACAGCACGGCGGCGAACTGACCCGCCTGCATGTGGCCCAGGCCCAGCCCCTGGGCGAATTCGACACCTGGCGCCAGGCACTGCCCATCACCCTGCTTGAAGTGATCAAGCCACGATGAAACGCATCCTGCTGCTGGGCGGCGTCACCGAAGCCCTGACCATCGCCCGCACCCTGGGCCCGCAACATATCTACAGCCTGGCCGGAATCGGCCGGGTGCCCACCGACCTGGCGTGCCAGGTGCGCGTCGGTGGCTACGGCGGTGCCGAGGGGTTGGCGCAGTTTGTCCGCGCCCAGAACATCAGCCTGATACTCGACGCCACCCACCCCTATGCCGCACAAATCAGCGCCAACGCCGCCCAGGCTGCGCGCTTGTGCGCGATCCCCTGCTGGGCCCTGCGCCGTCCCGCCTGGCAGCCACAACCCGCTGATGACTGGCGCGAAGTCAGTGACTGGGCCGGGCTGGTCGAGGCCCTGAAACCCTTCCAGCGCCCACTGTTCACCCTCGGCCGCGAACCGCTGCAACACCTCGACGAAATCCCCGCCGGGCAGTTCTGGACCTTGCGCACACTGGACGTCTACCCCGGCAACGAGCGTTGCGAAGTGATCGGCGCCCGTGGGCCGTTTTTGCTCGAGGATGAACGGGCATTGTTTGAACGACGGCAGATCGATGTATTGATCAGCAAAAACAGCGGCAGCAGTGCCACCGAACCCAAGCTGCAAGTGGCCCGCGAGCGCGGCGTGCCGGTGGTGGTTTTGCAGCGGCCGGTGTTGACGGGGGTGGATCGGGAGTTTTTGACGTCCCAAGAAACACTCACAGCGTTGGCAGATTTCACTCAATAAGTCAGGATCGCTCGCTTGCTTGATTAGTAACCTATTTGTTACCTTCGAGGCGAGCGATGATTGAGATCGAAGAATATAAACGCGACGGCCAAACCAGCCCATTCAAACAATGGTTTTTATCCCTGAGCGTCCAGGCACGTCTTAAGGTTTCAACATCATTGCTTCGGCTAGAAATGGGCAACACCAGCAATATCAAGTGGTTCGATGGGATGGGGGAATACCGGATCGATTGGGGCCCGGGGTATCGAATTTATTTGATACAGGAAGGCCAGCGCCTAATCATCCTGTTCGGTGGGGGCGATAAGTCCAGCCAGAAAAGAGATATCAGGGCTGCAAAATCGCTGATCCGCGATTATCAACGCGACAAAAAAACGGAACAAAAGAGGTAGCCAGCATGGCACTTACCCGCAGTTATAAACTCACGATTGCCGAAGCCGCCCAGCGCGACCCAGAGTTTGCCCAGGCACTCCTCGACGAGGCTGCTACGCTATTTCTCAACGGCGAACCAGAATTGTCCCGCATCATTCTGCGCGACCTGGTCAACGCCACTGTTGGTTTTGAGGGTTTGGCAAAGGAGACGGCCAAGCCGAGCAAAAGCTTGCATCGCATGCTTTCGGCTCATGGCAACCCAAGCATGGATAACCTGGCTGCGATATTTGCGGTACTGCGAAAGGGACTTGGGGTCGATATGCAGGTGCATGGCGTTCCCGTTACATAACTTGGGATCACTGCGACACCAAACCACACCAGCAACTTTTACTTATGCCCCCCGATCAGGCTAAATACCCACTTGATCGCTTAACCCTACGGATTGTCCGCCATGGCCCGTCAACGCTTTGCATTTGCCTGGATCGCCTGCCTTGCAGTGCTGTTCAATGCGTTTGCCATGCCGAACGCTTGGGCGATGCAGCAAGGCAAAAGCCCTGCCGAGCAATTGCTGTGGGGCAGTTTCTGCTCGTCCACCGGCAACAAGCTGGTGGCGATGTCCCTGGGTACGCTGGAGATACCGGCGCCGCAACAGGACGAGCACTCCAGCATGCAGCATTGCTGGTGCTGTTCGGGCTCGGCGCCGTTGGTGGCGCTGCCGGGGCATGTGCCGCAGTTGTATCTGACCCGGATCGACCCGGCGCCTGGCCTGCCATCGCCGGCCCTGCAAGCCCCGACCCCGCGCCAGCAATGGCCGAGCCTCAACCCCCGCGCCTCTCCTACCGTTTGATCACTTCGCAATCGAACTGCGTTTGAATCGTTCTGGAGAACTGCCATGCTCAAATCTTCCCTGCTTCTGGCGGCTTTGCTGCTGCCTGTGTTCGGTGCTGCCAATGCCGATGACTACAAGGCCGGCGACCTACTGGTGAGCGATCCCTGGTCCCAGGAATTGCCGCCCAATGCGCCGACGGTCGCCGCCTACTTTGTGATCCATAACCAGGGTGAAGCCCCGGACCGCCTGCTCAGTGCCGATACCCCAGTGGCGGCCAAGGCCGAGCTGCATGAGCATGTGATGCAGGGCGACCTGATGAAAATGCAACAGGTGCCCAGCGTGGCCGTGCCGTCCAAGGGCGAGTTGACCTTCGCGCCGATGGCCTATCACGTGATGCTCCTGGACCTGAAGGATCGCAGCCAGTTGCGCGATGGCCAGCACTTCCCGCTGACCCTGAACTTTGAAAAGGCCGGCCCCGTAAAAGTGCAAGTCTCGGTACAAAAAGCCCCGCCGATGGTCAACCACGCGCACCAGCACGCCCAGTAACCACCACAGGCCGCTCCCCATGGGTGCTCCCGCCAACCGGTCGATCCTGCGCCGCCGCCAGCCCCTGAGGCTGGCCCACGGCAGCTGGATCAGCCTGTTCGCCATGCTGATGATTTTTATCGGACCGCTGATTTCCCAAGCGATGCCGATGGATCATCACGCCGGCATGTCCATGCAGATGTCCATGGAAGACGTCTGCCATGCCGCGCCCCAGCCCCCGGCCGACCCTGCCAAGGCCCCCGCCGCCGACCACGTGATGTGGGAGAAATGCGGCTATTGCAGCCTGTTGTTCAGTTGCCCGGCCCTGCCTGGCAGCGTGTCATTTGTGGCCCTCGGCAGCCCGCCGCCGGCCACTGGCCTGATCCCCGTACCGCGCCTGGGCCATGCCCGGCAGAGCATTTTCCCCGGCGCCCGCAGCCGCGCCCCACCCAGCCAGTCGTAAACCGCCAATCACACACCACTTCGCACGGCCGCCTTCACACAGACAGCCCCAGGCTGCTGGCCGTGTTGTTTACGACTGATGGATGGAATTTTTCATGTCCAGGTTTCCTGCTGACACCCGTATGGGATGTACCCCTGTACTCGCCGTTTTGTGCGGTGCACTCTTGACGCCACAGGCCTATGCCGACGACCACGCCGAACACCACAATGAGCTGAGCCCGACGGTGATTACCGGCGTTGCCCCCAGCTCGCCACTGACCATCGTCACCAACCCCAAGGACCCGCGCCAGCCGGTGCCGGCCAGTGACGGCGGCGACTACCTCAAGACCATCCCCGGCTTTGCCCTGGTGCGCAACGGCGGCACCAATGGCGACCCGGTCCTGCGCGGCATGTTCGGCTCGCGCCTGAATATCCTCACCAACGGCAGCATGCTGCTCGGTGCCTGCCCAGGCCGCATGGACGCGCCCACCTCCTATATCTCGCCGGAAACCTACGACAAACTGACGGTGATCAAGGGCCCGCAAACCGTGCTCTGGGGCCCTGGCGCCTCGGCCGGCACGGTGCTGTTCGACCGTGAGCCGGAGCAGTTCGGCGAACTCGGCACGCGGGTCAATGCGAGCATCCTCGCCGGTTCCAACGGGCGCTTCGACAAAGTAGTGGATGCCGCCGCCGGTGGCTCCCAGGGTTATATCCGCGTGATCGGCAACCAGGCCCACGCCGATGACTACAAGGACGGTAACAACGACACCGTCGCCTCGCGCTACGACAAATGGAATGGCGACGTCGCCCTCGGCTGGACCCCGGACGCCGACACCCTGCTGGAGCTCACCGCCGGCCGTGGCGATGGCCAAGCGCGCTACGCCGGACGCGGCATGGACGGCTCGCAGTTCCTGCGCGAAAGCCTCGGCCTGCGCTTCGAGAAGTCCAATATCGGCGAGGTGCTGGACAAGGTCGAGGCCCAGGTCTACTACAACTACGCCGACCACGTGATGGACAACTACAGCCTGCGTACGCCGTCGGGCACCGGGATGATGGCCGGGCCCATGGCCTCCAACGTCGACCGCCGCACCCTCGGCGCACGGATCAAGGCCACCTGGCGCTGGGCCGATGTGCAACTGATCAGCGGCATCGACGCGCAGACCAACGAGCACCGCCAGCGCGGCAGCTCCGGTATCGACACCTACAAGAACCTGCCGCGCACCAAGGACGCCGACTTCCATAACTACGGGGTGTTTGGCGAGCTGACCTGGTACGCCGCCGACAATGACCGGCTGATCACCGGCGCCCGCCTGGACCGCGCCTCGGCCAAGGATTACCGGCAAAGCATCGGCAGCGGCATGATGAGCCGCGCCAACCCCACCGCCGGCGACACCCGTGCCGACACCCTGCCGTCCGGCTTCGTGCGCTATGAACACGACCTGGCCGACAGCCCCACCACACTCTACGCAGGCCTCGGCCACGCCGAGCGCTTCCCGGATTATTGGGAGTTGTTTTCGCCCAAGCTTGGCCCGGCCGGATCAGTGAACGCCTTCGACGCGATCAAGCCGGAGAAAACCACCCAGTTGGACTTCGGCCTGCAGTACAAGACCGCTGAGCTGGAGGCCTGGGCCTCCGGGTACATCGGCCAGGTGCGCGACTACATCCTGTTCAACTACACCCCCGGGATGATGGGCATGACCTCCCAGGCGCAGAACATCGACGCACGGATCATGGGCGGTGAATTGGGCGCCGCCTACAAGCTGACGTCCAACTGGAAAGCCGATGCCACCCTGGCCTATGCCTGGGGCAAAAACAGCAGCGACGGCAAGGCCCTGCCGCAAATGCCGCCGCTGGATGCACGCTTCGGCCTGACCTACAGCGAAGACGACTGGAGCGCCGGCGCCTTGTGGCGGGTGGTGGCGGCGCAAAACCGCATCGACCAGAACAAGGGCAACGTGGTCGGCAAGGACTTCGCCAAGAGCGGCGGCTTTGGCGTGTTCTCCCTCAATGCGGCGTACCGCATCAATAAGAACTTCAAGGTCAGTACCGGTGTCGACAACCTGTTCGGCAAGGCCTACGCCGAGCACCTGAACCTGGCCGGCAACGCCGGGTTCGGCTACCCGGCCAACGACCCGCAAGCCATCAACGAACCGGGGCGCACGCTCTGGACCAAGGTGGATATGAGTTTCTAACAACCGGTGGGAGACGGCTTTATGTGGGAGCGAGCAAGCCCGCTCCCACCGACCGACCTATAAATAAAAACCTTGCGGAGCACCCTGATGAATCCACCAAAGATTTCCTTCTACAACCTGGCCTGGCGCTGGCATTTCTACGCCGGGCTGTTTGTTGCGCCCTTCATGGTGTTGCTGGCCGTGACCGGCATCATCTACCTGTTCAAGCCCCAGCTGGACCCGCTGATGTACGCCGACCTGCTCAAGGTCGAGCCCGCCGCGCAGACCCTCAGCGCCGACGAGCAACTGCAACGGGCGAAGGCCGCCTACCCCCAGGGCACGATCAGCAAATACCTGCCACCGGTGGACGCCAGCAGCAGCGCGCAATTTGTCCTGCACAATGCCGGCCACGAACTGACAGTGTTCGTCGACCCCTATCGCGGCAACGTGCTCGGCGAGCAGGACGCGGCCTACAACCTGCAAGCCATCGTCCGTGCCCTGCACGGTGAGTTGATGATCGGCACCACCGGTGACCGCCTGATTGAACTCGCGGCGGGCTGGGGTGTGATGCTGGTGGTGTCCGGCCTGTACCTGTGGTGGCCACGGGGTAGATCCGCCGCCGGCATCCTGTGGCCGCGCCTGGGCGGTCGCGGGCGCCTGTTCTGGCGTGACCTGCACGCGGTCACCGGGTTCTGGGGCGCGGCGTTCCTGCTGCTGATGATCCTCAGCGGCCTGACCTGGAGCGGCTTCTGGGGCAAGCAATACGCCGACCTGTGGAACCACTTCCCAGCGGCGATGTGGAACGACGTGCCGCAATCCGACCAGCAGGCCCGCAGTCTCAACACTGCGACGCAACAGACCGTGCCCTGGGCCCTGGAAAACACACCGTTGCCGATGTCCGGCGAGCATGCCGAACACATGCAGCACGGCGGCATGCACCACGGCCCGGCCGCCCCCGCGATCAGCCTGCAACAAGTGGTGGACCTGGCCACCGCACGCCAGGTCGAGCCGGGCTACAGCATCACCTTCCCCGCCACGGCCACGGGCGTGTTCACCATCGCCGTGTTCGCCAATGACCCGCGCAATGACGCCACCCTGCATGTCGACCAATACACCGGCAAGGTTCTGGCCGATGTGCGCTGGGAGCACTACAACACCGTGGCGCGGGTCACCGAGTCCGGGGTGATGCTGCATGAGGGCAAGATGTTCGGCGTGGTCAACCAGATCATCGTGCTGCTGGTGTGCCTGATGATTCTCTTGAGTGCGGTCAGCGGCCTGGTGATCTGGTGGAAGCGCCGGCCCCAGGGTGGCCTGGGGGTTCCGCCGTTGCGCCATGACCTGCCGAAGTGGAAGACCGCAATGGCGATCATGCTGGCCCTGGCGATTATTTTCCCGCTGGTCGGCGCCTCGCTGATCGGGGTGTGGCTATTGGATCGGCTGGTGTTGGCGCGCTGGTTCAAGCAACGTGAGTCGGCCTCATCTTCGGCATGAGGTTGGCGAGATGCCCTACATAGAGGCGTTATGTATCTTACGCGGGCTTTCATCACCAACCTAAGAAGTGTTAACTTATAACACTTGCAGCATTGCCCCCCCACTCGAAGCCAGCAGCCAGTACCGTGACGGCGGACTACACATGCACCCTGTGGGAGCGGGGCTGCCCGCGATGGCGGTGTATCAGTCAACTAATGTATCGACTGACACTCAGCCGTCGCGGGCAAGCCCGCTCCCACACAAGCCCACTCCCACACTCGATCGCTGCTTGACTTGAGATAGTTGATGCCCACACTCAACCTCCGCCACCTCGCCTGGTCCCCCCAGGGCCTGGGCCACTGTCATCACCAGTTCCACCTGCGTGATGCCAGCCTGCAGGTGGGGGCGGGGGAGTTTGTCGGGTTGATCGGGCCCAATGGCAGCGGCAAAACCAGCCTGTTGCGCTGCGCCTATCGCTTCAGCAAGCCCGAGCAGGGTGAAGTGCGCCTGGATCACCAGAACGTGTGGAAGCAATCCGCGCGCTGGTGCGCCCAGCGCATTGCCGTGGTGCTGCAGGAGTTCCCCGACGCCTTCGGCCTGCGGGTCGATGAAGTGATCGCCATGGGCCGCACCCCGCACAAAGGGCTGTTCGACAGCGATACCCCGCACGACCGCCAACTGATTCAACAGGCCCTCCACTCCGTCGGCCTGCTGGGCTTTGAAGACCATGCCTTCGCCACCCTGTCCGGCGGTGAAAAGCAGCGTGTGATCCTCGCCCGCGCCCTGGCCCAGCAACCGCAATTGCTGATCCTCGACGAGCCGACCAACCACCTCGACCCGCGCTACCAACTGGAGCTGCTGGGGCTGGTCAAGCGCCTGAAGATCGGCACCCTGGCCAGCATCCACGACCTGAATCTGGCCGCTGCCTTCTGTGATCGCCTGTACGTGATCAACCATGGCCGTATCGTCGCCAGCGGCACGCCCCACGAGGTGTTGACCGCCGAACTGCTGCGCGAGGTGTTCGGGGTCGAGGCCTTGATCGATACCCACCCCCTTTCCGGCTACCCGCGAATCACCTGGATAACCCAACCATGATCCTGCGTTCCCTGCTGTGCCTTGCCCTGCTGTGCGGTGCAAGCCAGGCCTTTGCCGAGGCCACTCGCTACCCGTTGACCATCCAGAGTTGCAACCGCGAGGTGACCTTCAACCAGGCCCCCGAACGCGCGGTCAGCCACGACATCAACATGACCCAGATGATGCTCGCCCTGGGCCTCAAGTCGCGCATGGTCGGCTACAGCGGCGTGACCGGCTGGAAGGCGGTGACCCCGCAAATGGCCACCCTGCTTGACGGCCTGCCGGAGCTGGCGAGCAAGTACCCGTCGGTGGAAACCCTGCTCAATGCCAATGTGGATTTCTTCTTCGCCGGCTGGGACTACGGCATGCGCGTGGGGGGCGACCTTACCCCGCAAACCCTGCAACCGTTGGGCATCAACGTGCTGGAGCTGACCGAGTCCTGCGCGTTCGTGATGAAGCGCCCGGCGGCAACCCTGGACGATACCTATAACGACCTGCGCAACCTGGGCCGGATCTTCGATGTGCAGGACCGCGCCAACGCCCTGATCGCCCGGCTGCAGGCCCAGGTCGGCGCAGTGCAGAACAGCCTGCCCGCCGAACAGCCACGGGTGTTCCTCTACGACAGCGGCGAAGACCGCGCCATGACCTCCGGCCGCCTGGGCATGCCCCAGGCGCTGATCGCTGCCGCCGGCGGGCGCAATATCCTCGACGACGTGGACGCCAGCTGGACCCGGGTCAACTGGGAGACGGTGGTGGAACGCAACCCTCAGGTGATCGTGATCGTCGACTACAGCGAAATCACCGCCGAACAGAAAATCCAGTTCCTGCTGGATAACCCGGCCCTGCAAGCGGTGGACGCGATCAAGCAGCGGCGCTTTATCGTGATTCCCTACGTGCAGGCCACGCCGGGTATCGACAATGTGCTGGCGGTAGAAACCCTGGCCAAGGGGTTCCACGGCCAATGATCGAGCGCCGCTATGCCTTGCTGCTCGCCGCCCTTGGCGCGGTGCTGCTGGCCTCCTGTGTGGTCTCGCTGGGCTTTGGTTCGGCGCGGGTGCCGGTGGACGTGGTGTGGCGGATCCTGCTGCACAAGGCCCTGGGTATCGGGGCGGTGGATTGGGCGGTAGGCCAGGAACATATCGTTTGGCTGATCCGCGTGCCGCGCATGTTGCTCGGCGCACTGGTGGGGGCCGGGCTGGCGCTGATCGGCGCGGTCTTGCAGGCGGTCACACGCAACCCGCTGGCCGATCCGCACCTGCTGGGGGTGACCTCGGGCGCCACCCTGGGCGCAGTGATTGTGGTGTTGCATGTGGGCGAAATCATCGGCCTGCTGACCCTGCCCATCGCCGCCTTTATCGGCGCGCTGCTGAGCATGCTGGTGGTGCTGGCGGTGGCCAGCCGCAATGGTCGGCTGGAGAGTGATCGCCTGTTGCTGTGCGGGGTGGCGGTGTCATTCGTGATGATGGCAGCGGCTAACCTGCTGCTGTTCATGGGCGACCATCGCGCCGCCTCGGCGGTGATGTTCTGGATGCTCGGCGGCCTGGGCCTGGCGCGCTGGGAATTGCTGGCGGTTCCCAGCCTCACCGTGCTGCTGGGCCTGCTGTTGCTGCTGGGCATGGCGCGCCCGCTCAATGCGCTGATGGCCGGCGAGCAGACCGCCGTGACCCTGGGCCTGAATGCGCGCAATGTGCGCCTCAAGGTGTTCTTGATCGCCTCACTGCTGACCGGCGCCCTGGTGTCGATCAGCGGCTCCATCGGCTTTGTCGGCCTGATGGTGCCGCATATCGCCCGGCGCCTGGTGGGCGCCGAACACCGGCGCCTATTGCCGGTGTGCGTGCTGTTGGGCAGCCTGTTCCTGGTGTGGGTCGATGTTGCCGCGCGCACCCTGATCGCCCCCGAAGACCTGCCCATTGGCGTAGCCACGGCGGCGATTGGCGGGTTGTTTTTTATTGGCCTGATGCGCCGGCGCTAAAGGGCCTACAGCTCATCCCGGTCACGGATACTCAGCGGCTCGTCCACCGCTGAGGCGTCGATCCGCAAACCGTTGGCCTGCCCCAGATGCTGTTCGGTCAACAGCCCTTCGTTCATCCAGAAGGCGTCCCGGTCCAGGATAAACAGCTTGCCGGCGGTGACCACGCTCTTTAGAAACACCGAGGGGTAAACCGTTGGGCCGGCGACCAGAACCTGGGCTTCCAGCCCAGAAAAACTGGGCTGGTATTTCAACAGCGCACCGCCCTGGCACGACAGGTACAGGGCGGCGGCCGGGCGAGATAACCCGCGCAACACCGTAATGAAATAGCTCATCAAGTCCGGTGCCACGAAATTGCGCACCAGGGCCTGGTCCTTTGGCTCACGGCTGCCCGTTACAGGCATGCTGCTGTAGAGCAGGTGAACACCCGCAACCCCATAATCGGCCGGAAAGTCCGGCATAGGGGCAGGAGGGACCGCTGGCTGGACCACTCCCCGGGGGCCGCTATAGAACAGGCGCAAAATCATCGCCAGCCCCATGCCCGGCGCCACTGGCCGGGTGGCCAGGAACGAAGCGCCCTCAGTGTCGGCCAGCACCGCAGAGAGGTATTGCTGATCCCGATAGGGCGAGAATCGGCGCTTGAGATAACGCACGGCGTCATCCTCATGGGAAAACACCGGGCCACATACCGCCGCCCACGGCTCGACAAACGCCTCGGCAACGCCAGGTTGCCAGAACTGATCGATCCGGTTGCGAGTGGTCCAGACACGCCCCTGGACCAGGGTATCCAGATGGCCGATTGCAACAAAATCACGCACATAACTGAGCACCGTCCTTTCGCCTTCCCACAACTGTTGCCGGATCTCGACCAATCGCCCCCAGCTGTCCAATTGGGCCTCACTGCCCTGGTACTGATACTGAAGCAGGGCACCGTCCTGGCACGATAGGTAAAGCGCCAGTTGCTTGTCCTTGACCCCATGCAGGGAAAACCGGATGGCGGTGTCGATATCCGTGGGGGAAAAGAAGGCCTGGCGCAGTGGGTCACTGTCAGGCGCCAGGGCTTCATTGCTCGCGCAGAGGTAGAACCCCTCCAGCCTGTAGTCCTGGGGGAACAGGCCGTGGGGAAACACTTGCCCGAAGTCGCGATAACTCTGGCGCACCAACGGCAGACTGACCATATAGCGCCCGTTTTTCTTCGACTTGAAGACGTAGCCAAACTGCAGGTTCTCCCCAGGCCGGCACTGCTCATGGGCATAACGCACCGCATCTTTTTCCTGGGCAAAAACCGGGCTGAACGCCGGGTCCGCCAGGGCATTCCTGATCATCAACGGCTCAGGCTGCGCGGCAATCAGCTCCCCGCTGATGCGCCGCGCAATGCCCCAGGTTTTGCTGCCCTCCACCACGTGTAAAGCCCCGGCAGCGCCAAGGCGGGCGACAAACGCAGCGGGGGTCGTTTCTCCCTGACGGATCTGGCGTTCGATACGGTTGTTCAACAAGTCCGCCCGTACCGGGTTCAGCGGCTGCAAGTCCATCTTCAGCTGGCCTTCCAGCGCGGTCTGGCTGCGGGTGTAACTGACCACACAGCCATCGGAGCCCAACAGGTACTCGCGGGTCAGGCTGGCATCCTGGCCCGCAAGGGCCGCTGAAATCACCCGGGTGGACAACATATTGCGATAGAGGCTCGCTTGCTCGGCCTCCAGGGCGAAAGGCAACTCGCGCACCGGGCTTGAGCGGTAACGCGCCACAAGGGTGTGGGCCGCAGGAAAACCGCCGGTGCTGACCACCTCATCAGGAAAAATCCATTTGGGGTCAAAATCTTCACGGGGCACTTTCAACGGTTCGGTCGCCACAAACAACCCATCTGGACGCTTGAGAACCAACCCGCCCATCAACCCGTTGCCCTGGAGCAGCGAGCGTACATGACGTACCGCATCATCCTGGTCGTGGAAGGCCGGGCCCAGGCGACGGCGCACAAAATTGGCATAAGGCCGCCATTGCCCGGCACCTTGAACCGCCACGCCACGACGGTCCCAGCACTGGCTGCTGTATAGCACCCGCAGGTCACCGGCGCGTGCGATCAATGAAATAAACCTGTGGGTGTCAAACGTGCCGTTACGCAGGTTCATGCCCTGGATCGTCGCGCCCTCACCGGGGCTGCCTGCCTGGAGCAACGACGAGGCTTGTGGCTGATAACGCAACAGGGCGCCATCGAGCGTAGACAAGTAGACCGGCAACACCCCAGTAGCCGAGGCACGCGGCAGATACCGGGCATCTTCTTCGGCACGCAGCAGAACATCCGGGGTGACAAAGAACTGGGTCAGCCAGGCCTCCACCGTGGACAACCCCGAAGGCAGCCATTGCTGGGAATAGAGCAGCCCCACCACCACAAAATGGCTGGCAAAGCTACCACCGTGCAGATAGCCAACCGCCCTGGAGGAGTCGCTTAACCAACGCCCACTGGAGCTGACCGGCAGCAGCTCGCTGACCACGTACTCATCGGCCTGCGGGTTCTTGAGCACATACGCCGTACACCCCTGGGCGTCCAGGTTGCGCCCATACCAACGGACATGGGCATTCAGGGCGGCCTCGTCCTGGCTACTGAAAATCGCCCCCAAGGCCGGGCTTTGCAGGTCGATATCGGCGTAATCGAAATTGGCCACCCAGTCGTCGTAGACCCTGCCTCGCGGCCCCCAGAGTGGGCTCTGGACCAGCACCTGCAGGCTGCCCGCGTCGGCCAGCCTCGTCACGATATCCACCGGCTTGAGCACACCCGCTTCCAGCCGCTCGAAATAGCCGTTTTTGCCAGGCTCACGGGTGGTATTGCTCTGGACCAGCAGCTCCCTGGCCGAACCACTGGGGGTATAGCTGATCAGGTTATTCGGCGAGCCACTCAGATAGGCAGGCAACCCGGACTCAATCACCGAACCGATCTCCTGGTCCGAGAACATCGTGGTGTGCACTTCAAGGTCAGTCAGCGTCCAGCCCAACCGCCGTTGACGCTCCCGATCAGCCGAGGACAGCGCGGCGTGGGAGGCGTAGCGCGCATACAGCTCATAACCCGCTGGCGGCACCAGCAACCCATTGCCCACGAACGGCGTCAGCAGGTCGCCGGCAAAACCATCGCCGTAGATGCTAAGGGGCTCGGTGAATACAAACCGCCCTGTTCCAGCCTTGAGGATGTAACCGCCATACGCCGTGGCCCGACGAAAGCCGATCTTTTCGTGGGCATGGCGCGCGGCATCGTCGGCGGTGAGGAACGCCGCGCTCAAGACCTGGGTGCCCGACCCCAGTGGCAACCGCTCGCTGCCGTGCACCAGCCCGAGGGTGTTCCACAAAGCGCCCTGCTGGAGCACCGACAGCTCGCCGGCACGGATCACCCGGCGTACGAACTCCCGGGGGGACAGCGTGCCGTCGAGCAAGGCGGCCTGGTTACCGTTATCGGTCACCATCTGGCCGCTGATCGTAAACAGTTCGTTTGCCGACGCGGCACTCGGCACCTGCCACTGCAGCAAGGCGTTGTCGGCAGTGCGCAGGTACAGCCTGAGCCCCAGCCCGGCGACCTGCTGGGCAAAGGTGGCCAGCGCCTGGGCCATGGCCTCCACCAGCAGCGCAGGGCTGGCGAACCGTTTGTACAGCCAGGCCTCCTGCGCCGGCAGTTGCTTCGGCTCCACGGCGGGCGCATTGCGGTAGAGCCCCACCACACGGTAGTTGGAGAGCAGTCTTGGCTGGCCATCGGCCCGCTTCGGGAACTGGCTCGCCAGGCTCGTGCCGACCGCCACAGGCAGGGTCGCGACATAGCTCGCGGTGCTCTGGTGCTTGAGCACAAACCCCTGGTACGCACCGGCCGGCAAGGCGCTGAGGTTGCTCAGCGCGATCAGCGCGGCCACTTGCCCCATGTTCGTCACGGGGGTGAAGAAGGGCTGCTCCTGCACGGTGCCGGCAGGGCTGAGCGGGCTGCCGAGTGTCCAGCCCCTGGCGACACGGCCACGAACGCCGCCCCAGACACGATTGGGCACGACCACCCGCAGGTCGCCGGCAGTGGCCAGGTTCCAGATAGCCCCTTCAAACTCATTGAACGGCTCGATCTTGCGTTCACCGAGCAGTTGCTGGAGCAGCGTTTTTTCTTCTGCCGACCCGCTGCTCACGTACTTGAGCAACGAGCCTTCGGGCCCGGACAAGTAGTGGGCCGGGGCGAAGTCGCGATTGCCGATGACAAACGCCTGGTCATCGGCCGAAAAAAAGCTGATAAACAGGCTGGCCTGCTCGGCCGAGAACTGCGCCTGCAACTGTGCCTCGCCGACGGAACCCGCCGGGTGCGAGTGATAAAACGCCTCGCAGGTGAAGGGCGATGGCGCGACAAAGTAGTCATGCTCATCGCTGGGCATGACCGTGCGAAAATCAACGTGTATGGACTCGCCAGCCATCGGTTCAGTGGCGAAATAGCGCACGCCTTGTTTCAACACCGCGCCGCCGTATTCCTTGTCACGGCGGTTGCCGATCCGGGTATGGGCCCAGCGGGCCGCATCGTCAGCCGTGACAAAGGCCGGGCTCAAGACCGGCTTGGGGATCTGGGAAAAGGCACGCCATTGCGCATCGACCGGGCCGGTCTTGTCCCAGATTTTGCCCGGGCGGATCACCGACAAATGCCCCGCCGCCGCCACACGCAGGACAAACTCGTGGGGACTCAAAGCGCCTGCAAGCAGCGCCGAATCGATCTGGTTATCCAGCACCCGGCCATCTGGCTCGACGCGAAACAGCGCGGCCTCGTCCGCCGAGAACGAACAGGTGTATTGCAGCAACGCACCATCATTGAGGCTGCGGTACAACGAAAGACGGTGCCTTGGCCCCAGCAACTGGACAGACTGGTGCCCCTGGTAAAGCTGGGTGGCCAGTTCAAGGGGGGTGAAGAAATTGCGGTACAACCACGGCTCCTGAGCGGCGAGCTGGAGGGGCACCGCCGTTCGCCCCAGGTAGACGCCAAACCAATGAAAATACTCGTGCGTGACGCGCGTGCCATCCGGCTTCAATGGAAAGAGCTGCTGGATAGATACACCGGCCAACGGTTCGACCAGCACATAGTCCTCTTTGTCGATGTGCTTGAGGATAAACACCGGCCGGGCCGGCTGGGGGCTGCGGTGCTCCAGCAAGGCCTGTACCGCCGCCACACCGGCCTGGACAGGCCCGCAGGCCGGCAACTCGTAGCTACTTGAGATAAATGCCGAAAACGGTTGCCACTGCCCAGGCACGGTGCCTATCGAACCGCCCCACAAGGAACTGGGCACCACAATCGACAGCTGGCTGACACTGAGGGTCTTCTTGATCAGACTCTCCGGCTGATTGTCGCCAGGACCGTCGACGTGATTGAAGGGCAGCCGCTGATCGAGCCAGACCCCGAAACGCCGCTCCGCCTCCGAGCCGCGAGTGACATGCTTGAGCAGCGCACCGTCAGGCCCGGACAGATACGACGCGGAAAAAAACCCACGTTCCTGAATGTTGATGGCCAGGTCAATGTCCGAAAAGAAGCTGTTCAGTGCCCTGACCTGGCGCTCGGAAAACTCAGGATTATTGGCTTTGAACTCATCGAAGAGATCGGGGTGGGAATGATAGTCGGCCACGCACCGATAGCCTTCCGGGTGCAGGTACTGCCCATTGCTGTCGACCTTCAACACCTTCCAGTGATCGAAACTATTACGCTCCCCGGCCATGGGGGCTGTGGCATAAAAATAGCCATCGGCCAGGCTCTCCAGAATCACCCCACCGTACTCGACATCCCGTCGCTCGCCGATCTGCTGGTGCGCGTAGCGGGCCGCATCATCCATGCTGACAAAGGCCGGCCCCACTGGAGGCAGCGCAACATCTGACTTCAAGCCGCCGCCAAACCAGCCGCGCTTAGGTCGTTCCATGACTTTCCCTCAAATATGCCGTGACCAGACGCTGGCCAGGGTCACGGCGATGTTCACCGTTGGCGCGAACGCGAGGGCGCTAAATAGTTATCCACCCGGCCACCCACCCTGCCCCGTTCGGGCGCACGTCACGCACCAGCCCGCCCGGCAAGCCCCCACTTGGTGCAGCCTGACCGACCGATCCAGCCCATGGCCCACAGAACAGGGCAACGCAGCCAATAGGCACAGCCTTTGCAAACGCTCCTGCAACGCCCCTATCTGCCCTCATAAAAATATTGAGTTCTGGAGACCGCACCATGAAGCGTCGCAGCTTGATCAAGGCTTTCACCCTGTCGGCATCCATTGTTGCCATGGGCCTGACCTGGACCGTCCAGGCCGCCGAGACCATCAAGGTCGGCATCCTGCACTCGCTGTCCGGGACCATGGCCATTTCCGAAACGTCCCTCAAGGACATGGCGCTGATGACCATCGACCAGATCAACGCCAAGGGCGGAGTGAACGGCAAGATGCTCGAAGCGGTGGTGGTCGACCCGGCCTCCAACTGGCCGCTGTTTGCCGAGAAGGGCCGGCAGTTGCTGACCCAGGACAAGGTCGCGGTGGTGTTCGGCTGCTGGACCTCGGTGTCGCGCAAATCGGTGCTGCCGGTGTTTGAAGAACTCAACGGCCTGCTGTTCTACCCGGTGCAATACGAAGGCGAGGAAATGTCGCCCAACGTGTTCTACACCGGCGCCGCGCCGAACCAGCAGGCGATCCCGGCGGTGGAATACCTGATGAGCGAAGAAGGCGGCAGTGCCAAGCGTTTCTTCCTGCTGGGCACCGACTACGTGTACCCGCGCACCACCAACAAGATCCTGCGCGCGTTCCTGCATTCCAAAGGCGTGGCCGACAAGGACATCGAAGAGGTCTACACCCCGTTCGGCCATAGCGATTACCAGACCATCGTGGCCAACATCAAAAAATTCTCGGCGGGCGGCAAGACCGCCGTGGTGTCCACGGTCAATGGCGACTCCAACGTGCCGTTCTACAAGGAACTGGCCAACCAGGGCCTGAAGGCGACCGAGGTGCCGGTGGTGGCGTTCTCGGTGGGCGAAGAAGAACTGCGCGGCATCGACACCCAGCCGCTGGTGGGCAACCTGGCGGCGTGGAACTACTTCCAGTCGGTACAGAACCCGGTCAACGCCAAGTTCGTCGCCGACTGGAAAGCCTATGCCAAGGCAAAAAACCTGCCGGGCGCCGACAAAGCGGTGACCAACGACCCGATGGAAGCCACCTACGTCGGCATCCATATGTGGGCGCAGGCCGTGGAGAAAGCCAAATCCACCGACGTCGACAAAGTGCGTGAAGCCCTGGCCGGCCAGACCTTCGCCGCGCCGTCGGGCTACACCCTGACCATGGACAAGACCAACCACCACCTGCACAAGCCGGTGATGATTGGCGAGATCCAGTCCGACGGCCAGTTCTCGGTGGTGTGGCAGACCGAAGGGCCGATCCGTGCCCAGCCGTGGAGCCCGTACATCCCGGGCAATGACAAGAAGCCGGATCACGCGGTGAAGAGCAACTAAACCGCACCACAGATCAAATGTGGGAGCAGGTCGAATCGCCGCTCCCACATAAACCTAGTCCGCGCATGACCAGGACATTTGTTTATGCCCACTGCCCTCCACCGCTTCCTCCTGGCCTGCCTGCTGTTGCTGCCCCTGGCCGCACACGCCGGTGATGCCGAAGACTTCCTCGCCGCCAACCCGAGCCAACAAGCCAAGCTGTTGCAGGGCTGGGCCGCCCAGCCTGACCCGGCGCGCATCGAGTTGGTCAACGCCCTGCAACAAGGCCAACTCATGGTCAACGGTGAACCCAAGACCGTGCGCCTGAACAACCGCCTGCGCGGCTTGATCAACAACGTACAAGCCAGCCAGCAGTTGCTCGCCAGCGAGCCCAAGGTGCGCCTGGCGGCTGCGCAACAACTGCAAAAAAGCGCAACCCCGGCCCAACTGAAATTCCTCGACCAGCAACTCGCCAGCGAAACCGACGACGACGTGCACAGCGCCCTGAGCCTGGCCCTGGCCAACCTGCAACTGGTCGACCCCGACCCGGCCGTGCGCCTGGCCGCCGTGCGTCTGCTGGGCAGCACTGGCGACCCACTGGCCCGCACCCGCCTGGAAGCCTTGCTGGCGCCCGGCGTCGAAACCGATGCCGGGGTGCACACCGCCGCCGAAACCAGCCTGGCCCAGGTCAAGCGCAAGTTGCTGGTGGGGGAGATCCTTGGGCAAGCCTTCAGCGGCATGTCCCTGGGCTCGATCCTGCTGCTGGCGGCCCTGGGCCTGGCGATCACCTTCGGCTTGCTCGGGGTGATCAACATGGCCCACGGCGAGATGTTGATGCTCGGTGCCTACGCCACCTACGTGGTGCAGTTGCTGATGCAGCGCTACGTGCCCCAGGCCATCGATTTTTACCCGCTGATCGCGCTGCCGGTGGCGTTTTTTGTCACCGCCGGCATTGGTATGGCGCTGGAGCGCACGGTGATCCGTCATCTCTACGGCCGGCCGCTGGAAACCCTGCTGGCCACCTGGGGCATCAGCCTGATGCTGATCCAACTGGTGCGCCTGCTGTTCGGCGCGCAGAACGTCGAAGTGGCCAACCCGACCTGGCTGTCGGGCGGGATCCAGGTGCTGCCCAACCTGGTGCTGCCGTACAACCGCATCGTCATCATCGGCTTTGCCCTGTGCGTGGTGGTGCTGACCTGGCTGCTGCTGAACAAGACCCGCCTGGGTCTCAACGTGCGCGCCGTGACGCAGAACCGCAACATGGCCGCCTGCTGCGGCGTGCCCACCGGGCGCGTAGACATGCTCGCCTTTGGCCTCGGCTCGGGCATCGCCGGCTTAGGTGGCGTGGCCCTGAGCCAGATCGGCAACGTCGGCCCGGACCTGGGCCAGAGCTACATCATCGATTCGTTCCTGGTGGTGGTGCTCGGCGGCGTCGGCCAGTTGGCCGGCAGCGTCATGGCCGCCTTTGGCCTGGGGATCGCCAACAAGATTCTTGAACCGCAGATCGGTGCCGTACTCGGCAAGATCCTGATCCTCGCGCTGATCATTCTGTTTATCCAGAAACGCCCGCAAGGACTCTTCGCACTGAAAGGACGGGTGATCGACTGATGAACCAGCCATTGATGCTTACAGCCGCGCAAAAGGCCGGCCCCAAGGTAACGATCGCGCTGGGTGTGGTGATCCTCGCCGTGCTGCTGGCGTTGCCGCTGCTGTCGCTGCTGCCTGCCGATAACGCATTGCATGTCTCGGCCTACACCCTGACGCTGGTGGGCAAGATCCTCTGCTACGCCATCGTCGCCCTGGCCCTGGACCTGGTGTGGGGCTACGCCGGCATGTTGTCCTTGGGCCACGGCCTGTTCTTTGCCCTTGGCGGCTACGCTATGGGCATGTACCTGATGCGCCAGGCCGCCGGCAGCGAGTTGCCGGCGTTCATGACCTTCCTGTCGTGGAGCGAATTGCCGTGGTATTGGCTCGGCACCCAGCACTTCCTCTGGGCCCTGTGCCTGGTGGTGTTGGCGCCGGGTTTGCTGGCGCTGGTGTTCGGCTTTTTTGCCTTCCGCTCGCGGATCAAGGGCGTGTATTTCTCGATCATGACCCAGGCCCTGACCTTTGCCGGGATGCTGTTGTTTTTCCGCAACGAGACCGGCTTTGGCGGCAATAACGGCTTTACCAACTTCCGCAGCATCCTGGGCTTTGGCATCACCGAGCCCGGCACGCGGGCGGTGCTGTTTTTGGCCACGGTGCTGCTGTTGGTGGGCAGCCTGTTTATCGGCTGGCGCCTGGCCCGGAGCAAGTTCGGCCGGGTGCTGACGGCCCTGCGCGACGCGGAGAACCGCCTGATGTTCTGCGGCTATGACCCGCGGGGCTTCAAGCTGTTTGTGTGGGTGTTGAGTGCGGTGCTGTGCGGCCTCGCCGGGGCGCTGTACGTGCCGCAGGTGGGCATCATCAACCCCAGCGAAATGTCGCCGACCAACTCCATCGAAGCCGCCGTGTGGGTGGCCCTGGGCGGGCGCGGCACCCTGATCGGCCCGCTGCTGGGTGCCGGTGTGGTCAACGGCATGAAGAGCTGGTTCACCGTGGCCTTCCCGGAGTACTGGCTGTTCTTCCTGGGGGCGCTGTTCATCATCGTCACCCTGTACCTGCCCAAGGGCATCATCGGCCTGCTGAAGAAAAGGGGCGAACAATGAGAGTCACGGCAACCGCTGAGTTCATGCTTGAACCCGTGCTTGACGCCGGCAGCAGCCGCGACGCCATCGGCCTCGGCCAGGTCGCCGGCAAGGGCCTCGATACCCGCCACGGCACGATCCTGACCCTGGAAGACATCAGCGTCAGCTTCGACGGCTTCAAGGCGCTGAACGACCTCAACCTGTACATCGGCGTCGGCGAGCTGCGCTGCATCATCGGCCCCAACGGCGCGGGCAAGACCACGCTGATGGACGTGATCACCGGCAAGACCCGCCCCAGCCACGGCAAGGCCTGGTTTGGCGAAACCCTGGACCTGACGCGCATGAGCGAGGTGCAGATCGCCCAGGCCGGCATCGGCCGCAAGTTCCAGAAGCCCACGGTGTTCGAGGCCCTGAGCGTGTTCGAGAACCTGGAGCTGGCGCACAAGACCGACAAATCGGTGTGGGCCAGCCTGCGCGCGCGCCTTGGCGGTGAGCAGAAAGACCGTATCGACGAGGTACTGGACACCATTCGCCTGACGACTTCGGTACAGCGCCCGGCCGGCCTGCTGTCCCACGGCCAGAAGCAGTTCCTGGAAATCGGCATGCTGCTGATGCAAGACCCGCAACTGTTGCTGCTCGATGAGCCGGTGGCCGGCATGACCGACGCCGAGACCGAGTTCACCGCCGAGTTGTTCAAGCGCCTGGCGGGCAAGCATTCGCTGATGGTGGTGGAGCACGACATGGGCTTTGTCGGCTCGATTGCCGACCATGTGACGGTGCTGCACCAGGGCAGCGTGCTGGCCGAAGGGTCGCTGGAGCAGGTGCAGGAAAACGAGCGGGTGATCGAGGTGTACCTCGGTCGTTGAGCCTGATGCAATCCGCTTTATGTAGGCGCTGGCTTGCCAGCGATAGCGAGGGTGACTGACACAGCGCCATCGCAGGCAAGCCAGCTCCCACAGTTGATCCGGTTCCCACAGGGGATTTGAGGAGAGTTTGAACATGCTGCAAGTCGACAAGCTGCACCAGTACTACGGCGGCAGCCACATCCTGCGCGGCCTTTCGTTCGACGTGAAAGTCGGCGAAGTCACCTGCCTGCTCGGCCGTAACGGCGTGGGCAAGACCACCCTGCTCAAATGCCTGATGGGCCTGCTGCCCGCCAAGGACGGCGCGGTGAACTGGGAAGGCAAGGCCATCACCGGGTTCAAGCCGCACCAGCGCGTGCACGCCGGTATCGCCTATGTGCCCCAGGGCCGGGAGATTTTCGGGCGGCTGACCGTGGAAGAAAATCTGTTGATGGGCCTGTCGCGCTTTCCGGGCTCTGAAGCCAAGGAAGTCCCCGCGTTTATCTACGAACTGTTCCCGGTGTTGCTGCAAATGAAGCATCGGCGCGGCGGCGACTTGTCCGGTGGTCAACAACAGCAGTTGGCGATTGGCCGTGCGCTGGCCAGCCGTCCGCGCCTGTTGATCCTCGATGAGCCCACCGAAGGCATCCAGCCCTCGGTGATCAAGGAGATCGGCGCGGTGATCAAGAAGCTCGCAGAACGCGGCGACATGGCGATTTTGCTGGTGGAGCAGTTCTACGACTTCGCCGCCGAACTGGCCGATCAATACCTGGTGATGTCGCGGGGGGAAATTGTCCAGCAGGGCCGTGGTGAAAATATGCAGGCCGACGGTGTGCGCGGCCTGGTTACCATCTAATCTGTAGCGTCCTGTTGATTAAGCCCTGGCCATGACCCTTCCTGCCCCCACCGCCCTGTTCACCCCCAGCTGGCATGCCGCGCTGGAGTTGGGCTATGCACGTTTCGGCGCCAGCACGCGCCCGGTGCTGCGCCGCCATGTGGGCCCGCTGCGGGTGCAAAAGCACCTGTACGCCGAAGGCCCGGAGGTGTGCCAGCACATCATTGTGCACCCGCCGGGCGGGATTGCTGGGGGCGATCGCCTGGAGATCAGCGCCCACCTGGCCGAAGGCGCGTGGGCGCAATTGACCAGCCCCGGCGCTGCCAAGTGGTACCGTGCCAGCGGGCCGGCCTACCAGCAGGTGGCCTTGACGGTCGAGGCCGGCGCCACCCTGGAGTGGCTGCCCCAGGAAACCATCGTGTTCAGTGCGGCCCAGGCCGAACTCAGCACCCGCATCGACCTGCACGGCGACGCCCGGCTGCTGTACTGGGACGTGGTGGCGCTGGGGCGCCCGGCCAGCGGCGAACGTTTCGACCGTGGGCACTTCCAGTCGCACCTGGATATCCGTCGCGACGGCCAGTTGCTCTGGCATGAACGCCAACGCATCGTCGGCGACGACGGCCTGCTCGACTCGCCGATTGGCCTGGATGGGCAGCCGGTGTTCGCCACGTTGCTGGTGAGCGGGGAAATCGATACCGAACTGCTTGAACAATGCCGAGCGCTGCCGCATGCAGTGCGTGGCGACCTGACCCAACTGCCGGGTTTGCTGGTGGCGCGCTGCCTGGCCGGCGAAACCCTGCTGGCGCGGGCCTGGTTGATTGATTTATGGCGGCTGTTGCGCCCGGCGTTGCTGGGGCGTGAGGCTGTGCCCCCAAGAATCTGGAACACATGAAGACTCAAGCCAGCTCCTACATTGATGAGTCTTCGGTGTTTTTTAGAATGTTTTTTATGACGGACTGCTGACCATGGACCTAACCCCAAGGGAAAAAGACAAACTGCTGATCTTCACCGCCGGCCTGGTGGCTGAACGCCGCCTGGCGCGCGGGGTGAAGCTCAATTACCCGGAAACCATCGCCTACATCTCCGCCGCCCTGCTCGAAGGCGCGCGCGACGGGCGCACCGTGGCCGACCTGATGCACTTTGGCACCACCCTGCTCAGCCGTGAACAAGTGATGGAGGGCATCCCGGAAATGATCCCGGATATCCAGGTCGAAGCCACCTTCCCCGACGGCACCAAACTGGTGACCGTCCATCAACCCATCGCCTGAGGCCCGGCCATGTCCTTGCTGATTCGTGACGCGGTGCACGGCGACCTGCCGGCGATCCGCGATATCTACAACGATGCCGTGCTCAACACCACGGCGATCTGGAACGAGCAACCGGTGGACCTGGGCAATCGCCAGGCCTGGTTCAGCGCGCGCCAGGCGCAGTTCTACCCGATCCTGGTGGCGGTGGAGGCCGAGCAGGTGGTCGGCTATGCCTCGTTTGGCGACTGGCGGCCCTTCGACGGCTTTCGCCACACCGTCGAGCATTCGCTGTACGTGCGCAACGACCAACGCGGCAAAGGCCTGGGCCCACGGCTGATGCAGACCCTGATCGAACGCGCCAGGGCCTGCGACAAACACGTGATGGTCGCCGCCATCGAAAGCGGCAACCAGGCCTCGATCCGCCTGCATGAACGCCTGGGCTTTGGCATCACCGGGCAGATGGCCCAGGTGGGCACCAAGTTTGGCCGCTGGCTGGACCTGACCTTTATGCAACTGCTGCTCAACCCCGGCGCCCAGCCGCCGGCGGTCCACAAGGAGTAACCCCGATGAATGCTGCCCAACTGCGTCGAGTCAATGCTGAAAGTTTTGCCCATTACCGCCTGGGTTTGATTGAGCTGTTGCTGGACGCGGTGAAGCATGGCGCTTCGGTAGGTTTCATGGCCGACTTCGATGATGCCCAAGCCCGTACCTATTTAAGCGGTGTGCAGGCGAGTATCGAAGAGGGCAGCCTGCTGCTTTGGGTGGTGGTGCGCGACGAGCAAGTGATCGCCAGTGTGCAATTGGCGTTGTGCCTCAAAGCCAACGGCCTCAACCGCGCCGAAGTGCAAAAACTGCTGGTGCACAGCAGCGCCCGCCGCCATGGCCTGGGCCAGCAACTGATGAGCGCTCTGGAACTCGCCGCCCGCCAGCACAAGCGCGGCCTGCTGTACCTGGACACCGAAGCCGGCTCCCCCGCCGAAGCGTTCTACCAGGCGCTGCGCTACACAAAAATCGGCGAGTTGCCGGACTACTGCCAAAGCCCGGACGGGCGCTACAGCCCGACCGCCATCTACTACAAGACCCTGGGGCAACCTGCATGATTCCTGGCCAATTCCAGATCCAGCCTGGCGAGATCGAACTCAACGTCGGTCGCCGTACCCTCAGCCTGAATGTGGCCAACCGTGGCGACCGGCCGATCCAGGTGGGTTCCCATTACCATTTTTTCGAGACCAATGACGCGCTGACCTTTGACCGCGCCCAAAGCCGCGGCATGCGCCTGAACATCCCGGCGGGCACGGCGGTGCGGTTTGAGCCGGGGCAGAGTCGCGAGGTGGAGTTGGTGGAGCTGGCAGGGTTGCGCCGGGTGTTCGGGTTTGCCGGGAAGATCATGGGTGATCTTTAGGGCCTCACTGATCGTTCCCACGCTGCGCGTGGGAACGCCGCCTGGGACGCTCTGCGTCCCGCTCTTAACGTCGTGACGCAGAGCGTCACCGGATGCATTCCCACGCAGAGCGTGGGAACGATCAAAGCGATCAATTTCTCAGGACACCCCTATGAAAATCAGCCGCCAAGCCTACGCCGACATGTACGGCCCCACCGTCGGTGACAAGGTCCGCCTGGCCGATACCGAGTTGTGGATCGAAGTGGAGCAGGACTTCACCACCTACGGCGAAGAAGTGAAGTTCGGCGGCGGCAAAGTCATTCGCGACGGCCAGGGCCAGAGCCAACTGCTGGCCGCCGAGGTGGTCGACACGGTCATCACCAACGCGCTGATCATCGACCACTGGGGCATCGTCAAGGCCGACGTCGGCCTGAAAAATGGCCGCATCTCCGGGATCGGCAAGGCCGGCAACCCGGATATCCAGCCCGGCGTGACCCTGGCCATCGGCGCCAGCACCGAAGTGATTGCCGGTGAAGGCATGATCCTCACGGCCGGCGGTATCGACACCCATGTGCACTTCATCTGCCCGCAGCAGATCGAAGAAGCGCTGACCAGTGGCGTCACCACCATGATCGGCGGCGGCACGGGGCCTGCCACCGGCACCAATGCCACCACCTGCACCTCCGGACCGTGGCACCTGGCGCGCATGCTGCAAGCGGCAGACGCGTTTCCGATGAACCTGGGCTTTACCGGCAAGGGCAACGCCAGCCTGCCCGAGCCGTTGATCGAGCAGGTCAAGGCCGGGGCGATTGGCCTGAAGCTGCATGAAGACTGGGGCACCACCCCGGCCAGTATCGACAACTGCCTGAGCGTGGCCGACGCATACGATGTACAGGTGGCGATCCACAGCGACACCCTCAACGAGTCAGGGTTTGTCGAAACCACCCTCGCCGCGCTCAAGGGCCGCACCATCCACACCTATCACACCGAAGGGGCCGGCGGCGGGCATGCGCCGGATATCATCAAGGCCTGCGGCTTGCCTAACGTGCTGCCCAGCTCCACCAACCCGACCCGGCCGTTCACCCGCAATACCATCGACGAACACCTGGACATGCTGATGGTCTGCCATCACCTCGACCCGAGTATTGCCGAGGATGTGGCCTTCGCCGAAAGCCGCATCCGCCGCGAGACCATCGCCGCCGAAGATATCCTGCACGACCTCGGCGCGTTCTCGATGATCAGCTCCGACAGCCAGGCCATGGGCCGCGTGGGCGAAGTGATCATGCGCACCTGGCAAACCGCCGACAAAATGAAGAAACAGCGCGGGCCGCTGCCCGGCGACGGCGCAGGCAACGACAACTTCCGCGCCAAGCGCTATATCGCCAAGTACACCATCAACCCGGCGATCACCCACGGTATCAGCCATGAGGTGGGCTCCATCGAAGTCGGCAAATGGGCCGACCTGGTGCTGTGGCGCCCGGCGTTCTTCGGCATCAAGCCCACGCTGATCCTCAAGGGCGGGGCGATTGCGTCCAGCCTGATGGGGGATATCAACGGCTCGATCCCCACCCCGCAACCGGTGCACTACCGCCCGATGTTCGCCAGTTTCGGCAGCGCGCTGCACGCCACCAGCCTGACGTTTATCAGCCAGGCGGCGCTGGCCGAGGGCCTGCCGCAGGCCTTGGGCCTGAAGAAGCAGATCGGGGTGGTCAAGGGGTGTCGCCAGGTGCAAAAGAGCGACCTGATCCACAACGATTACCTGCCAAGCATCGAGGTCGACCCGCAGACCTACCAGGTCAAAGCCGATGGCGAGCTGTTGTGGTGCGAGCCGGCGGACGTGCTGCCGATGGCCCAGCGTTACTTCCTGTTCTGACCGTTCATCGGCAGATACCCGCCGTGCCAGTGAAGCGAAGAGGCGTAAGGCGCTACGATGCGCCACGCTTCTTCACCGTCTTGCACTTGGGAACCTGGCTATGCGCCTATCCGAATTCATCGTGTTGCATGCCGAGCGGATCGTCGATGAATGGGAGCAGTTTGCCGAAACCCTGACCCCGGCCGCCGACACCTTGAACCGCACGCAACTGCGCGACCATGCGCACTCGATCCTGCTGGCCGCCGCACGGGACATGAACACCCGCCAGAGCGCCAGCGAACAGGCCGCCAAGGCCAAGGGCGAAGGCCCGGAAAAAACCCCGAGCCTGGACGCCGCCGCCGCCAGCCATGGCGAACTGCGCCATACCGTAGGCTTTGACCTGGTGCAGATGACCTCCGAGTTCCGCCACCTGCGCGCCTGCGTGATCCGGCTGTGGGTCGATAGCCTGGCGTCGCCGGATATGACGTATTTCCAGGACATGATCCGCTTCAACGAAGCCATCGACGAAGCCCTGGCCGAATCCACGGCGGCCTACGCCGAACAGGTCAATCGCTCGCGGGATATCTTCCTCGCCATCCTCGGCCACGATCTGCGCACACCGTTGCAGGCGGTGAAGATGTCCACCGAGATGTTGTTGCGCAAGGCCCCGTTGGACAGCCATGGCCTGGGCCTGGTGGGCAATATCCAGAAGGGTGCCCGACACATGGAGGCGATGGTCAGCGATCTATTGGGGTTTGTGCGCAGCCGGCTGGGCAGCAGCCTGCCGATCGAGCCCAAGCCGATGAACCTGGCCGACGCCGCCAGGGAGGCCATCGCCGAAGCGTGCGCGAGCCGCCCGGATTGCCAGGTTCACTTGCATCTCCAGGGCGATACCCAGGGGTTGTGGGATCGCGGGCGCATTGATCAGCTGTTGCAGAACCTGATTGGCAATGCCTTGCAGCACGGCCTCAACAGCCAGGCGGTGACCCTGAGCCTCGACGGCTCCCCTGGCAGCGTAGAACTGCGCATGCACAACTACGGCCCGCCGATTCCCCAGGAGGCGCTGGGCACCGTGTTCGACCCGCTGGTGCGCAGCACTACCGAAGAGCCGGGCAGCAACTCAACCAGCCTCGGGCTGGGATTGTTTATCGTCAGGGAAGTGGTGGAAGCCCACAGGGGTACGATTGAAGTGGCGTCCAGCGAGACGGCGGGCACCACATTTACCGTGATACTGCCGCGCCGGTATCTGGGAGCTGTCGAGCTTTAGCGAGGCTGCGATAGCGGTAGTTCAGCCAACATCAATGCCAGCAATACCGCCGCCATCGCAGCCTCGCCGGGGCTCGACAGCTCCCACAGGGTTCGCCTGCCCACCACAGGGATCGGCTAGCGGTTCCAGGTTTCCCGTGGATCAAAATTGGCCTTTTTCGCCAACTCCTGCCACAACGCCTTGACCTCCTCGTCGCTGCTTTTGGGCATCACCGCCTTGAGCTGCACAAACAGATACCCACGCTGCCCGGCCTTGTTCAGCAAACCATGGCCCTTGGCCCGCATGCGCTGGCCATTCTGGCTGCCGGCTGGCACCTTGAGGTTGATCTTGCCGGTCAGGGTCGGCACCGCGACTTCCGCGCCCAGGGCCAATTCCCACGGGGCCAGCGGTAAAGTGATCACCAGGTTTTCGCCTTCCACCTCGAACTTCGGATGCGGCGCAAAGCGGATGATCAGGTACAGGTCGCCATTGGCGCCGCCGCCAATCCCCGGCGCACCCTGGCCCTTGAGGCGGATCCGCTCGCCATCGGCCACACCGGCCGGGATCTTCACATTCAGGCTCTTGGTGGTGTTACTGACGTGCTGGCCCGCCGCATTGTATTGCGGCACCTGGAAGCTGACCGCCTTGGACTCGGTGGACAGGGTCTCTTCCAGGAACACCGGCAGTTCCATCTCCACATCCTGGCCGCGCCGACCGGGGCTGCGCCCTTGCCCGCCGCCAAAGCCGTTGCCACGGGAACCAAAGATCGAGCTGAAAAAGTCGGAAAACTCGCCGCTGTCCTGGCCACCGCCAAACCCGCCACGGCTTTGCCAGCCTGGTGGCCCCTGGAAGGGCTGGCCATGCTGGCCATAGCGGCGCAATTCGTCGTATTCGGCGCGCTTGTCGGCACTTTTCAGCGCTTCATAGGCTTCCGAGGCGTCCTTGAACTTCTCCTCCGCGTCCTTTTCCTTGCTGACGTCGGGATGATACTTACGGGCCAGCTTGCGATAAGCGGCCTTGATCTGCTTGTCATCGGCCGTCGGCTCGACACCAAGAATCTTGTAATAGTCTTTGAAATCCATGGGGGCATCACCATCCGTTATCGAGATCGCACAGTCGGGCCCTGCCTGCCGGGGCATTGCGGGGCGGTTCGAGGTGCGTCAGAAAATTATCGGCGGCTTGCAGGACACACTTGATCCTTTCGACAGCCACCAACCGTATGCACAGGAGTTGGGGGCAGCGAGCCGACCTTTCAAGGTAACAAGTCTGCTGTATTTAGCGGATAGTCGGCCTACGCATCTGCACGCGAGTGACATACACTGCGCGGCCGTTTTTTAACCGGAACCTGTTAGACATGAACAACACTTCCCCAGCCCGTGCCTGCGGCATCGACTTCGGCACGTCCAACTCCACTGTCGGCTGGATCCGCCCCGGCATGGAAACGCTTATCGCGCTGGAGGACGACAAGATCACCCTACCGTCGGTGGTGTTCTTCAACTTTGAAGAGCGCCGCCCGGTGTATGGCCGCCTGGCGCTGCACGAGTACCTGGAAGGCTACGAAGGCCGCCTGATGCGCTCGCTCAAGAGCCTGCTGGGCTCCAAGCTGATCAAGCACGACACCAGCGTGCTGGGCACGGCCATGCCGTTCAAGGACCTGCTGGGCCTGTTTATCGGCCAGCTCAAGAACCGCGCCGAAGCCACCGCCGGCCGTGAGTTCGAGGAAGTGGTACTGGGCCGCCCGGTCTTTTTCGTCGACGACGACCCAATGGCCGACAAAGAGGCCGAAGACACCCTGGTGGACGTGGCCCGCAAACTCGGTTTCAAGGAAGTCTCGTTCCAGTACGAGCCGATTGCCGCGGCCTTCGACTACGAATCCACCATTGAACAAGAAGAGTTGGTCCTGATTGTCGACATCGGCGGCGGTACGTCCGACTTCTCCCTGGTGCGCCTGTCGCCCGAGCGGCGCAAGCACGACAACCGCCACGACGACATCCTCGCCACCGGCGGCGTGCATATCGGCGGGACCGACTTCGACAAACAGCTCTCGCTGGCCGGCATGATGCCGCTGTTCGGCTACGGCAGCCGCATGAAAAGCGGCGCCTACATGCCCACCAGCCACCATATGAACCTGGCCACCTGGCACACCATCAACTCGGTGTACTCGCAAAAATCCCAGCTGGCCCTGGGCAGCATGCGCTACGACATCGAAGACACCGGCGGCATCGACCGCCTGTTCAAGTTGATCGAACAACGCGCCGGGCACTGGCTGGCCATGGAAGTGGAAGAGACCAAGATCCACCTCACCCACGACGACAGCCGCCATGTGCCGCTGGACCGGGTCGAACCGGGCCTAAGCGTGGAACTGAGCCGCGCCCTGTTCGAGTCGTCCATCGACAACCTGCTGGAGCGGGTGCGCAATAGCGTGACCCAACTGCTCGACGACGCCTCGGTGGACGTGGCCCAGGTCGATACGGTGTTCTTCACCGGCGGCTCCAGCGGCATCCCGGCCCTGCGCCAGAGTGTTTCGGCGATGCTGCCCAATGCCCGGCATGTAGAAGGCAACATCTTCGGCAGCATTGGTAGCGGGTTGGCGATCGAGGCAAGCAAGCGTTACGGCTACTGAGTATTAGCTGAAACCGCGGCGCGCTCTTTCGCGAGCAAGCCCGCTCCCACATTTGGACCGCATTCCCAAGGCGGAACTCGGTCGAAATGTGGGAGCGGGCTTGCCCGCGATAGGGCCAGCCTAGACGCCCTCAATCTTCAGACCATCCCACCCAGCTTCAACTCACTCTTCAAATACGCATAGTAAATCGGCCCTGCCACCACCCCAGGCAGGCCGAATGCCGCTTCAAACACCAGCATCGCCAACAACAACTCCCACGACTTGGCGCTGATCTGCCCACCGACAATGCGTGCATTGAGGAAGTACTCGACCTTGTGGATCACGATCAGGTAGCCCAGCGCCGCCACGGCCACCCAGATCGACAGCGACAGGGCGACGATGGTGATCAGGGTGTTGGACATCAGGTTGCCGATCACCGGCAGCAGGCCCAGCAGGAAGGTCAGGACAATCAGGGTCTTGGTCAGCGGCAGGTGGATCCCCATCAGCGGCAGCACCACCGCGAGGAAGATCCCGGTGAAGACGGTGTTGAGGGCGGCGATTTTGATTTGCGCAAAGACAATGTTGCGAAAGGCCTGGACCAGCAGGTGCAGGCGGTCGAACAGCGCGGCGGCCAGGGGTTTGCGCTTGGTCAGGTCGGGCACCCGTTGCAGGGCGATGATCGCCCCCAGGACCATGCCGATCAGCAGGGTCACGAACATATGGGCCGCGTCCTTGCCCACCAGTTGCAATTCGCTCAGGTGCTTGCTCAGCCATTCGCCGATGGCCACGCGAAACTCGGCGGCGCTGGCTGGCAGGTAGGCGTCGAGGAACGGCGGCAACTGGCCGCGTGCGCGGTCGACCACGCCCATGAATTTATCGAGGGAGGCCCCGGGGTTTTCCGCTTCGTGCAGCAAAAAGCTGATGGCGCCGGCGAAGATCAGGGCCAGTGCGCTGACGATCACAGTGCCGAGCAACGCCACTGCCAGCCAGCGCGCGCGCCGGCCTTCGATCAAGCGCTGCAGTTGTGGGGTGAGCATGTTGACCAGTTCAAAGACCAACAGGCCGGCCAACAGGCTGGGCAACAGCTTCAACGGCAGAACCAGCAACAACCCGCCGAAAATGATGATGTAGCTGGCCAGCAACAACACATGACGCTGAGAAAACGTTGGCATACAGCCTCTAAACGAACGGCGTTAAAGGATGGGCAGTCTGCCAGCCTTGGGGCAATCAAGCGAGAAGTCTGATGGCTGTGAACACCGCAAAATGTGGGGGCGGGCTTGCCCGCGATAGCGCAGGTTCAGTCAATATCTCGCGGGCTGACACACCGCAATCGCGGGCAAGCCCGCTCCCACAGGGGTATTTAAGCGGCTCAGCCTTTGAGGCAGGTGCTCATAAAGGTTTTGCGCGCATCGCCGGTCAGCGCCTTGGTTTTTGCCGACGCGTTGCAGTCCTTCATTTTTTGCTGCTGCGGGGTCAGGGTCTTGGCGTCGTTGGCGGCCGGGGCCGAGAGGCAGGTTTTCATGAAGGCCTTGCGCTCGTCGCCCTTCAAGGTCTTGGTGGAAGCTTCGGCATTGCAGCTGGTCATTTTGTTTTGCTGGGCAGTGGCCGCAAACCCTTGGGAACAGAGCAGCAGACCGATCATCAACAACGGAATACGCAACATCTTCATGGAGTTTTCTCCCTGTTACCACGCCGATGGGCGCGGCCTCCCCTGCAGTGTAGACAAAGCTTGTTACACCTTCACCTGTTACGTAGGTTCGTCCGTCGGTACTGCTCCGGTGTACAGCCGGCCTGGCGCTGGAACATCGCAATAAACGCCGAGGCAGTGCTGTAGCCCAGGTCAAACGCCACTTCCTGCACGCTGCGCGTGCTTTCCAGGGCCTCGATGGCCGCCAAAAAGCGCAGGCGCTGGCGCCACTCGCCAAAGCTCATGCCCAGTTCGCGGGCAAATTGCCGGGCCAGGGTGCGCTCGCTGACATGCACCTGCTGCGCCCACTGCGCCAACGCGCGGTTGTCCCCAGGCTCGGCCTGCATGCCTTCAAGCACGCTGAGCAGGCCGGGGCTGCTGGCATACGGCAGGAAACACTCATGCTCCGGCGCCTGGCGCAGTTGGTCCACCAGCACCTGGGCCAGGCGCACGTCGGCCTCGTTGGCCGGGATATTCACGTCGCGCTCGGCAAAATCACTGAGGATGGCCTTGAGGATGTCGCTGATGGTCAAGGTGCAGGGCTGTGCGGGCAATTGCTCGCACAAAGACGGCGCCAGGTACACCGAACGGTAGACAATCGCCTGGGCGTTGTAGGAGCTGTGCTGGGTATTGGGTGGGATCCACACCGCGTATTGCGGCGGCGACATAAACCGCTTGCCGCCCACTTCAAAGCGCATCACGCCACGGGCCGAGTAATCCAGGGAACCCCAGGCATGCTGATGGCGGGAGGCACGGCTGTCGGCGGCAAATTCCGAGTAGCGAAAATACACCGGGGCCGGCAGTACATCGAAATCGGGCAGGTTGATATAGGCTTGGGACATAGTTGTCTGGATGTAACGGCGGTTTGTCTGGATCGAAGTATAGGCTTCGATCCAGACAAAGGATAATCAAGCCTCACTAACGTTCTCGGTTCCTTGCGATGCAATACGCTTATCCCCTGCTGGCCATTTTTATCTGGGCTGGCAATACCGTGGTCAACAAACTCGCCGTGGGCTCGATATTCCCGGCCGAAATCGGCTTTTATCGCTGGTTGCTGGCGGCCATCCTGTTTACCCCGTTCATGCTCAAGCCGGTGATTGCCAACTGGGCGCTGATCCGCCCCAACCTGGGCAAGATCGCTGTACTCGGCGTGCTTGGCATGGCGGTCTACCAGAGCCTGGCGTACTACGCCGCGAGCCTGACCAGCGCCACCAACATGGGGATCATCCTGTCGCTGATGCCCTTGATGGCCCTGACCGCGGCCATTATCAGCCTGGGCCAGCGCCTGACCTTCGGCGCCCTGACCGGTGCGCTGCTGTCGTTTGCCGGGGTGGCGGTGGTGGTGTCGGCCGGCAGCCTCGGCGCGCTGCTACAACATGGGGTGAACCTGGGTGACGCGATGATGCTGGTGGCCACCCTGGCCTATGCGATCTACAGCACCCTGCTGAAAAAATGGCAACTGCGCCTGCCGCCCCTGGTGTTGCTGTATTTGCAGGTGCTGGTGGCGGTGGTGGTGCTGTTCCCGCTGTTCCTGGCCTCGGACAAGGTCGGCCTGGGCCCGTCGAATATTGGCCTGGTGGTGTACGCCTGCCTGCTGGCCTCGATGATCGCGCCGCTGGCGTGGATGCATTCGGTCAAACAGTTGGGGCCAAGCCGCACCACGCTGTTTTTCAACCTGCTGCCGTTGATCACCGCACTGATTGCCGCGGTGGTGCTCAAGGAACAGTTGGCGCTGTATCACCTGGTCGGCGGCGTGCTGACATTGGGTGGGGTGATTTTGTCGGAGCGCTGGACGACGCCGGTAAGACGTTAAAGCCCGGCCGCCTTCAACCGCTGCGCATGCTCGACAAACAGGCGAATCGGCTCGGCGCCCTTGCCCACCAGGCCCAGTGACTGGTTGACGATATCGAAATGGTCCAGCGCATAGTCATCGCCGATCACCGTGCCCAGGTGTGAGCTGTAGCGCCCGACCATGCCGTCGCACTGCCCCTTCTCCTTGACGAAGGTGCGCGCAAACAACCGGCAACTGCGGTTGGTACCGTCCAGCAGGTTGCGCCCGCGATCGGTCTTGCCCGGCTGCAGGGTGCCGGACCAGGAGTAATAGCGCACACCATTCACTTCCTCGGCGCCCTGCCCGCCCCAGGTGTCTGGCAAGCCTTGGGGGTATTGGCGATTGAACAGCGCCACGCCCTCGCAGGTCAGCGACTGATGGGACGCGTGGATATCCACCGCAAAGCGCGGGCCGCGATAGCCGGTTTCCAGAAGGCCCATCAGCATGCCCACCAGACGCAGCAGCGCGCTCATGATCCGGCCCTTGGCGCTGTCGGCCGGGTAGTGGGTGTGCAGGTAGTCTGCCAATTCCGAACCGTGGTTGGGCCCCGCCACCGAGGTCACCGAAGCCACCCATTCCGGGCGTTTGGCCGCTGCGTAACGAGCGGTGAGCGAGCCCTGGCTATGGCCGATCAGGTTGACCTTATCGGCGCCGGTCTGGCGGCGTATCTGCTCGATCTGCGCCAGCAACTGCTCGCCGCGCACCTCACTGGAGTTGAGCGGCGCCACCTGCACCGCAAACACCTGCGCCCCACCGGCACGCAAGGCCGGGACGATGCCGTACCAGTATGGGTACAGCACCAGCCGTACAAACCCGAGCATGCCCGGCACCAGGACCAGGGGATAACGTGTAGCCAATGTCTGGGCCATGGTGGCGAACATCCTTGAAGGGGCGATTGGGCTGATCCTAGACCAGCCCTATGGCAATCGATATGACACCCGGCAATATCCAATAAAACTTTCTCAACGGCCTGTAGGCCTTTTAGCAGCGCGAACTAATGTGGGAGCGGGCTTGCCCGCGAAGACGTCGGCCCAGCAAACATTGATGTTGACTGACCCACTGCTATCGCGGGCAAGCCCGCTCCCACACAAGCCCGCGCCCACATTAGGTTGTGGGTTTCTTCAGTCAGCCTTTCACCGTTTTCGGTGCCTTGCCTTCCTTCATCTGCTGCAACAGCGGCACACACTGGTTCGGTACATCACCACTCGGCGCCACCAGTGCCAGCAGGCCTGCCGCAGGTGCAACGATCACACCCAGCGCCACCATCCCCGCGCCACGCAATAACAGCGGCACGGTCTTGACCCCGGCATTGGGTTTGATAAACGGCCCGTTGACGTACAACGGCGAGCGCAGCGAGAACAGGCGGAACCCCTTGGACTCTGGGGTAATCGTCAGGTCCAGTTGTTCGCTGGCCATGTTCACGGTGCCGTCGATGTAGATGATCGCGTTCTCGGTGTCGAACACAAACAGCCGGCTGGTGGCCAGGCCGGTCTTGATGCCGAAGTCCGCCGCCGCACAGTTGATCTTCACGTCCTTGTCGCCAAACAGCTTGCCGATCACGTAGTTGCCGACATTCAACCCAGCGATTTCCATCAGGCCACGGCTAATGGCGCCGTCGTTGATGAGCATTTTCAGATTGCCATTGGCACTGCCCAAGAGCGCCGCCACCGAGTTGCCGCGCCCGGCGATATCGGCATCGCCGTTGAGCTCGCCAAAGCTGGTCTTCATCGGTTCAAAGGTGGGGAACAGTTGCTTGAGCTTGAAGTTGCGCGCCGTCAGTTTCGCCCGGCCTTCCAGCGGGGTAATGCGGCCATTGAGGCGGATCTGCGCATCGAGCTTGCCGCCCGCCACGCCGAAGCGCAGGGGTTCCAGGCTCAGTTGGCCGTCGTTGAGTACCAGGTGTGTATAAAGGTCGGTGAACGGCAGGTCGGTGCTGTGGACAATGCGCTTGCCGGTAAACTCGACATCGGCGTCCATATCGCGCCAGCGCTCGGTGCGGAACTCTTCCACCGGCAGCACCTTGGTCGCCGGTTGCTTGCTCGCCCCGCCACGGGCCTTTTGCTTGGCATTGGAGTCAGCACCGATCAGCGGCGCCAGGTCGGCCAGCAGCAGTTGGTTGGACACCAGCGCGCCACTGAGCTTGGGCCGTGGCTGGCTGGCGACGTAGGCCAGGTCGCCGTGAATATCACTGTTGCCGATCTTGCCGTTGAACTGCTCATAGCGGAACGACGCACCGCCGGCTTCATGCAGCTTGGCAATCAGGCGACCGTCGGTGGAGTAGGCCGGCGAGTCCGGTAGGGTCACGCCGGTCAGTGGGTAAAGATTGCCCAGGCTGGTGCCGGACAGTTTCAGGCGCAGGTCCAGGGCGCCGAGGTTCAGGGGGTCGGTCAGGGTGCCGGCCAGGGCGATGCGGGTATCGCCGATCTTCGCCTGGGCTTGCAGGGGGAATGGCCTGGCCGCGTCTTGCAGGGCCAGCAACCCGCCGATCTTGCCGCTGCCCGCGAGTTGCTGGCCGTGGTACTGGCCGCTGACCTTGAGGCCGAAGGCATAGTCCTGGGGTGTCGCGCCCTGCTCCAGGGCCTTTTTGGCATCGCGCTCGCCGACGATTTCGCTGAATGCGATGGGTTTGCCCAGGAGGTCGATCAGCACATCGAGGCGGGTCTTGAGGGTCTGGTCGTCGAGGGTCACGTGGCCCTTGTCAAAGCCGATGGCACCGATATCCACCACCCAGTTGGACGGTTCGGCATTCGGATCCTTGGGGTCAAAGGTGAAGGTCCAGTTGGCGCGGCCATCGGCCAGGCGCTGCAACTCGGCACTCGGTTCGGTCAGGTCGATGCGCGGGATCACCACGCGCTGGGCCAGCAAGGCCAAGGGCGAGATGCGCAATTCGACGCGTTTGAGGGTGACCATCTGCGGTTTTTTCGACCACTCGGGGTTGCCCAGGCTCAGGTCTTCGGCCACCACATGGGGCCACGGCACCCAGGCGCGCCAACCGCCTTCGTCCGGCTCGCGCTGCCAGACCACGGCCAGGTTGCCATTGATGGCAAAGGCGCGATGCAGCTCTTCGGAGACTTTGGCATTGAGTGGCGGCTTGATCCGGTTCCAGTCGAAGAACACCAGGATCAGTACGACGGCGGCGATCAGCAGAACGAAGCAAGCACTGCTCCAGGCGAGAATTTTACGAGTGCGCGTCATTGCACAGGGCTCCTGATTACGACTGCGCGTGCCACTGGCAACGCGCGCAAGGGCTAAAGCTTATATGGCTACGACTGGCAAATGGCCTGGGGGTTTAACCGCAGCGGGGAATTAGCGGTGAAAAGTACTTTTTCTGACTAATCCGACAGCTTCTTTCATCGATCGCGCACTGTTGTTACCCACGCCCGTGTCGAAAATACCCACCCCGGTGCAAAAGCGCGTGCTTGAGAGGTACGGTCTAGAGCCTCGGCGCAGAACAATCAATTCCGTTGATTATTACCATTGTGTTTATGAACTTTTATATCGAGATATCGAGAGTAGCATGAGCCCTGTACCCACTTTATCGCCCTCCCAAGGAGCAACTCATCATGAAACGCCAATTACTGCTCAGTGTTGCACTCTCTGTCCTGGCCACCAGTGCTTTTGCCCTGCCAGCAACAGAGCAAACCATCCCACAAGCCAAGGCCGACGCCTCGCACATCAGCCAGACCGTTGCCGAAGGTGGTCGTGATCGCCTGGAGCAGAAAGGCCTGGTCGAAGGTGGCTCGGACCGTCTGCAAGAGCGTAACGCCGTAGCCGAAGGCGGCCGTGATCGCCTGGAACAGAAAGGCCTGGTCGAAGGTGGTTCGGACCGTCTGCAAAAACGCGAATTTGTCGCCGAGGGCGGCCGTGATCGCCTGGAGGAGAAAGGTCTGGTTGAAGGTGGCTCGGACCGTCTGCAACAACGCGAATTTGTCGCCGAGGGCGGTTCCGACCGTCTGGCTGAAATGCATAAAGCCACGAGCTAAGCCCGTGCCGGCCCTGAAAAAAGCCCGATCCCCAGTGATCGGGCTTTGACTTTGTGTGACCCGCGCCACCTTTGTCCTGTTTCAAGTTCGACGCCGGTAAAGTTGTTTTGCTAGAGTGCGTCGCTGTCCTTGTCTACAAAGCCCACCCGCCAATGCTCCCCCGCGCCGAACAGAAGCAACAGACCCGCCTTGCCTTGATGGACGCAGCCCGCCATCTGATGGAGGGTGGCCGAGGGTTTGGCAGCCTGAGCCTGCGGGAAGTGGCCAAGAGCGCCGGCATCGTGCCCACCGGTTTTTACCGTCACTTTGCCGATATGGACCAACTGGGCCTGGTGCTCGTCAGTGAGGTCGGCCAGACCTTCCGCGCCACCATCCGCCTGGTACGCCACAACGAATTCGTCATGGGCGGCATCATCGATGCCTCGGTGCGGATCTTTCTCGATGTGGTGGCGGCCAACCGTTCACAGTTTTTATTCCTGGCCCGCGAGCAGTACGGTGGTTGCCTGGCCGTGCGCCAAGCCATCGGCGCGCTGCGCGAAGACATCACCTCGGACCTGGCGGCCGACCTGACCCTGATGCCCAAGCTCCAGCACCTGGATGCCGACGGCCTGCATGTGATGGCCGACCTGATCGTCAAGAGTGTGTTCGCCACCCTGCCCGACATCATCGACCCACCCGCCGCCGCCCTGCCGGCGCACCTCACGCCCCAGGCCAAGATCACCCAGCAACTGCGCTTTATCTTTATTGGCCTCAAGCACTGGCAAGGCCTGGGCAGCACCGAGTAGAGCAATCAACGCACCGCATGGAAACGCTTGGCGGTGGTGTAGTTCTTCTTCCAGTAGGTGTTGGCCAGGGAGTCGATGCGGATGCTCTTGCCCTGGCGCGGCGAGTGAATGAACTTACCCTCGCCGACATACAGGCCGACATGGCCGATCTGGCTGCTGCCATTGGCCTTGAAAAACACCGCATCGCCGGGTTGCAGTGCATCCGCCTTGATCGTCGCCGCCGTTGAGCGGTGCATCGCCGCCGTGGTGCGCGGGATAACAATATTGGCTTCGGTCTTGAACAGATAGACCAGCAGCCCGCTGCAATCGAACCCCTGCTCCAGCGATGTGCCCCCCGATTTATAAGGTTTGCCCAGCAACTCATGGGCGCGGTCGACCACATTGGCGATGGTCGGTTGTGGCAGGGCCTGTAACGCTGAACTGAACGGAGCCTGTGAAACGTAACGCTGGCTGAAACTGGCCGAGGCAGATGGCGTCATGCCAAAAAAACCGGCCATGACCACACATAAAAAAGACTTGAACATGATGAACGTCGCACTGGATTAAAGACGGTGCGAAATCCTAGAGAAACAACGCGTGGCGAGATGAGCGGGAAATCTATGGTGTGAGTAGGATGATTCCCAAAATGCATTACAGATAAATAACCGAAGGCAAGCACCTACAAAATATCGTGGGACGCCCGCCAAAATCGCCCAATTCAGGTGCCAGAACGATCCATGGCGCACCATAATGGGTCAAGCCTTCTCCGCGCCTGCGGCCTGTTTAGTGGCGAAACATCCTACATCCACGGTGTTTTCCTACACCACGCCTGATTGGCAAGCCCCTTGCTCTAGCCTGTTTATCGCTCATAGCTGGAAGCTTCCCGATGCTGGTGATCCACCGCCGAATTGCGCCCCAACCCATCTGGGCTGCGGAGTTGCTGCTGAACTTCGACGCCCGCAGCAAAAGCCGCCTGCGCTGTTTCAGTGCCGAGGGTGAAGACGTCGGCCTGTTTCTGGAGCGCGGCCAGCCGCCGCTGTACGACGGCGAATGCCTACAGGCTGAAGACGGACGTGTCGTACGCGTCTGCGCACGCCCTGAACAACTGCTGCACGTGACCTGCAGCAGCGCCTTTGAACTGACCCGTGCGGCCTATCACCTGGGCAACCGCCATGTGGCCCTGCAAGTGGGGGATGGCTGGCTGCGCCTGCTCGATGACTACGTGCTCAAGGCCATGCTGGAGCAGTTGGGGGCCCACACCCAAACCCTCGAAGCGCCGTTCCAGCCCGAACACGGCGCCTACGGTGGCGGTCACCATCACTCGCGCCACGGGGATGAAGACTTCAACTACCCGCCCAAACTGCATCAGTTCGGCGTGCGCCTGTGAACCCGGCCTGGGCGCTGCTGCGTCTGGCCAGTCCGCAATTGCCGATTGGCGGCTACAGCTATTCCCAGGGCCTGGAAATGGCCGTGGACAATGCCCGTGTCCGCGATGCCGACAGCGCCCGCCGCTGGATCAGCGACCAACTGCTGCTCAACCTCGCACGCTTCGAGGCGCCACTGTTGCTTGCCCATTGCCAGGCGGCTGCGGACCAGGATTGGGAACGCCTGCGCCAATGGTGTGAAGAACACCGCGCCAGCCGCGAAACCCGCGAACTGTTCCAGGAGAGCCGGCAAATGGGCTACTCCCTGCAACAACTGCTCAACGGCCTGCCGGAATTGGATGACGCGGCGCGGCGTTTTCTCGACGCCACCCACGAACCCCATCTGGCCCTGGGCTGGGCACTGGCGGCCCGTGCCTGGGCGATCAGCCCCGACGACGCCCTGGCCGCCTGGCTGTGGAGCTGGCTGGAAAACCAATTGGCGGTGCTGATGAAAACCCTGCCCCTGGGCCAGCAAGCCGCCCAACGCCTGACCAGCGAACTGCTGCCCTTGCTGCAACAGGCCCAGCAGGACGCCAGCCAGCGCGACCCTCATCACTTTGGCAGCGCCGCCTTCGGCCTGTCCCTGGCATGCATGGCCCATGAGCGCCAGTACAGCCGCCTGTTCCGTTCCTAGGAGAACCCCATGAACACACAACCTTTGCGCGTCGGCATCGGCGGCCCCGTCGGCTCCGGCAAGACCGCCCTGACCCTGGCGCTGTGCCTGGCCCTGCGCGATCGCTACAACCTGGCGGTGGTCACCAACGATATCTATACCCGCGAAGACGCCGACTTCCTGGTGCGCAACCAGGCCCTGGCGCCCGAGCGCATTATCGGTGTGGAAACCGGCGGCTGCCCGCACACGGCGATTCGCGAAGATGCCTCGATCAACCTCGAAGCGGTGGATCAACTGAACCGACGTTTTCCCGGCCTCGACCTGATCCTGGTGGAGTCCGGCGGCGACAACCTGTCGGCCACCTTCAGCCCCGAGCTGTCGGACCTGACGATCTACGTGATCGATGTGTCGGCCGGCGACAAGCTGCCGCGCAAAGGTGGGCCGGGGATCTGCAAATCGGACCTGCTGGTGATCAACAAGATCGACCTGGCGCCGCTGGTCGGCGCCTCGCTGGAACTGATGAACAGCGACACCCAGCGCATGCGTGGCGGCAAGCCGTTTGTGTTCAGTAACCAGAAAACCGGCGTTGGCCTGGAAGCAATCGTCGCCTTTATCGAACGCCAGGGCCTGCTGACCGCAGCCTGAGCCCTCTTACCAAGGAGCTGTTTATGAGCCTCAACACCCTGTTTGCCGCCGCCCTCCTGCTACTGGCCCCGACCCTGGCCCTGGCCCACCCGGGTCACGGCGACAATGGCCTGGTGGCCGGTATCAGCCATCCCCTAGGCGGGCTGGACCATTTGCTGGCGATGCTGGCCGTCGGCCTGTGGGCGGCGCAGCAACAAGGCGCGGCGCGCTGGGCGCTGCCGTGTACGTTTGTCGGCACCATGCTGCTGGGTGGCGTGCTGGGTTTTGAAGGGTTGGCCTTGCCGGCCCTGGAAAGCGGGATTGCCGCGTCGGTATTGGCCCTGGGCCTGGCGGTGGCCTTGGCGATTCGCCCACCGCTGGCGGTGGCCGTGGCCGCAACAGCCGTGTTTGCGCTGTTCCATGGCGTGGCCCATGGCCTGGAGCTGCCGGATATGACCAGCCCGTGGGCGTATGCGGCCGGGTTTGTCGGGGCGACGGCGGTGCTGCATGCGGCCGGGTATGCACTGGTGCGTTGCCTGCCGGCTGCGGCGGCGCCGCTGGTGCGGGTGGCGGGGGCGGCTTCGGCGGCGACTGGAGTCTGGTTGCTGGCAGGCTGAGTCTTGCGGCGCCTGAAGGCACTTATCGCAGGCAAGCCAGCTCCCACATTTGAATGGGTTCACACTTCAAAAATGTGGGAGCGGGCTTGCCCGCGATAGCGCTCGCACAGACACCACCGATCCCAAGCCTGCTAACATGCGCGGCAAACACCCCTGCCGTGACGACGCCAGCCGATGCCCATCGCTCCAAGCTCTGCCCTCAAACCTCAATTGAACGCGGTGCTCGCGCACTTCAACGACCTGATCGTGCCGCTCTGGCAGGGCCCGGGCTGGAATGCCGAGTTGGCGCTGCCCTATGAGGCGCTGGACGCCGACCACCGCCCTTTGCCCCCACAACGCTACCGCGCCATGGCCTGTGCCCGGCAGTTGTATGTGTTTGCCAGCCTGATCGGCGAGCCAGGCAAAGAGTTTGCGCAAGAACGCGCCGCAGCGTTGTTTCGCTCGCTGCAACGGCACTTCCACGACGCCGAACACGGTGGCTGGTTCTACAGCATCGACCCCCACGGCAATCCGCTGGACCAGCGCAAAGACCTGTATACCCACGCCTTTATCATCTTCGCCTGCGCCCATTACTGGGCCAAGGTCCGCGAGCCGTTGGTGGAGTCGGTGCTCAATGCCGCCCTGGAGGTGGTCGCCGAGCGCTTTGCCACGGGTGACGGCCTGTATGAGGCGGTACTGGAGCGCAACTGGTCGTCCCTCAAGTCCGGCCCGCTGCAGAACCCGCTGATGCATCTGGCCGAAGGCTTGCTTGCCACCCTCGCCGTGCGGGAAGACGCGGCGGTGCAACAGGCCCTGCTGGCACTGGCGACGGCCATGCAGCAGCGCTTTATCGAGCGCCAGCATGGGGTGATGATGGAAAAGCCCCTGGGCGCTGTGGATAACTGGTTCGAGCCGGGGCATCAGTTTGAATGGTTTTTCCTGCTGGAATCCTCGCCCGTACTGCGTGGCACGCCCCTGCATACGTCGCTGAGCCGGGCCTTTGCCTATGCCGAGCAAACGGGTGTGGATAACCTGAGCGGTGCGGTCAGTGGCATGTTGGCGCTGGACGGCAGCGTGCGTGACGCCACCCAGCGGATCTGGGCCCAGGCCGAGTACCTACGGGCATTGACCTTGCGCCCGGGCAGCGCGGCGGTGCTGGAGCGCCAGTTGCTGGCGTTGCAGCAACATTTTTTGCATGCCAGGGGCTGGAATGAATGCCTGGATGCCAAGGGTGAGGTGAGCCGGCGGGATATGCCGTCGACGACGCCTTACCATTTGGCGACCTGCTATCAGGGGTTGAGCGAGTTTCTCGGCTGATCTTTCTGGCCCCATCGCAGGCAAGCCAGCTCCCACACTTGAAGGGGTTCACCCATCAACAATGTGGGAGCTGGCTTGCCTGCGATAGCCTCACCTCGGTCTAACGGCCGATCAAGCAATCCACTTGCGGTCCCCAGTAAAGCTGATCGTCAACCACCGCGCCTTGTCCGCCGCGCCCAGCCCTGTGGATATCTCTTCACGCAGCCCGTCGAGCGTCGCGACCTTATCCACCGGGTAATCGGCCGGCAGCACCACATGAATCTCGATAAACCGCGCCCGCCCGTGTTTCTGCACGTAGGACACGTAGTCCTCGAAACCATGCCGGGCCTGGGCCGCGTCCATCACTTCGCGCACCTTGTCGTCCAACTGGTCCGGGGCAATCCCCAGCACATCGCGCAAGGCCGGGCGCAGGATCTTCCAGGCCGGCGCCAGCATGCTCAGGGCCAGCAGGATCAGGATCAAGGGGTCGACATACACCGCCCACTCGCCATAGCCCTGGGACTTGAGCAGCAGCGCGGCGAGGAAGCTCACCAGCAGGCCCACAGAGAGCATCGCGTCTACCAGCCAACTGATGTTGTCGAACTGGATCAGCGACGACTGCAGCGTGCGGTTGCGGTAGCGCACATAGAAGAAGTAGGCGAACTCGACCACGGTAAACACCGCCGCATAGATGATCACCAGCCCCAACTCGATCTCGCGCCCGCCATTGATAATGCCGAACACCCCGTTGAGAAATGCGTAGATGGCGATCAACAGCAGGAAACTGCCCTCGATCAGCAGCACCATGGGCTCCAGGTGCCAGTAGCCGAACTGGAAACGGTCGTTGCTTTTCTTGGCGATCAGCTTGGCCGTGATCAGCATCAGCACCTTGATAAAGGTCGCGATCAGCGAGAAAAAGCCGTCGAATAAAATGGATTGGGCGCCTGATATCACACCCGTGACAATCCCGGCGATCGCCACGGCGAACATCAGGATCGTCGATTGTTTGAGCAGTGCCTGCTCACCTCGGTTACTCACATATCCTCCTGTCAAAACCTTTAAACCGCTGGGTGCGGTGGGGTTTCCAGGAGGAGAGTGTACCTTATGCCCTGTTTTGACCGATTTGACGCCTTTGCGAGCCTTACTTGGCCCCACGCTCAATCGCAAATCCAGCCCAGGTCTGGCTCACCGGCATCAGCTCCAGGCGGTTGATGTTCACGTGCGCCGGGGTGTTCAGCACCCAGAAGATGGTGTCGGCAATGTCCTGCGGCTGGATCGGCTCGGCGCCGGCGTAGGTGGCGTCGTAACGCGCCTGGTCACCGCCAAAGCGCACCAGGGAGAACTCGCTCTCGCACAGGCCCGGCTCGATGTTGGTCACGCGCACGCCGGTGCCTTGCAGGTCGCAGCGCAGGTTCAGGGAGAACTGTTTGACGAACGCCTTGGAGCCGCCATACACGTGGCTGCCCGGGTACGGGTAGTTGCCGGCGATGGAGCCCAGGTTGACGATCCCGGCGCCACGGCCATGGGCGATCAGGCGCGGCAGCAACAGGCTGGTGGTGGTCAGCAGGCCCTTGATGTTGGTGTCGACCATGGTCTCCCAATCGTCGAGGCTGCACTTGGGCGCCGGGTCGGTGCCCACGGCCAGGCCCGCGTTGTTGATCAGCCCGCGCAGCTTGCTGAACGACGCCGGCAGGTTGGCAATCGCCTCTTCCATGCCCTTGCGGTCACGCACGTCCACCACCAGGCCATGCACCTCGGTTTGCTTGGAAAGCTCTTCGACCAGGGCATTCAAGCGCTCGGCACGCCGGCCGGTGAGCACCAGTTTCCAGCCAGCCTCGGCAAAGCGACGGGCACAGGCTTCGCCGAAACCTGAGGTGGCGCCAGTAATAAACAGCGTGTCGGACATGGTGTTCTCCTTGTGGACATCGGGAAAAATCAGCCAGCAGGATGCCCTTACGCCGCCGCCGCGGCAACCGCTATGCACACCCGCCACCCCATACCTGATCATTTTTTAACCGCTTGACGTAGAGCCTTATGAACCGTGGCTTGCAGCCATGTGCGCGCAGGTTATCCACAGCTGCGCCCACAGTCTTTGGGGGCAAGTACAAAACCCTCCAGGCCGCTGTGTACAAGGCTTTCAGGGCGATTCAAAAAGTTTTTTGCTTGACCTTGGGCGGGGCATATGTAGGCCCATGCAGGAGGACACGCCAGGAGGCATGGCTCCAGGCCAGTAAATCCGGCCCCTACACAGGTCTTTCCAGAGTTTAACCACAGACTTATCCACAGGCCTGGAGGTCATGTTTCGGTCATATACCTGTGTCTATGAACAGGTTGACAAAACTTGCGACACCTCATGAAAAAGCCCCTGATCAAAAAACAACCACCACGCTGCAAGCCACGTAAATAAAGGCTTTCAGCCAGCTACTCCCATGTTACCCACAGCCGGTTCCACAGTGGATGGGGACAAGTCATTTGCGTGACAAAACAGGGATTTGCGGCGGCTATATGTCGCGCTTTGGAGGGTGTGTGGATTTGTTTTCCACAATTTGCCGGAAGGCCTGTGGACGATGATCGTTCCCACGCTCCGCGTGGGAATGTCGCCAAGGACGCTCTGCGTCCCAAAGCGTGACGCGGAGCGTCACAGGATGCGCTCCCACGCAGAGCGTGGGAGCGATCAGCGCGGGTTAGTGCCCACCGAGGTAGGCGTTGCGCACTTCCTCGTTTTGATCGTTCCCACGCTCCGCGTGGGAATGCCGCCAAGGACGCTCTGCGTCCCAAAGCGTGATGCGCAGCGTCACAGGATGCGCTCCCACGCAGAGCGTGGGAGCGATCAGCGCGGGTTAGTGCCCACCGAGGTAGGCGTTGCGCACTTCTTCGTTCACCAGCAGTTCCTTGCCCGTACCGGTCAGGCGGATTTCGCCGTTGACCATCACATACGCCCGGTCAGACAGGCGCAACGCATGGTTGGCGTTCTGTTCCACCAGAAAGATGGTCATCCCGGTGGCCGCCAGTTCGCGCAAGGTGGCGAAGATCTGCTTCACCACGATCGGCGCCAACCCCAGGCTCGGTTCATCGAGCAGCAACAGCTTGGGCCGGCTCATCAGCGCCCGGGCGATGGCGAGCATTTGCTGCTCGCCACCGGACATGGTCATCGCCCGCTGGTTACGCCGCTCCTTGAGCCGTGGAAACAGCTCGAACATGCGCTGCATATCCTCGCTGGCGTGCTTGTCGCCAATGGGGATGGTGCCCATCAGCAGGTTTTCCTCGACGGTCATGTCAGGGAACACCCGCCGCCCTTCCGGGGACTGGGCAATGCCGTTGGAGGCGATGTAGTGGGACGACTTGTGGGTAATGTCCACGCCCTGGTAGAGGATCTGCCCGGACTCGGCCCGCGGCTGGCCGAAGATCGACATCAGCAGCGTGGACTTGCCCGCGCCGTTGGAGCCGATCAGGCTCACGGTCTCGCCCTCGTCGATGTGCAGCGAGACTTTCTTCAGGGCCTGGATCGGGCCATAAAACACATCCAGGTCCTTCATTTCGAGGATAGGCGTACTCATACCAACTCCTCTTCATCGGCGCCCAGGTAGGCCGCGATCACTTTCGGGTCGTTGCGGATCGCTTCCGGCCCGCCCTCGGCGATGACGTTGCCGTGGTCCAGCACCACAATATGGTCGGAAATACTCATCACCATGCCCATGTCATGTTCAATCAGCACCACGGTGAGGTCGTGTTCATCGCGCAGCAGGCGAATCATTGCACTGAGGGCTTCGGTTTCCTGGGGGTTGAGGCCCGCCGCCGGTTCGTCCAGGCAAATGATCTGCGGCCGGGTGCACATGGCGCGGGCGATTTCCAGGCGGCGCTGCTGGCCGTAGGACAGCTCGCCAGCCAGGCGGTTGGCGCAGTCCACCAGGTCCACCACTTCCAGCCAGTAAAAGGCGTGGTCCAGCGCATCGCTTTCTGCCTTGCGGTAGCCCTTGGTGTTGAGGATGCCCGCCAGCATGTTGCGGTTGACCCACATGTGCTGGGCCACCAGCAGGTTTTCCACCACTGACATTTCCTTGAACAGGCGAATGTTCTGGAAGGTGCGCGCCAGGCCGGCGCGGTTCACCAGGTGGGTGCCGCCGAACATCTTGTAGTACACCCGGCTGAAAAAGCTTTTGGGCGATACGAAGTCGGTAGGCTTGAAGCGCTCGCCAAGCAATTGGATCACGTTGGTCTGCTTGCCACGGATGTTGAGTTCGATCTTGCCGCCGCTGGCCGTGTAGAAGCCGGTCAGGCAGTTGAACACCGTGGTCTTGCCCGCGCCGTTGGGGCCGATCAGAGCGAAGATCGAGTTGCGTTCGACCTTGAGGCTCACATCGCTCAAGGCCTTGATGCCACCGAAGTGCATCATCAGGTGTTCCACGTTGAGGACCACTTCCTTGCTCATGGCGCCACCCCCTTGCGTGGTGTCACACCGCTGCGGCTGATCCGGATCAGGCCCCGTGGCCGCCAGATCATCATCACCACCATCAACACGCCAAACAGCAACACCCGGTACTCGGAGAAGCTGCGCAGCAACTCAGGCGCCACGGTCAGCACGAACGCGGCAATCACCACGCCCACCGTCGAGCCCATGCCGCCCAGTACCACGATGGCCAGGATCAACGCCGACTCGAAGAAGGTGAACGAAGACGGATTGACGAAGCCCTGGTAGCTGGCAAAGAACACCCCGGCCAGGCCGGCCGTCGAGGCGCCGATGGTGAAGGCCGAGAGCTTGACCAGCACATGGTTCAGGCCCATGGAGCGGCAGGCGATCTCATCCTCACGTAAAGCTTCCCAGGCGCGGCCCACCGGCATGCGGGTCAGGCGGTGCTTGATGTACAGCACGGCCAGCACCACCAGGAACAGCACGATGTAGATAAACAGGAACTTCACGTTGGGGTTGTAGGCAATGCCAAAGAACTCATGGAACGGCACCCCGCCTTCCTTGGCGCGCCGGCCAAATTCCAGGCCGAGGAAGGTCGGCGATGGCACCGGCATGCCATTGGGCCCACCGGTAAACGACAGCCAGTTATTGAGCACCAGGCGGATGATTTCACCAAAGCCCAGGGTCACGATGGCCAGGTAGTCACCGTGCATGCGTAACACCGGGAATCCGAGAATACATCCGGCCAACGCCGCCGCGATGGCCGCCAGCGGCAGCACCGTCCAGAACCCCAGCCCGAGGTACTGGTAACCCAGGGCCAGGCCATAGGCGCCGATGGCGTAGAACGCCACGTAGCCCAGGTCGAGCAGCCCGGCCAGGCCGACCACGATGTTCAGGCCCAGCCCGAGCAACACGTAGATCAGCCCGAGGATCACCACGGTCAGCAGGTACTTGTTGGCGAAAAACGGAAAGACAATGGCGATCACGATCAGCGCCGGGATGATCCAGCGCAGCCGTGACTTGTAGTCCGGCGCCAGCACATGCACCCCGGAGCCCGAGCTTTCAAAACCCTGGAGGATCTTCAAGCCCTTGGGGGTTTGCAGGAACAGGCTCATGACCAGGCGCCCGGCCATGACAATGGCCACCAGCAAGCCGACGCGGGCCGGTTCCAGGTTGAAGCTGTAGCCGTCCAGGACCACACCGACGATGGGCCCGAACACGATCAGCGAAATCAGCCCGGCAAGGACCGCATCGACCACACTTTTCTTGATATCGATAGATTTGGCAGCAGACATGTTTACACCTTCGCCACGAGCGGGCGACCAAGCAGGCCCTGGGGACGGAAAATCAGAATCACCACCAGCAGGGAGAAACTGAACACGTCTTTGTAGTCAGAGTTGATCAACCCCGAGAACAGCGACTCGGAAATCCCCAGGATGATCCCGCCCAGCATCGCCCCAGGCAGGGAGCCGATGCCGCCGAGTACCGCTGCGGTAAATGCCTTGATGCCGATAATAAAGCCGGCATAGAAGTCGAACGTGCCGTAGTTGAGGGTGATCAGCACACCGGCCAGGGCCGCCATGGCAGCACCGATGACAAACACGTAGGAGATCACGCGGTCGGTGTTGATCCCCAGGATCGAGGCCATCTTGCGGTCTTGCTGGGTCGCGCGGCACATGCGGCCGAGCTTGGTGTACTTGATGATGTAGGTCAGCAGCGCCATGCCGGCAAAGGCCGCGACCAGGATGAAGACCTTGGTGTAGGTCAACTGTACGAACCCGGTGCCGATATCGACGCGCCAGGCGCCGGCCAGCAGGGTGGGAATGCCTTGTTGCTTGGCGCCCTGGGCGATCTGCGCGTAGTTCTGCAGGATCAGCGAAATGCCGATGGCGCTGATCAGCGGGGCCAGGCGCGTGGAGTTACGCAACGGTTTGTAGGCGACACGCTCGATGACCCAACCATAGACGCCGGTGACGACGACGGTGAACACCAGGGTGCCAAGAATGAGCAGCGGGAAGGATTCGAGGCCGAAGTAAGCCAGCAGTGCCAGACTGATCGCCGCGAGGTAAGCGGAAATCATATAAACCTCGCCGTGGGCGAAGTTGATCATGCCAATGATGCCATAGACCATTGTGTAGCCGATGGCGATCAGGCCGTAGACCGACCCGAGGGTCAGGCCGTTGACCAGTTGCTGCAGGAAAATACCATCCATAACGCAATCTCACGCGGTGAGAACCTGCACACCCTTGGGCGTGCGGCCCTTCTGGAGGAAAAGACAGATTGGGTGCCGGACGCAATGGCCCGGGCAACCGCGATCCAGTGTGGGAGCTGGCTTGCCGGCGATAGCGGTCTCACATTCAACACAGGTGCTGGCTGTCAGTCCGTCATCGCGGGCAAGCCCGGCTCCCACAAGGGGTCGGTGGTGGCTGGTTGATTACTTCTGCTTTTCCAACTGGTGGTATTTGCCGTTCTTGTCCCACTGGTAAACCACGTAGTCGGAGACTTTCAGGTCACCCTTGGCATCCCATTCCTTCTTGCCCATCACGGTTTGCACCGGGTTGGCCTTGAGCCACTTGGCCGCGTCTTCGCCCTTGTTGGACTTGGCGCCGTTGAAGCCGGCCGCCAGGGCCTGGATCGAGGCGTAGGCGTACAGGGTGTAGCCTTCCGGCTCGGTGCCATTTTTGCGGAACTCTTCCACCACGGCCTTGCTGTCTGGCAGCAGGCGCGGGTCGGCGCCGAAGGTCATGTAGACGCCATCGACATACTGCGCACCGCCGGCGGTCGCCACCAGTTCGTCGGTCACCACACCATCGTCGGACATGAACTTGACGTCATTGAGGCCGGCTTCACGGATCTGGCGTACCAGTGGACCGGCTTCCGGGTGCAGGCCGCCGAAGTACACAACGTCGGCCCCCAGCGAACGGATCTTGGTGACCAGGGCGCTGAAGTCTTTCTCGCCACGGGTCAGGCCTTCTTCCAGCACCGGCTTGACGCCGCGCTTGGTCAACTGGGTTGCGGTGGCATCGGCCAGGCCTTTGCCGTAGGTGTCCTTGTCGTTGATGACCGCGACTTTCTTGCCCTTGAGCACATCGACGATGTAGTCGCCGGCCACGATGCCCTGCTGGTCGTCACGCCCGCACATGCGGAACATGGCGCCCAGGCCACGCTCGGTCACTTGTGGGTTGGTAGAGCCTGGAGTGATGGCGATGATGCCCGCTTCGTCGTACACCTCGGAGGCTGGAATGGTGTTCGATGAGCAGAAGTGCCCGACCACACCGATCACTTTGTCCTGGTCAGCCAGGCGGTTGGCCACGGCCACGGCCTGCTTGGGTTCGCACGCATCGTCGCCTTTTACTAGCGTGATCTGCTCGCCGTTGATCCCGCCCGCCTTGTTGATCACATCGGCTGCCGCCTGGGCACCCTTCATGTACTGCTCACCGAAGGCCGCGTTGGCACCGGTCATGGGACCTGCCACGCCAATCTTCACATCAGCCTGAACAAACGTAGAAACACCCAGCGCGGCAGCTACCGCGAGGGCCAGGAAACCTTTCTTGTAAAACGTCTGGGACATGAGTGGTGCTCCGAGTTTTTTATTGAATGGGCACTGCAATTTCACTGCAAACTTTCACTTGAAACCTTCACTGGAAAGCTGAGAGCAAGCGGCGTGCCATTGCGTTTTTATATTTCAAAAAGACACGGTGTCATTGTTATTACAGGCGTTTCGGGGCCTTTTTGCCGGGACGTGCAACCCTCTGCAATGCAGAGGTGCAACCTGAGACCCGAAAGAGTGAAACCCGCCCATTGGACTGATGTCAGCCAGCCATCAAGCGCCCCTTCAGGCATCTGTAACCACGGGCGTAACGGAAGTGCACATTTACAGTGCGCCACTGCTACGACTCGCACCAATACAGATTAGTAGCCGGCTAAGAAAATGCCGGCTTTTGAGGGGTATTTCGCTGATCAGATGACAATTCGCAGGCATTGGCCGGCGTGATACAGGGAAAACCCGGCTTCATACAGGCAACTGCGCAGGCCCGCCCCGGCCAGCGGCTGCATGGGGGCGAATGGAATCGGCAGGGCCTGGGGATTGTGGTGACACAGGTAGTCGGCAAACGCCTTGCCCACCACCGTCCCGGTGGTCACGCCGCGCCCGTTGTAGCCGGTGACGGCCACCAAACCGGGCGCCGGCTCGAACAGGCGCATCAGGTGGTCCGGGGTGAAGGCGATGCAGCCGGTCCAGGTGTATTCCCAGTCCACCGCCTTGAGGAACGGGAAATAGTGTTGCTGTACGCGATCGGCCCAGGCCTTGAGGAACCAGGTGGGTTTCTGGCTGCCGTTGCCCAGGCTGCCCAGCAATAACCGCCCCTCGGCATCGCGGCGGATGCTGCTCAGCACCTGGCGGGTATCCCAGGAGCCCTGGCCGCCCGGCAGGATCTGTTGCGCGGCAGCATCGCTCAAGGGCGCGGAGGCCACCTGATAGTAATAACCGGGGAAAAAATTGCGCCGCAGCTCGGTCCATTCACCTTCGGTGTAGGCGTTGGAAGCAATCACCACTTGGGCCGCCTGCACCGCGCCCTGGGCCGTTTGCACAGACCAGTACTGGCCCTGGCGCTCCAGTTGGGTCACCGGCGAATGATCGAACAACTGCCCGCCCAGGCCCACCGCGGCATTGGCCAGGCCACTGGTGTAGGCCATCGGGTTCAAGGTGCCGGCACGCCGGTCGAGCAAGGCGGCGGCAATCTTTTGGGTGCCGGTGGCCTGCGCGCACGCGGCACCGGTCAGCAGCTCCACGGGCGCGCCACGGCGCTTCCATTGTTCCTCGCGGCTGCGCAGGTCGGCTTCGCCACGGGCGTTGTGCGCCATGTGCAACGTGCCCTCGCGGCGCAGCTGGCAATCAATCTGGTACTGGTCGATCAGGCTAAACACCAGGGACGGCGCTGCGCCAAGCATACGGTTGAGCTGGCTGCCCACCGCCGTGCCAAAACCCGCTTCGATCTCGTCCGGGGGGATCCACATCCCGGCGTTGACCAGGCCAACGTTACGCCCCGAGCCACCATGGCCGGTGCGATGGGCCTCCAGCACGCACACGCTTTTACCTTGCTCCAGCAGATGGATGGCCGCTGACAAACCGGTGATACCGGCGCCGATCACGCACACATCGGCTTTTACTTCGCCCGTGAGCGCGGCGCGATCCGGCCGGCCAGGGGTCAGGTGTTCCCACAAACACGCTTCGCGTAATGGCATTGCCAGACTCCGGGATGAGACCTAACAAACAATTGTTGAACTGCAAACCCGATCAACTGTGGGGCTTGCCTGCGATAGCGGTATTGGATTCGCCATCGCCATCGCAGGCAAGCCAGCTCCCACATTGACCGCATTTCGGCTGGAGGCTCAGTCGAAGGTAATGCCCTGGGCCAACGGCAGTTCCAGCGAATAGTTCACGGTATTGGTCTGCCGACGCATATACCCGCGCCACGCGTCCGAACCCGATTCACGCCCGCCGCCGGTTTCTTTCTCGCCGCCAAACGCGCCGCCAATCTCCGCGCCACTCGGCCCGATGTTGACGTTGGCGATCCCGCAATCACTGCCCACCGCCGACATGAACTGCTCGGCCTCGCGCACATCGGTGGTAAAGATGCACGACGACAGGCCTTGCGGCACGGCGTTGTTCAAACGCAGCGCCTCGGTGAAGTCCTTGTAGCCCACCACATACAGAATCGGCGCAAACGTCTCGCTGCACACCACATCGCTCTGCTCGGGCATTTCCACAATGGCCGGCGACACGTAGTAAGCATTGGGGAACTGCTCCTGCAACTGACGCTTGCCGCCAAACACCTTGCCGCCTTCGCTCAAGGCCTGCTCCAGGGCGTCTTGCATGTTTTCAAAGCTGTGTTTGTCGATCAGCGGGCCGACCAGGTTGCCTTGCAGCGGGTGACCGATGCGCACCTTGGCATAGGCAGCCTTGAGCCGCGTGACGATGTCTTCCTTGACCGACTCGTGGGCGATCAGCCGGCGCAAGGTGGTGCAGCGCTGGCCAGCCGTGCCGACCGCGCTGAACAGGATGGCGCGCACGGCCATGTCCAGGTCGGCGCTGGGGCCGAGGATCATCGCGTTATTGCCGCCCAACTCCAGAATGCTGCGGGCAAACCGTGCGGCAACCTTGGGCGCCACTTCGCGGCCCATGCGCGTGCTGCCGGTGGCGCTGATCAGCGCCACGCGCGGGTCGTCCACCAGGGCGGCGCCGGCATCGCGCCCACCGATGACCACCTGGCTGAGATAGGGCGGCGCGTCGCTGAAGTTCTTCGCTACCCGCTCGAACAAAGCCTGGCAGGCCAGGGCGGTGAGCGGGGTCTTTTCCGAGGGTTTCCAGATCACCGCATTGCCGCACACCAGGGCCAGCGCGGTGTTCCACGCCCACACCGCCACCGGGAAGTTGAAGGCGCTGATCACGCCCACCACGCCCAGCGGGTGCCAGGTTTCACGCATATGGTGGCCAGGGCGCTCGGAGGCGATGGTCAAACCGTACAGTTGGCGCGACAGGCCCACGGCGAAATCGCAGATATCGATCATTTCCTGCACTTCACCCAGGCCTTCCTGGGTGATCTTGCCGGCTTCCCACGACACCAGCTCGCCCAGGTCGGCCTTGTACTTGCGCAGCAGGTCGCCGAACTGGCGCACCAGTTCACCGCGACGGGGTGCCGGCACCTTGCGCCAGGCGTCGAATGCATGCTCGGCGCGACTGACCTGCTGTTCGACCTCGGCCGCGCCTTCCCAGTGCACACTGGCAATGCGGCTGCCATCGATAGGCGAATGCACAGGCTGTTTCCCCGCCTGATACAACGCCGGGTCTACACCGAGACGATCAAGCAATGCAGCAACCATGGGTCACTCCTTCAATCCAGCAAGAAAAAATTGCGCCGCGCCCCGCACGACGATCCAGGCCTTATTTGTAGCTGGCCCCAGGCTTGCCAACAAACGACGATTAGGCGAGATATCATTCCGTTTATTCATGCAAACCCCAAAGAGGCGTGCCGTGCTCAATAAAAGACATTTGCCCTCGATCACCGCCCTGCAATGCTTCGAGGCCGTGACCCGCCACCTGAGCTTCACCCGCGCCGCCGAGGAGCTGAACCTCACCCAGAGCGCCGTCAGCAAGCAGGTCGCGCAATTGGAAGAGTTGCTGCAGCACCTGCTGTTTCGCCGGGTACGCCGGCGCTTGCAGATGACCCCGGCAGGCGACCTGTACCTGGTGGAAGTGCGCAAGATCCTGAGCCAGGTGGAGATGTCGACCCACTACCTGCGCTCCTACGGCGGCGAGACCGAAGTACTGCGCGTATCGACGCCCTACACCTTTGGCGCGCGCTGGCTGGTGCCACGGCTCAAGGGCTGGCGCCTGCGCCACCCGCAGATCCACCTGGACCTGTGCAACGAGCAGACGCCGGACGAGCTGCTGCAAGGCAAGGCCGACCTGGCCTTCTACTTCGGCACAGGCGCAAGACCCGGCACCGAAAGCCTGAAGCTGTTCAGCGAGGAACTGGTGCCGGTATGCGCCCCCGACAGCCTGCCGGCCCAGCCCTTGCGCGACCCCACACAACTGAGCGAACTGGTGCTGTTGCAAAATGCCTCGCGCCCCCAGGGCTGGCACGACTGGTTCGCCAGCCTCGGCTACCAGACCGAGCACAGCTATCATGGGCCGCGCTTTGACACCTTCTATATGTGCATCCGCGCCGCCCAGGTGGGCTGTGGCGTGGCGCTGTTGCCGCGTTTTCTGGTGGAAGAAGAGCTGGCCGACGGCAAGCTGGTGATCCCCTGGCAGCACGCACTGCCCAGCCAGGATGCGTACTACCTGGCGTACCCGGAGCATTCGGCCGAAGTACCCAAGGTGCGGGACTTTGTGAAGTGGATGCTGGAGCAGGCTGTTTAACGCCTGGAATACCGCCATCGCAGGCAAGCCAGCTCCCACATTTGGCATGCATTCTCCTGTGGGAGCTGGCTTGCCTGGGATGACGCCAGAGGCCACGACAAAAAAACCTCTGGCAAAACAACACAGGTCTATGCGCCACTAGCGCCATTCTTGTTTGGAGATTCCCGTTATGAGCGAGAGTGTGTTTGCCGATCGCATCGTGCAGAACCTGCTCGACACCGACTTCTACAAGCTGACCATGATGCAGGCGGTGCTGCACAACTACCCCAACGTGGAAGTTGAATGGGAATTCCGTTGCCGTAACAGCGAAGACCTGCGCCCCTATCTGGCAGAAATCCGCTACCAGATCGAGCGCCTGGCCGAGTTGAGCCTGAGCCCCGACCAGCTGGGCTTCCTGGAACGCATCAGCTTTATGAAGCCGGACTTCCTGCGCTTCCTCGGCCTGTTCCGCTTCAACCTGCGCTATGTGCAGACCGGCATCGAGAACGGCGAGTTGTTTATCCGCCTGCGTGGCCCGTGGCTGCATGTGATCCTGTTTGAAGTGCCGCTGCTGGCCATCGTCAGCGAAGTGCGCAACCGCTATCGCTACCAGAGCATCATCCTGGAGCAGGCCCGCGAGCAGCTGTATCGCAAGTTCGACTGGCTGACCGCCAACGCCAGCAGCGACGAGCTGGCTGAGTTGCAGGTCGCGGACTTCGGCACCCGCCGGCGTTTCTCCTACCGCGTGCAGGAGGAAGTGGTGAATGTGCTCAAGCATGACTTCCCCGGGCGTTTCGTCGGCACCAGCAACGTGCACCTGGCCCGCGAGCTGGACATGAAGCCTTTGGGCACCATGGCCCACGAATGGATCATGGCCCACCAGCAACTGGGCCCGCGGCTGATCGACAGCCAGATCGCCGCCCTCGACTGCTGGGTCCGCGAGTACCGGGGCCTCTTGGGGATCGCCCTGACCGACTGCATCACCACCGATGCCTTCCTCAGCGATTTCGATCTGTACTTCGCCAAGCTGTTCGATGGCCTGCGCCATGACTCCGGCGACCCGGTGCAGTGGGCCGAAAAAGCCATCGCCCATTACCACAAGCTGGGCATCGAACCGATGAGCAAGACCCTGGTGTTCTCCGACAGCCTGACGCTGCCCAAGGCCCTGGAGATTTTCCGCGCGCTGCGGGGGCGGATCAATGTCAGCTTTGGCATCGGCACCAACCTGACCTGTGACATTCCGGGTGTGGAACCGATGAGCATCGTGCTTAAAATGACTGCCTGCAATGGCCAGCCCGTGGCGAAGATCTCTGATGAAGCGGGCAAGACCCACTGCACAGATCCGAATTTCGTCGCCTATCTGCGCCACGTTTTCAAAGTACCTGCCATCTCTAGCGAGGAGTGAATCATGCAAGCCGTACAGCGTGAGATTGCCCAACAGCTCAAGGTCCAACCACCGTTCCAGGACCACGCCGCCCTTGAAGCCGAAGTGGCCAGGCGGATTACCTTTATCCAGGACTGCCTGCTCAACTCGGGGCTCAAGAGCCTGGTGCTGGGCATCAGCGGCGGCGTCGACTCCCTGACCGCCGGCCTCTTGGCCCAACGGGCAATGAAAGAGCTGCGTGCCCGCACAGGCGATGAGGCCTACCGTTTTATTGCGGTGCGCCTGCCTTACCAGACCCAGTTCGACGAACACGATGCCCAGGCCAGCGTCGACTTTATCAACCCCGACGAGCGCCACACGGTCAATATCGGCCCGGCGGTCAAGGCCCTGGCCAATGAAGTGGCGGCCTTTGAAGGCAAGGCGGCGATGTCCCGCGATTTTGTGCTGGGCAATACCAAGGCGCGGATGCGCATGGTCGCGCAATACACCATCGCTGGCGCGGCGAGCGGCCTGGTGATCGGCACCGACCATGCGGCGGAAGCGGTGATGGGCTTTTTCACCAAGTTTGGGGATGGCGCCTGCGACCTGGCACCGTTGAGCGGGCTGGTGAAAAACCAGGTACGCGCGATTGCGCGGTACTTTGGTGCGCCGGAGTCGCTGGTGGAGAAGATCCCGACGGCCGACCTGGAAGACCTGTCACCGGGCAAGCCGGATGAAGCGTCCCATGGCGTGACCTATACCGAGATCGATGCATTCCTGCACGGCGAAGCGGTGCGCGAGGAAGCGTTCAGGATTATCTGCGAGACCTATCGCAAGACTGGGCACAAGCGGGTGATGCCGTTTGCGCCTTGAGGTAGGCCTGGTGGTTGTGTATTGATTGTCAGGCCGCTATCGCGGGCAAGCCCGCTCCCACAGTTTGATTTGTGAACTTATTCAAATGTGGGAGCTGGCTTGCCTGCGATGAACGATCACGCGGTCTGCGGCCTTACTTCAGAGTCACAGTGCCTTTCATCATCGAGATGTGGCCTGGGAACGAGCAGAAGAACATGTACTTGCCGTCAGCCTTGAGCTTGGACACGTCGAAAGTCACCGAGTCGGTCTCGCCGGCGCCGATAATCTTGGTATGGGCGATGATGCGGGCGTCGTCTTTTTTCAGATAATCGTTGTCGATACCGGCGGCCATGCCCTCGGTTGCAACCGGCTGCATATCGGCTTCGGTGGTCAGTACCCAGTTATGGCCCATGACGTTCTTTGGCAGCTTGCCGGAGTGTTTCAGCTCAACGGTGAACGTCTTGCAGCTCTTATCGATTTCAATGGCCTTGGTGTCGAAGGACATTTGGTCGGTGGAGTCGACAGTGACCTTGCACTCTGCAGCAAGCAACTGGCCGCTAGCCAGAGTCAGCAGGGAAACAGCAACGATTTTGGCAAACATGTGAATCTCCAAGGCAGGGTTTAGAAAACGCATAGGCGACAAGGTTGCCTGAGGCAGGCAGATGTTCCAATGATTTGAATCAACAAATTGTATACAACTTTAGGCTATCAGACTGATCGACAGAATCAACCGGCCAAAGTGCCGCACGCTGCTTATGATCGGCTCATCACCCCCCTTCTGGAGTCCGAGCCATGCACCTCAATAGCCTGTTATGCAGCCTGCTTGCCGCTTACGCCTGTGGCGCCAGTGGTACTTACGAAACGGTTAATCTGGACTAACGTTTAAGCAGCAGAGGCGATTCTGAAACCCGATTAACCCTTGGGGCACGTTTAAAGGCAGAATACCCGCCGCTCAACCTCACCTTCGACCCCAGAGGATCGCCCATGGCAAAACCTAATTACTCCTTCGCCAAACGTCAAAGAGACTTGGCCAAGGAACAGAAGAAAGAGGAAAAGCTGCAACGCAAGAAAGCTGCGGCCGACGAAGAAGCAGGCGCACTGAACCCGGATGCCGAAGGTGAAGTGGTGACTGACGATACCCAAACACCGAAAGACCAGGCACCCGAGGCCTGAGCAACAAGCCCAATGAATACCTGACCTGTGGCAAACGCGCGCCACATACAGCGCGTTCGCCACGGGTGCATTGGCCCTACCGCATCGGTTATTCCAGCGGCATCACCGTCACCCGCACTTCCGGGTCATGGCTGCCCCCTCCCAGGATCACCCCGCGCAACGGCGAGACATCGGAAAAATCCCGGCCCCAGGCCAGGGTGATGTGCTCCAGCGCCGGCTGCACATTGTTGGTCGGATCAAAATCCACCCAGCCCGACAGCGGGCAAAACACCGAGACCCATGCGTGCGACGCATCGGCGCCGATCAGCCGTGGCTGGCCGGGTGGCGGCTGGGTCAGCAGGTAACCACTGATATAGCGCGCCGCCAGGCCCCGTGAGCGCAGGCAGGCGAGCATCAGATGGGCAAAGTCCTGGCACACCCCCCTTCGGCGCTCCAGCACCTCCACCAGCGGCGTGGCGACCTGGGTGGCTTCGGCATCGAAAGTGAACTCGCTGAAAATCTTCTCCATCAACGCCTGCACCCCCAGCAACAGCGGGCGGCCAGCGGGAAAGCAGCTCTCGGAGAACGCGACGAAGTTTTTCTTCAAATGCACGTAGGGCGACTCGAAACGATAGCGGCACGCCTCGACCGCCTGCGCCGACAACGGCTGGCCACTGTAGCTCAGGCTGTTGCGGGTCTGGTCCCAGGGCGGTGACTGGCTGAAGTCCAGCACGGGCCGGGCCAGCACTTCTACGGTCAACCCGGCGTTGACCAGCAGTTCGTCATGGGGTCGCTCGAATGCCAGCCGGGTGATCGGGTTGCCAAACACGTCCAGCTCATCGCGGCGCGCCGTCGGCTCGGGGCTGATCTCCAGTTGCCGCGAGGTGCAGCGCTGCCAGGCACACGGGCGCGGCCACAAGTGCGCCAGTTGCTGGGCCAGGGACACCGGGCTGTCGTAGTGGTAATGGGTATCGTGGAAAATCTGGTAGCGCGCGCTCATCACACAGACACCGTTTGCTGGCTGACATCATCCACATGGGCAAAATGGCGCAGGGCCAGGCGATCGGAGACCTGCCCGCTCTCATCGGCGACCGCCTGCAACAGGTCCGCCAGGCCATCGAGGGCCGCGCGCACGCTGGCATCGCCAAACAACGGGTTTTCCAGGCAGCCCAGGTCAAAGCGCGACAGGCGCTCCACCAGCGGCGCCAGCCCGGTCTCGCGGGGCACGCCGAAGTCATCGTTGAGGCGGCACAGGGTGCGGCTCACCAGCTTGAGCTGGAACAGCACCGCATGGGGGTTCTGTTCATCCAGCAGCAACAGGTCCAGCACCGGAATCAATTGCGGCACCGCCAGGTAGCGCGAACGGTAGGTGATACTGCTGTTGCCCAGCTCCAGCAACCACTCCAGCCCCGCCTGGTCGAACACCGCCACACCGCGCAGGAAGGCCGCGAGGCTGCTGCTGAGAAACTGCAGGCGCTCGATGCGCCGGCCCATCATCAAAAAGCGCCAGCCTTCGTCGCGGGTCATGTCGTCGAGGGCAAAGCCGGACAAGGCCGCCAGGGACATCACCAGGCGGTTGAGGAAGTCCAGCAATTGGCCAAAGTCCGGGGCCTCGCTTTCCAGCTCCAGGGCTTCGCGCTGCAACTCCACCAGGGCCTGCCAGTTCTCCCGGGACAGCTTGCCGCGCACCTGGGACGCCGCCCACTGCAAACGCTGCAGGTTGGCGCGCAGGCTTGACGGCCAGTCATCACCGAGCAGGGCCTGCAGCAACCGCTCGGGCAACTCACCCTCCTCCGGCAGCAGGCGCAGGCTTTCCCCCAGCTCCACGGCGGCCTGCAAGGCCAGCGGGTCGTCACCATCGACATAGCGGGCGAGCACGATGCGCAGCCAGCGCGCACTGTTATCGCAGCGCTCGCAGTAACGGCCGAACCAGAACAGGTTCTCCACCACCCGCGAAGGCAAGTACGGATCGCGGCGCACCAGGTCATGGGTGCCGATCACCCGTTGCGCGCGCCATTGCTCGCCACCGGGGGCACGCTCGCCCAGCACCCAGGTGTCCTTGCTCGCCCCACCCCGCTGCATCGACACCACTTCGGCGTCCGCCTGCGCCGCCACGCGGGTCAGGCCGCCCGGCAGCACCCGGTAGCCGTCTTCGCTGGCTACCGCATACATGCGCATGCCGATGGCGCGATGTTGCAAATGATCATCCACGGTGTGCCAGACCGGCGCCTGGGACAGTTGCGCCAGCTCCTGGGCCACGTAGGCGTATGGACGCGCCTGCATGCGTACGGCCAGGGCCTGGCGCTGTTCGTCGTTCAGGTCGCGGCCAAACACCGGGGCAAAACTTTGCGAGGGGAACGCCGGCTTGATCAGCAGCTCCGGTAGTTTTTCCAGGGCTTCGGCCAGTACTGGGGCCTCGCCGCACCACCAGGTGGCGATGGACGGCAGGATCAGTGCTTCGCCAAACAAAAATTGATTGATCTTCGGCAGGAAACCCAACAGCCCAGGGGACTCCAGCACACCGGCGCCCAGGGCATTGGCCACCAGCACATTGCCCTGGCGCACCGCGCCCAGCAGGCCGGGCACGCCCAGGGCCGAGTCGGTGCGCAGTTCCAGGGGGTCGCAGAAGTCATCGTCCAGCCGGCGCATGATCGCGTGCACGCGGCGCAGGCCGCTGAGGGTTTTCAGGTACACAGTGCTGTCGCGCACGGTCAGGTCACCGCCCTCTACCAGGGGGTAGCCAAGCTGGCGGGCCAGGTACAGGTGCTCGAAATAGCTTTCATTGAAGCGCCCCGGGGTCAGCAGCACGATCAGCGGCGGCTGGTCATCGCCGGGGGCCTGGCGGGCCAGGGTTTCCTGCAGGGTGCGGAAGAACCCGGTGAGGTGCTGCACCTGCAAGTCGCGATACAAATCCGGGAAGGCACGGGAAACGATGGTGCGGTTTTCCAGGGCATACCCGGCGCCGGACGGGGCCTGGGTACGGTCCGCCGTGACCCACCAGCGGCCATCCGGGGTGCGCGCCAGGTCCACCGCGTATAGGTGCAGGAACACCCCATCGGGCGGCTGGATACCCTGGCACGGCCACAGGAAGTTGTTATGCCCAAACACCAGCTCTGCCGGCAGCAAGCCTTCGGCAATCAGGCGTTGCGGGCCATACAGGTCGGCCAGCACCGCATTGAGCAACCGGGCGCGCTGGGCAATGCCCGCCGACAACTGCGCCCACTCATCCGCTGCCAGCACATGGGGCAGCAAGTCCAGCTCCCAGGGGCGGTCGGCGCCCTTGGGGTCGGCGTAGACGTTGTAGGTCACGCCGTTTTCCTGGATCTGCCGGGTCAGCAGGGCCTGGCGCTGGGCCAGTTGCGCCGGGGTGCTGCGTTGCAGATGGTCGAGCAAACGCCGCCAATGGGCGCGCACTGCACCGCTGTCATCCAGCAGTTCGTGATAAGTGCCCGCAGTCAGCGGGTAACGGTCGAGCAAGTCGGACATGGAACGCTCGGCAGGGGCAAGGGAAGTCAGATTAACCTAACAAACACTGCAAATCCTCTGTGGAAACTGGCCGTGTGTGGGAGCGGGCTTGCTCGCGATAGCAGTGCGTCAGCCAATGCCTGTACTGGCTGATACTCCGTCATCGCGGGCAGGCCCGCTCCCACATAAGCCCGCTCCTAGTAGGTGGAGTTGTGTTTAGTCATTTTTATTGGCGAAGCGCCGCAGATCCAGGGTCATCGGCAGTTCATCGTTGATCACCAGCGCCGGCACCGGCAATTTGCCCGGGCTGTGGCCCAAACGGAAGAACCGCGCCATGCGCCGGCTCTCCGCTTCGTTGGCATTGACCGGCAAGCTGTCGTAATTGCGCCCGCCCGGATGGGCCACGTGGTACTGGCAACCGCCCAGGGAGCGCTGCATCCAGGTATCCAGCAGATCAAAGACCAACGGCGCATGCACGGCGATGGTCGGCTGCAGGCAATTGGCCGGTTGCCAGGCGCGATAGCGCACACCCGCGACGAACTCGCCCACCCGGCCGGTGGCATGCAGCGGTACGGCCACGCCATTGCAGGTCAGCACATAGCGCTGCGGCGGCAGGCCGCTGAGCTTGACCTGCAAGCGTTCAAGGGAGGAATCCACATAGCGCACCGTGCCCCCCGCCGCGCCCTCTTCGCCCAGCACATGCCAGGGCTCCAGGGCCTGGCGCAACTCCAGCTCGATACCGCTGACGGCATAGTCGCCAACCTTGGGAAAACGGAATTCCAGGTGCGCCGCAAACCACTCGGCGCGCAGCGGGTAACCGGCGGCGTTGAGCTCGACGATCACGTCGGCAAAGTCTTGCTCGATAAAATGCGGCAGCAGGAAGCGGTCGTGCAGTTCCGTGCCCCAGCGCGCCAGCTTTGGCGGTGCATAAGGCTCGCGCCAGAAGCGCGCCACCAGGGCGCGCAGCAGCAACTGTTGGGTCAGGCTCATGCGCGCATGGGGCGGCATTTCAAAGGCGCGCAGTTCCAGCAGGCCCAGGCGCCCGGTGGCGCCATCCGGCGAGTAGAGCTTGTCGATGCAGAATTCGGCGCGGTGGGTATTGCCGGTGACGTCGATCAGCAGGTTGCGCAGCAAGCGGTCCACCCGCCATGGCGGGCATTCCTCGCCCGGCGCGGGCATCTGCGCGAAGGCGATTTCCAGCTCATACAGCGCGTCGTTGCGCGCCTCATCCACCCGTGGTGCCTGGGAGGTCGGGCCGATAAACAGCCCGGAAAACAGGTACGACAACGACGGATGGTTATGCCAGTAGCTGATCAGGCTGCGCAGCAGGTCCGGGCGGCGCAGGAACGGCGAGTCCTTGGGCGTGGCCCCACCCAACACGAAGTGGTTGCCGCCGCCGGTGCCGGTGTGGCGCCCGTCGATCATGAACTTTTCAGTGGTCAGGCGGGTTTGCCGGGCCTCTTCATAGAGGAACTCGGTGCGTTCCACCAGTTCGTCCCAGGTGGCGGACGGCTGCACGTTGACCTCGATCACGCCAGGGTCTGGCGTCACACGGAAGTTGCTCAGGCGTGGGTCACTCGGCGGCTCGTAACCTTCCAGCAGCACCGGGCAATGCAGTTCCTGGGCGGTGGCCTCGATGGCGCTCACCAACTCCAGGTAATCCTCGACCCGCTCCAGGGGCGGCATGAACAGGTAGAGCCGCCCTCCCCGCGCTTCAGCGCACAAGGCGGTACGGGTCAGCCAGTCGGCAGACTCGTCGATCTTGGGCACACGCTCATCGCTGGGCGCAGGCTCGCCAAGGCCTGGCGTGGTGATGGCCAGCGCCGGCAGATCCTGATTGGGATCGGTCGGATGCACAAAGGGGTAATCTGCCGCCGTCACCCAGGGCTGCGAGGCCAGGGGCAGGCGATAGCCCAGTGGCGAATCACCCGGCACCAGCCGGCAGTGGGTGTCGCGCAGGTACCAACGGCCACTCTGCCAGCGGTCGTTGGCCGCCGTGCGCGCCAGGGGCAGCACATGGCCGATAACTGTATCCAAGCCCTGGCTGAACACCTTGCGCAGGCGTTCGCGCTCCAGTTCATCGTCCAGGCGCGAATCCAGGGCGCTGACATTCTGCGGCAAGGCACCTTCGCGCCACAGGTAGTAGAAATTGTCCTCGAAGGCCGGGAACACAAAGCGCGCCGGCAACTGCAGGCGCTCGGCAATGCTCGCCAGGAAACGCCCGGCCATCACCTCATCAGTGCCGTAGTCCTGCTGCTCATCGGCGATCAGTGCGTCGTTGTGCCAGACCGGCACACCATCGCGACGCCAATGGCAGTTGAGGGACCAGCGCGGCAGTTGCTCGCCCGGGTACCACTTGCCCTGGCCGAAATGCACCAGGCCCTTGGGCGCATAGTGCTTGCGCATGCGCTGGAACAGCTCGGCAGACAGCCGGCGCTTGTCCGGGCCCAGGGCCGCGGTGTTCCACTCGGCACCGTCGGGGTCGTCGATGGACACAAACGTCGGCTCGCCGCCCATGGTCAGGCGCACATCGTCCTTGAGCAGGTCACCATCGATCTGCCGGCCCAGGGCCTGGATCGCCAGCCATTGTTCTTCGGTGTAGGGCTTGGTGACGCGCGGCGCTTCCCAGATGCGCTCCACCGACATCTCGTGGGTAAATTCGCACTCGCACGGCTGCACCAGCCCACTGATCGGAGCGGCAGACGATGGATCGGGACTACAGGCCAGCGGGATATGGCCTTCACCGGCGAACAGGCCGGAGGTGGCATCCAGGCCGATCCAGCCGGCGCCGGGCAAATACACTTCGCACCAGGCATGCAGGTCGGTGAAATCCACTTCGGTGCCGGACGGACCGTCGAGGGCCTTGACGTCGGCGGTCAGCTGGATCAAGTAGCCGGAGACAAAGCGCGCCGCCAACCCCAGGTTGCGCAGCAATTGCACCAGCAGCCAGGCCGAGTCACGGCAGGAACCGGAGGCGTTTTCCAGGGTGCACTCCGGGGTTTGTACGCCGGGCTCCATACGGATCAGGTAGCCGATATCGGCCGCTAGGCGCTGGTTGAGGCCAACCAGGAAATCCACGGCCGGTAGCGGCGTACGGTCAATACCGGCCAGGTACGCAGCGAATTTTGGCGTCAGCGGCAGGGTTTCCAGGTACGGCGCCAGCTCACGCTGCTCGTCGGCGGCGTAGCGCAAGGGGATTTTTTCGGCGTAGGGCTCAAGGAAAAAGTCGAACGGATTGAACACTGCCATCTCGGCCACCAGGTCGACTTCGATGCGCAACTCGTCGGTCTTTTCCGGGAACACCAGGCGCGCCAGGTAATTGCCCTGGGGGTCTTGCTGCCAATTGATGAAATGCTGCTCGGGCAGCACCTTCAACGCGTAGGACAGGATCCGCGTGCGGCTATGGGCCGCCGGGCGCAGACGCACAATCTGCGGGCCAAGCTCCACAGCGCGGTCGTAGCGGTAATGCGTAACGTGGTGCAACGCGACATGAATCGACACGGCGGCCTCCTGCAAGCCAGGGCATGGAAACAAAGCGCGCAAGACTTATGCCAGAGCAGCGGTCATTGCGCTTTATCGAGGGACCCGGTGCAGTACAGCACCAAAACGGCGCGAGAGTGACCGCCGTGGTGCGAGGGTTGCACATATTTGTGGCGCCCGTGCGGGGCACAGTGGTGAATCTACCCAATCAGCGCTTTTTGCGCGTTGCGATGACGGCTTGGCGCAGGTGGCGTATTTCGAGCAGCCGCTGGCGCATTTCGCGATGGCGCTTGCTATTGAGCAGCAGCAAGCCCAGCAGCGGGAACAGTACGGTGGAGCCATAAACCAGGCCATTGACGTCGTATTGAATCATCGGCAACACGAACAGCAGACAACTGCCCAGGTATCCCGCCACCAGCCTCGTAGCCCAAGAGTACCCACGCGCAATCATCACATTGCCAAACACCAGCACTGCCACCAGCACCAGGATCGCGCCCCCCGTATAGCTGGACTTGAGCGCAGGATCAACGCCGCGTAAATACGTCACGCCCGCCATGGACATCGCAGCCGACCCGGAAAAGATCGCCATGAAGATGGTGCCCATGAATACGGGGAAATAACGGGCCAGGAAACGGCCCATGTCGGGAAAGCCGCTCACTGCGTTAACTCCTCGTACAGGCCGCTCGCGTTGAGGCAGGGCTAGTGAACATAAACAATCAAAGGTTTTTGTACTTTGCAGTCGCAGCCTGGCGCAGATGGCGCAGCTCGACGAGTTTCTGTCGCATTTCCCGATGACGCTGACTATTGAGCAACAGCAAGCCCAGCAATGGAAACAATAAGCTCAAGCTATAGATCAATGGATGCTGCTGATCACTGATCGCGGGCAACACACCCAGGAAGCACAACCCCAGGAGCACCGCCAGCGGCCGCACCCATTGCGGACGCCCGCGAGCAATCATGAAATTGCAGTGCACCACCACCAAGGTGAGCGCGATGCCACCCAGGAACGAGTACTTTGCATTGTCCTCCATGGGAAGGTCCTGAAAATAGCTGTCGAAAAACAACGGAACTGCAAATACCAACGTAAAAATGGACGCGAATATCCCCCCCATAAAGACCGGGAAATACCGCGACAGAAAACTACGAATGCTGGGAATCTCATTCATTGCTCGATCTCTTCGTACAGGCCTACAGCAACAGTCCGAACATTCCCCGAAATCGCACTGCCGGTAAACCGACCGCAGCACCCAAGGCATCCTTAATTTACGTGACTGTTGCATGCTTGACTTCGGTAGGCGCGAAACGCTTGGGTAGTTCAGGGCTAGTGAATCTGCACAATCACCGTTTTTTGTACTTTGCAGTCGCAGCCTGGCGCAGATGGCGCAGCTCGACGAGTTTCTGTCGCATTTCCCGATGACGCTGACTATTGAGCAACAGCAACCCCGCCAACGGAAACAGCAGCCCTATTACATACGCTGCCATATGTGGCCGATAGCTATAGGTTGGCAACACGACCAGCAAACATACAACGTAGAAGGCAGCGATGACCCAAGCTCCCCACTCTCGCCCTCTGATCATGACGAAATGGCTGAATGCCAAGAACAAGCCTAAGAAGACTGCGGCCAGAAAAGAATAACGCGCCCGTTCTGGGTCACTGCGAAAAAATGTACTGGATGCCAATGAAATAGCGGCAGAGAGAGAGAAGCAGGCAAGAAAGAATGCGCATATAAACGTTGGAAAATATTGCGCTAAAAAAGCTCTCAATGAAGCTTGGCGATCCATCACTCAAGCTCCTCATATAGGCCAACTGCAATCGTTCGGATATTGCCTGATATAGCGCTCCCGGTAAAACCAATGGCAGCCCCGAGGGAATCTCTGATCTGCGTCAACGTAGCGTGATTAATCTCGCTCGCTGAATAGCGCTTGGCCAGCTCACCGGAGCGCTGGCGCAGTTTCAAGAGCTTATTGCTCAGGCTTGGATCTTTCAGGCTCAGCAACTCTTTGGTGAGTGCCTTGCGTTGCTGGCGGGTCAACCCCTTGGACAACTCGTACCAACTTCTGCCAGTGGTCACCTTTCGAGCCTGCAGCAGCCGAAGAGTGGTCAGAGTAGAGGCGCCGGCCCCCAGCAGTGACGCGGCGTCCAATACCGGCATTGCATAGCGATACCAGTCCTCGCTATCCATATCGTCGTTGGCTGCCGGGTCATTGAGTTCGTTGATAGTTCTCATACCCCCGACGACACATTGCGCAGTACTGGCCGCTGCAGCCGTCGCACCGATGCCTGCCACCACCAGGCTCGCGCCACCAGTGAAAGGCACGGCGACTGTACCGCTGAACACAACAATCCAACCGAGGATTGCGCCCGCACAAGACAGGGTCGTATTGACTGCTTCGCCCACCAACCGGGACTCACGCGGGTTGTTAGCCACCTGATTGGCAAACTGCGCCGGCGAAATATACTTCTGCGCCTCACGCAAAATAATGCGCTTGGGCTTGATGCTGCAAATGGGCTTGAACTCGCGCAGGGTAATGACATTGAAGTCAGCATCGATATACACCACCCCCGCGCCGACGATGCCGGGGTCGGCGTCGATGGCGGCGAACAGGCGGGGCAGGTTGATCTGGCTTTCGATGCGCTGGCGCGCCATGAACTGGGAGCGGTTGGAGTCCATGCCGATGTTGAGCAGGGGGTTGCTCATGGGGAGTGCTCTTCCTTGAAAATGATAGCGACCTGACTGGCCTCATCGCGGGCAAGCCCGGCTCCCACCTTGATCAGCTTCGTTGCGAATGTGGGAGCTGGCTTGCCTGCGATGGCGATTCAACGGGCGCCACCTTAACAAACAGGCTAACCACCCGCTAGAAAGCAAAACGCCAGCACGAGGCTGGCGTTTTGCAGGTTCAGGCTAGGCTCAACGCGGTACGACCGGCTTGCGCGCAGGCTTCTTGCCTTTGCCCTTGGCCGCGTCGGTGCGTTCTTTAGCCGCCTGTTTGTTGCGCGCCATGGCCGCGGCCTTGGCTTGTTCGCGCTTGTCCCACGGGTTGCTGCCGTCGCTGCCACGGGGTGGCAGGCCGGTGTGCTGGGTGAGGATCTTGGTGGTGGTTTCCTTGGCGACCTTATGGCTGCCCACCGGCGTCGAGTTCTTGCGACGGGCGCTCTGGTAGCTGTCGGTGGACGGCTGGTGCAGCGGGATCAATTGGTCCTTGCCCGGCCCGATCAGGTCGGCGCGGCCCATGCGCGTCAGGGCTTCACGCAGCATCGGCCAGCCTTTGGGGTCGTGGTAGCGCAGGAACGCCTTGTGCAGGCGCCGCTGATCTTCGCTCTTGACGATGGTCACCGCGTCACTCTTGTAGGTGACCTTGCGCAGCGGGTTCTTGCCCGAGTGGTACATCGCGGTGGCGGTGGCCATGGGCGAGGGGTAGAACGCCTGCACCTGGTCGGCCCGGAAGCCATTGCCCTTGAGCCACAGGGCCAGGTTCATCATGTCTTCATCGGTGGTGCCCGGGTGGGCGGCGATGAAGTACGGGATCAGGTACTGCTCCTTGCCCGCTTCCTTGGTGTACTTCTCGAACATGCGCTTGAACTTGTCATAGCTGCCAATGCCCGGTTTCATCATCTGGTTGAGCGGACCTTCCTCGGTGTGTTCCGGGGCGATCTTCAGGTAGCCACCGACGTGGTGGGTCACCAGTTCCTTGACATATTCCGGCGACTCCACGGCCAGGTCGTAGCGCAGGCCGGAAGCAATCAAAATCTTCTTCACACCCGGCAACGCACGGGCACTGCGGTACAGCTGGATCAACGACGAGTGGTCGGTGTTCAGGTTCGGGCAGATCCCCGGGAACACGCAGGACGGCTTGCGGCACGCGGATTCGATTTCCGGGCTCTTGCAGGCGATGCGGTACATGTTCGCGGTCGGCCCGCCGAGGTCGGAAATCACCCCGGTAAAGCCCGGGACTTTGTCGCGGATCTCTTCGATCTCGCGAATGATCGACTCTTCGGAACGGTTCTGGATGATCCGGCCTTCGTGCTCGGTGATCGAGCAGAAGGTGCAGCCGCCAAAGCAGCCACGCATGATGTTCACCGAGAAGCGGATCATGTCGTAGGCCGGGATTTTTTCCTTGCCGTACACCGGGTGCGGGACACGGGCGTAAGGCATGCCGAATACGTAGTCCATTTCTTCGGTGGTCATGGGAATGGGCGGTGGGTTGAACCACACGTCCACTTCGCCATGCTTCTGCACCAGGGCACGGGCGTTGCCGGGGTTGGTTTCCAGGTGCAGCACACGGTTGGCGTGGGCATACAGCACCGCGTCGCCACGCACCTTCTCTACCGATGGCAGGCGGATCACGGTCTTGTCGCGGGTCATGCGCGGGCTGGCGAGGATCTGTACGACCTTGGCTTCTTCCGGGTCATCCACCGGGCCTTTCTCTTGCTCGATGGCGCAGGCCTGGGTGTCCTGGGTGTTCACGTAGGGGTTGATGATCTTGTCGACCTTGCCCGGGCGGTCGATACGGGTGGAGTCCACTTCGTACCAGCCGGCGGGCGTGTCACGGCGAATGAACGCGGTGCCGCGCACGTCGGTGATGTCTTCGATCTTGTGGCCCCACGACAGGCGCTGGGCAACTTCGACAATCGCCCGCTCGGCGTTGCCGTACAGCAGGATATCGGCAGTGGCGTCGATCAGGATCGAGTTACGCACCCGGTCCTGCCAGTAGTCGTAGTGGGCGATGCGGCGCAGGGAGGCCTCGATGCCACCGAGCACGATCGGCACGTTCTTGTAGGCTTCCTTGCAGCGCTGGCTGTACACCAGGCTCGCCCGGTCCGGGCGCTTGCCGGCCATGCCGCCGGGGGTGTAGGCGTCGTCGGAACGGATTTTCTTGTCGGCGGTGTAGCGGTTGATCATCGAGTCCATGTTGCCGGCCGCGACGCCGAAGAACAGGTTCGGCTCGCCGAGCTTCATGAAGTCGTCTTTGGACTGCCAGTTGGGCTGGGCAATGATCCCGACGCGGAAGCCCTGGGACTCCAGCAGCCGGCCGATGATTGCCATGCCGAACGACGGATGGTCCACGTAGGCATCACCGGTGACGATGATGATGTCGCATGAATCCCAGCCAAGCTGATCCATCTCCTCCCTGCTCATGGGCAGGAATGGCGCGGGGCCGAAACATTCGGCCCAGTACTTGGGATAGTCAAATAACGGCTTGGCTGTTTGCATGACGGTGACCGGTGTTGAGATGAAAAATCGCGGGCGCGGAATATAGCACAAATTTTGACCAATTCCGACGGCAATGGTCGGCTTTTACCGCGCGGGTCTGAATGGCGGATCCGTCGTGCATTTTTTCGCCGGCCAGGGGCTATTGCGCTAACCCATTATCAAAAAAACCATCGGTAGGCTGGGGTCGATCAACCACAGCCCATCATGGTGCGATCAATGAACACCCGCTCCTCTCAACAGCCACCACAAGCACCGCCCGCCTCGCCGCTGCTTCCCCATCGAACCCTCATCAAGCAACAACTGCCTGCCTGGCTGATCCAGGCGCCTTCTTCATTGCGCGAGGCGTTTCGCGCGAGCATGACCGCCAGCAATCAAGCCAGGCACGACCTCAAGGCGTTGCTGGACGAGCTGCAAAGTCCCGAGGACTTCGCCCGCCCTCTGCTGCGCGCGTCTCTGCAGTCCTGGTTTTTCGGTTTTATCACGGATGAGAACGCCCTTTTGGTACGCGAATGGAAAAATCATCATTTGCTCGGTTTGATCAAAACCCACGCCAAGACCACACGCCAGACACTGCTCGAGGCGGCCCTGCAGAATTTTGAAGCGGCCGAAGCCGAGCCCGGCGGGATGGAAGACGGCACCGCCCTGCACAACATGACAAACGCCGGCGAGGTCTTGACCAGCGCCTCCCCTGCGGCGTTCGCACGCTTGTGTCGAGAACTGGACCTGGGCGCAAAGTACCTCACGCATATCAGCAGCATTCTGGAACCCTCTGCGGGCAGCGCACGTACCGCCGCCCAGGTGCTCAGGATATTCCGTGCCCAGGCACAGCACGCCATGGGGGTTGCCTTGCATATCGCCTACATGCGCCGGCAGATAAGCCCCCGGCAACACCTGCAACTGCATAGCCTGCAACGCTCGGCCAATCACCTGGACATAAAGTACAGCCACCTGACCCTTGATAACGTGGTGCTGCCCAGTGTCCTGGTGATTGAGGCATCGCTCATCGACCTCCCCTACATCCTGTACGTCCCAGATGACCCCGTGGCCCCCCTCAGCCCACACCGTACCTGGGAGGACCTCCAGCAGCACCTCGCCGAACGGCTGTTGAATCCTGCCTACCAGGCATTCTTCAAGCAACTTGTCCCGTTACAGCAGCAAGCCAGCCTGCTGAGCGTGACGCCGGCTTATACCAGCACACATGAATTGGTCAGGGCCACCGCGGTCTACCGCGCCACGCTCGAGGCCTCGGTCAGCCTGACGCCCATCCAGGGGGACCTGTTCCTGGCCATCGCCCGCCAACGCATTGCCCAGATCAAGAGCGACGCCAGCACGCTGGTTGTCTCCACGGCCGAGGCCGACATGGTCAGCCGGCAAAAACGCTTGCAGAGCTGGATCGAGGCCGGGGAGTTTCTGTTGTTTTTCGCCGCCTCATTTATTCCAATCGTGGGGCAAGCCCTGCTGGTCGTCAGCGCTGCCCAAGTGATAGGAACGGTGTATGAGGGCTTTGCGGCCTGGAGCCGCGGCGACAGCGATGAGGCCTTGAATGATTTGCTGGACCTGGTGGACACCCTTGCACAGGCCGCTGTCACCGCGGGCGCCATCAAGACGGCAGGCTTCACGGCCAACCTGGTAAAGGTCAGGGTCCGCAACAAGGGTTGGCGCCTATGGCACAGCGATCTAACACCTTACCGCCACCCCAAGCCGCTGCCCGCACACGTGAGCGCAAACAAGCAAGGCCTGTTCCGGCACGAGCAACAGCACTACCTGAAGCTGGATGATCATGTTCACTCGGTTCAACGCTCGCCGGACGGCACACAATGGGAGCTGTCCCACCCCAACGACCCGGACGCCTATCGACCGCCGCTGCTGAGCAATGGGGTGGGTGGCTGGCGCCAGGCCCACGAATCGCCCCGGGATTGGGACGACCTTAAACTGATCAAACGCCTGGGACCCGAGGCCGCCAATATCAGGCAACCGGACGTCGAGCCCATCCTGCTGCTCAGTGGTGTGGACCATTCGAGCCTGCGCCAAATCCACCAGGATATGGAGCCCCCTGCGCCCTTATTGCGTGACACGGTCAAGCACTTCGATCTGGAACAGGAGATCAATGATTTCAATCTGGCACGGGCCGAAGGTAAATCGGTCACAGCCCATTCGCCGTTGATTCAATTCCACCTGCTCAGCAGGCTGCCCGAGTGGCCCGCCGACCACGCCTTGAAAATCGTCGATGGCCAACAACAGACCCTGTTGAGCCATGGGAGCGGTCCCACTGAAATAAAGATCAGCGCGGCGAGGTTCAAAAAGGGCGAGCTGCTGCATGCCGTGGAGGAGCAAATGGCACAAGCGTCATTTAACGAGCTGTTGCCCACACCATCCATCGACGCGCTGACCAAAACCGAAAACCTGGCCCTGCGCCTGCAAAGCGAAGGCATGCAGCAAAAGCAACGGCTGCTGGCCCTACTCAGCGAGCCCGGCGAGCGCGCCGTCACGCCCACGGAACACAACATTCGCGCAATCATGCCGCAACTGTCCAAGAGCCATCTTGAGGCCATGGAGTCGACGCTGACTGAGCAAGAAAAACAGCGCCTGCAACAGGAAAAAAGCCTGACTGCCTCCCAACGCTGGGAGGCGCAACAGTACATTCAGACACAGCAAGCAACGCGTTCACAGGAAGCGCTTTTCCTCGACGGCATCAGTGACCGCCATAGCGTGCCGCTGACGCTATACAACCTGGAGCAGTTACCCTCATGGCCGGACGCATTGCGGATCGAGATTTATGCACAGCGCCAAGACGGCCCGCTGCTGGGTCGCATCGGCCCAGCACAGGCCAGTCACCGCCATGTCTTGATCCGCCTGGGCGAGCAGTACTCAAGCCTTGATGCCCAAGGTTCCCCCCAGGCGCCCCCCAGCCACCTGGCCGATGCCCTTGAAAGTACGCTGGCGGCCCCCGAACGCCGGGCCATCCTGGACGCATCGGGCACCGCAACCCTCAAGCAGGCCATCCAGAAACTCAGTCTGTCGCGCCTGACCCAGCTCCCCACCATCCGGGCCATGCCTCCCCTGGGCACACTAGCGGAGACTGCCGGGCGGCCTCTGGATCCGCTATTCGCCGACCCCAACCCTCCGGCCGGGCTGACGCTGCGTGAGGACGGCACCTACCAATCGCCTCCTCAGCCCGACGCAAGCTACCGCTATTACATACAGGACAACCACAAATACTATCCCCTGCGATACGACCCCCTGGGCTGGCGGCTGGCGGATGCCCGCAATCGCTTCCGGGCCTATCAACCCTACCTGCGCCAAAAGCCCCAGGCCGGCTGGGAAATCGATCCGGCCAAAGGTACGTTGCTGGGAGGGGACGAGGAGGCGCTCAAGCTCCATGAGATGGAGTCCAGTGACGAATTTGAGCCGGCACACTCTTCCAGCGAGTATGAGTCGGCCGAAGAGGGCGTTGTGACAACACGATACACCGCACAGGAACTGGCCCATATGCGCACAGGGCAAGGCTATCAGTTCAGCCAGAACTATCGACGCCTCTATGACCGGGCCAACAATGGTCGATACCCGTTGCGCGACGAAGACGGCCTGCCCCTGCGCATCCGGCAAATACAGTCACAAAGCAAATCGCTGACGTCCGAAGCCATATTTGACAGTCGGCTGATCCGGCCCTACTTCCAGTGGGAAGGCTACGAACAGGTGGCACGGCTGTATGAAGACAACCTGGAGGTCACCCCCTTTACGGCGGCCCATCAAAAATTTGCGCAAGAAGCCGCACTCATCGGCGAGGCCACCGTCATTACGCGGCGACCGATCAAGCGAGGGGCGGCACTGGGTGTCTATGGCGGGGAAATACTGCCGCTCTATATTGCAATAGCTCGACAAGACCCCTACCTGCTGCCCGTCAAGAACATCAGGCCGACCACGCCCCATGCCTACAACACGCAACCCATATTGTCGGGTGACAACGTGCTTTCGAGGATCAATACCATTTTCGAGTACGACGCAGGGCTGCCGATCAGGCAGGCCCGCAGCGGCTATAACGTAGAAGCATCACAGTTTCGTGTCGAAGTCGAAACCGCCAGCGGGGCACGCGAACCCATGATACTCACCGCATTTTTTGCCAGCGATCACATACCGGCCGGCGCGGAACTGCGCTGGAACTACCTCTACAATGAAATAACCATCAGGCGATTGTTCCCCAGGCCTGAAAGCCGCTGATTACTCATCGTCGTCGAAGTTGTAGCTACCCGGCGCCAGGTTCTCGAACCGCGTGTACTTACCGATAAACGCCAGGCGGATAAAGCCGATCGGCCCGTTCCGCTGCTTGCCGATGATGATTTCGGCAATGCCCTTGTGCTCGGTTTCCGGGTGATACACCTCGTCGCGGTACACGAACATGATCACGTCGGCGTCCTGCTCGATGGCTCCGGATTCCCGCAAGTCGGAGTTCACCGGGCGCTTGTTGGGACGTTGTTCCAGGGAACGGTTGAGCTGGGACAGCGCCACCACCGGGCAGTTGAACTCCTTGGCCAGGGCTTTGAGGGACCGGGAGATTTCGGAAATCTCGTTGGTCCGGTTGTCGCCGCTGGAGCCGGGGATCTGCATCAACTGCAGGTAGTCGATCATGATCAGGGCGATATCGCCGTGTTCACGCACCAGGCGCCGAGTACGCGCTCGCATCTCGGACGGGCTGATACCGGCGGTGTCGTCGATAAACAGCTTGCGGTCGTTGAGCAGGTTGACCGCCGAGGTCAGGCGCGGCCAGTCGTCGTCTTCCAGGCGACCGGCACGCACCTTGGTCTGGTCAATCCGGCCGAGCGACGAGAGCATACGCATGATCAGCGATTCGCCTGGCATCTCCAGGGAGTACACCAGCACGGCCTTGTCGCTGCGCAACACGGCGTTTTCCACCAGGTTCATCGCAAAGGTGGTCTTACCCATGGATGGACGGCCGGCGACGATGATCAGGTCGGACGGCTGCAGGCCGCTGGTCTTCTCGTCGAGGTCGGTGTAGCCGGTGGAAATACCGGTGATGGCATTGTCAGTGTTGAACAAGGTGTCGATACGGTCGATGGCCTTGGTCAACAGGTCGTTGACGCTGACCGGGCCGCCGGTTTTCGGGCGGGCTTCGGCGATCTGGAAGATCTGGCGCTCGGCTTCGTCGAGGATCTCGGCGGCGGTACGGCCTTCGGGGTTGAAGGCGCTGTCGGCGATTTCGGTGCTGATGCCGATCAATTGGCGCAGGGTCGCCCGCTCGCGAACAATCTGGGCATAGGCTTTGATGTTGGCGACGGACGGCGTGTTTTTCGCCAGCTCGCCCAGGTAGCCCAGGCCGCCGACTTGTGAGGTCTGGCCTTCCTTGTCCAATTGTTCGGCCAGGGTCACCACGTCGATCGGTGAGTTCTGGTCGGCCAGCTTGGCAATGGCGCGGAAGATCAGGCGGTGGTCATGCCGATAGAAATCACCGTCCGAGACTTGATCGAGCACGCGTTCCCAGGCGTTGTTGTCCAGCATCAAGCCACCGAGCACGGCCTGTTCGGCCTCGATGGAATGCGGCGGCACCTTCAGGGCAGCGGTTTGCAGATCGTATTGCTCAGGAGCTGAAATATCGTTCATGGCCACTTGAAATTAGGGGTGTGTAGAAAAACAAAAGGCACGACCTGTAAACAGGATCGTGCCCGATGTTAACTGGCTGACACGCGAGGTGCCAGTCAGTTAGGTGCTTCTTAAGCTGCTACCACGACAACGCGTACGGTGGCTTCAACTTCAGCGTGCAGGTGCACGGCTACGTCGAATTCGCCTACGTTGCGGATGGTGCCGTTCGGCAGACGAACTTCGCTCTTCTGCACTTCAACGCCGGAGGCGGTCAGTGCGTCAGCGATGTCGTGAGTACCGATCGAACCGAACAGCTTGCCTTCGTCGCCAGCGGTGGCAGTGATAGTCACTTCCAGCTCGGCCAGTTGGGCAGCACGGGTTTCAGCCGAAGCTTTCTTGTCTGCTGCGGCTTTTTCCAGCTCAGCGCGACGCTCTTCAAACGCAGCCAGGTTGGCAGCGGTTGCAGCGGTGGCTTTGCCGTATGGCAGCAGGTAGTTACGACCGTAGCCGGCCTTAACGTTTACTTTGTCGCCCAGGTTGCCCAGGTTGGCGACTTTTTCCAGAAGGATCAGTTGCATGTGAAAATCCTCTAACTTTTAACCTTCACCGTTCGCGTTATCGGCGTCTTTCGGCGCCAGACGACCGCGAAAATCAATCAGGCCGTCGACAATGGCCAAGACCACGAGTAACGGATAGATCAGTTGCATAAACAGCAACAGCGTCACGTACAACCCCACCAGCCAGAACTTGGCCAGGCGCTTTTGCGCCACCAGCCCGTGCATCAGGGCCAGCCCGGCAATCACCAGCGGTACGCTGCACAACGGCGTCAACATGGCCATTTGCGGACCGAAGTTCGGCCCTACAAGCATGCACGCCAGCAGCAACATCGCTGGGCCTGCGGGGATTCTGATACTGCGAAACTCGCGACCAAAACCACCCGGGTTATACAACAACGCCTGCCAGTAGCGCCCAAGAATCAGGCTCAGCACACTGACGATCTGCAACAGTGCCGCTATCAGGCCGGTAAGGACCGGAGCAATCAGTGTGGCCATGCGCGCTCGCTCATCTACCGACAACTGCTGGTAGAGATCCCCGAGGGCCAATGGCAGGATTTTTACCAACTCCTGCGACAGCGCCTCGATTTGCGGGCGGAAAGCCGCGCCAAGCACCACTGAATACACCACTCCCAAAGCCACGCTGACCAGCAGCGTACGGACCCAGGACTCACTTGCGCGCAGAACCAACGCAAGGCTCGAAGACCCCAGCAGTACCAGAAGTACCCGTGGATCGTCGAATTGCAGCCACCAGATCAAGGCCGGCAGCAATCCCAGGGCAAGGACGCCCAGGGCGTCCTTCAAACCGCGCCGCAGCAGCACAAGGCTTCCCGCGGCAGCACCCAACCAATACAACAGCGGCAATGCAGCACATCCAGCCACTACCAGAGTGGCCTGCACACGACCGCGCATGATGAACTCAGCTAAGGCGCGCATGCATTCAATCCCTTACTACTTGTCGACTGCCCGGTCTCAGCGGCCGTGGCTGTCGGTGTAGGCCAGCAGGGCCAGGAAGCGGGCGCGCTTGATAGCGGTGGCCAGCTGACGCTGATAACGAGCTTTGGTACCGGTGATACGGCTTGGAACAATTTTGCCGGTCTCGGATACGTAGGCTTTCAGAGTGTTGAGATCTTTGTAGTCGATCTCCTTCACTTCTTCAGCGGTGAAGCGGCAAAACTTACGACGACGGAAGAAACGTGCCATTTGATAGGCTCCTTAATAAGGTCCGTGGATTACTCGTCAGCGTTATCGCTGTTGTCGCTGTCATCACTATCAGCGCTTTCAGCGCCTTCGTGCTCAGGACGGTCGCGACGCTCACGGCGCTCACTGCGGTTTTCTTCAGCCTTGAGCATCTCGGATTGGCCGGTAACGGCTTCTTCGCGACGGATGACCAGGTTACGGATCACTGCATCGTTGTAGCGGAAGTTGTCTTCCAGCTCGGCCAGGGCCTTACCAGTGCACTCAACGTTCAGCATCACGTAGTGAGCCTTGTGAACATTGTTGATTGCGTAGGCCAGTTGACGACGGCCCCAATCTTCCAGACGGTGGATTTTGCCGCCGTCTTCTTCGATCAGCTTGGTGTAACGCTCTACCATGCCGCCGACTTGCTCGCTTTGATCCGGGTGGACCAAAAAGATGATTTCGTAATGACGCATGAATGCTCCTTACGGGTTGTAGCCTGCCGCTCAAAAACGGTCAGACAAGGAGTGAATGACACTTAGGAATCTTGCCGCAGGGAGGCACATCGGTGCCCGCCAGGAAGGCAAGGGGCGCAATTGTAGAGAAGGGGGAGAACGGGCGCAAGGCAATTGGTGATTATTTGACCAAAAACCAATGTGGGAACAGGCTTGTGTAGGAGCTGGCTTGCCTGCGATAGCATCACCTCAGTACAGCTGATGTACCGAGGTGTCTGCATCGCAGGCAAGCCAGCTCCTACACAAGCCCGCTCCCACATCTGGACCTGCGCCAGACCTGATTACTTCTTGGTCTTGGCCTTGGCACCGCGCTGGCGCTGGGCCTCGAACAGGCACACACCGGTCGCCACGGATACGTTGAGGCTGCTGACGCTACCGGCCATCGGCAAATGCACCAGGTAGTCGCAATGCTCACGGGTCAGGCGACGCATGCCCTTGCCTTCGGCACCCATGATCAGGATGGTCGGGCCAGTGAGGTCCTGGTCATAGATGCTGACCTCGGCCTCCCCCGCCGTGCCCACGACCCACAAGCCGCGCTGCTGGAGTTTCTCCAGGGTACGCGCCAGGTTGGTCACGGCCACCAGCGGAATCACTTCCGCCGCGCCGCAGGCGACTTTACGCACAACCGGCGTCAACGTGGCCGACTTGTCTTTAGGCACGATCACCGCTAGCGCACCGGCGGCATCCGCCGAACGCAGGCAGGCGCCGAGGTTGTGCGGGTCGGTCACGCCGTCCAGCACCAGCAACAGCGGCGCACCTTCGGTGCGGTCGAGCAGCTCGTCGAGCATGGCCTCGCCCCAGACCTGGCTCGGGCTCACGTCCGCGACCACGCCCTGGTGCACGCCTTCGACCCACACGTCCATTTCGCGACGCTCGGCCTGGCCGATGGCAACCTTGTTCTGGTTGGCCAGCTCCACCAGCGCCTGAACGCGTGGCTCACTGCGGCCTTCGGCCAGCCACACCTGCTTGACGCGCTTGGGATGGTGACGCAGCAACGCTTCTACGGCATGTACGCCGTAGATTTTTTCCAGACTCATGACTTGGCCTTAGGTTTGCGCGACCCGCCGCTCTTGGCAGGGGCCGAACCCGCTTTGGGCGGGCCTTTACGGTGTTTACTCGGTTTGCTCGACGGCTTGTCGGCGGCCTGGGACTTTCCCCCAGACGCCGCTTTACCACCGCTTTTGGCTTCGTTGAGCAACTGCTGCTTCAACTCGCGGCTCTTGCGCAGCTCGGCGTTTTTCGCCGCCGCATCACTGGGGCGGTAGGCGTCGCTGACCTTTTCCTTGGTCGACGAGCGACGAGCAGGCTTGGCGGCTGGCTCGGCGGCAGCGGCAGCTTTCGCCGGAGCACCTTTCTTCGCCGGCGCTGCTGTTTCGGCACCGCGCTTTTTACGGCCAATCGGCGCTTCGAGGGTTTTTTCGGCCATCTCGAAGTCGATCTTGCGCTCGTCGAGGTCGACGCGCATGACCCGCACTTCCACGGTATCGCCCAAACGGAAGCTACGACCGGTGCGCTCGCCCGCCAGGCGGTGATGCACAGGGTCGAAGTGGTAGTAGTCACCCGGCAAGGCGGTGACGTGCACCAGGCCTTCGACGTAGATATCGGTCAACTCGACGAACAGACCAAAGCCGGTCACAGCAGTGATCACGCCCGGGAACGACTCGCCCACGCGGTCTTTCATGAACTCGCACTTGAGCCAGTTCACCACATCGCGGGTGGCTTCGTCGGCACGGCGCTCGCTCATGGAGCACTGCTCGCCCAACTGCTCCAGGGCCGCTTCGTCGTACGGGTAGATCCGTGCCTTCGGAATGCTCATGGCACCGGCGCGCTTGACGTGCGGGGTGTTCTGCTTGGAATGGATCACGCTGCGGATGGCGCGGTGCGTGAGCAGGTCCGGGTAACGGCGGATCGGCGAGGTGAAGTGGGTATACGCCTCGTAATTCAGGCCGAAGTGGCCCTGGTTGTCGGCGCTGTACACCGCCTGGCTGAGGGAGCGCAGCATCACGGTCTGGATCAGGTGGAAGTCTGGACGGTCCTTGATACTGGCCAGCAGTGCCTGGTAATCCTTGGGCGACGGGCCATCCTTGCCTTTGTGCAGGGACAGGCCAAGTTCGCCAAGGAAGGCGCGCAGTTTTTCCAGGCGCTCCGGCGGCGGACCATCGTGGACCCGGTACAACGCAGGAATCTCGTGCTTTTTCAGGAACTCGGCGGTGGCCACGTTGGCCGCCAGCATGCATTCCTCGATCAGCTTGTGCGCGTCATTACGGGTAGTCGGGGTGATTTCGGCGATTTTGCGCTCGGAACCGAAGATGATCCGGGTTTCCTGGGTTTCAAAATCGATCGCGCCACGCACATGACGCGCGCCCAGCAGCACCTTGTACAGCGAGTAGAGCTGCTTGAGGTGCGGCACGACGTCGGCATACTGGCTGCGCAAAGCCTTGGCTTCGCTGGTTTTCGGCGTTTCCAGGATGGTGCTGACCTTGTTGTAGGTCAGGCGCGCCTGGGAGTGGATCACCGCTTCATAGAACTGGTAGTCGGTCATTTCGCCGGTTTTCGAGATAGTCATCTCGCACACCATGGCCAAACGGTCGACTTTCGGGTTCAGGGAGCACAGGCCGTTGGACAGCTGCTCAGGCAGCATCGGGATCACGCGCTCAGGGAAGTACACGGAGTTGCCGCGCACCTGGGCTTCGTTATCCAGGGCCGAACCGATCTTCACGTAGCTGGAGACGTCGGCAATCGCGACGAACAACTTCCAGCCGCCGGAGAACAGCCGCAGCTTGCCGGGCTTGGCTTCGCAGTAGACCGCATCGTCGAAGTCGCGGGCATCTTCGCCGTCAATGGTAACGAACGGCAGATGACGCAGGTCGATGCGTTTCTCTTTGTCTTTTTCTTCGACTTCCGGCTTGAGCTTGGCGGCTTCTTTGAGCACCGCCTCAGGCCAGACGTGGGGAATATCGTAGGTGCGCAGCGCCACATCGATTTCCATGCCCGGCGCCATATAGTTGCCGACCACTTCGACGATATCGCCCTGTGGCTGGAAGCGTGGGGTTGGCCAGTGAGTGATTTTCACCTCGACGAACTGCCCGACCTTGGCGGCGCCATTGCGGCCCGGAGTCACCAGCACTTCCTGCTGGACCTTCGGGTTGTCCGGGATCACGAAGCCGATGCCGCCTTCTTCAAAGTAGCGACCGACGATGGACTCGTGGGCACGGGACACCACTTCGACGATCACGCCTTCGCGCCGACCGCGACGGTCCAGGCCGGACACGCGCGCCAGGGCACGGTCGCCATCGAACACCAGGCGCATTTGCGCCGGGCTCATGAACAGGTCATCGCTGCCATCGTCAGGGATCAGGAAGCCGAAACCGTCACGGTGACCGGCAATGCGGCCAAGGATCAGGTCGAGCTTGTCCACCGGTGCGTAAGTGCCGCGGCGGGTGTAGATCAACTGTGCATCGCGCTCCATGGCGCGCAGGCGGCGGCGCAGCGCTTCGAGTTGGTCTTCGGTGGTCAGACCGAATTCTTCAACCAGCTGCTCGCGGCTAGCAGGCGAACCCCGATCGGCGAGATGCGCCAGGATCAGTTCGCGGCTAGGAATAGGGTTTTCATATTTTTCCGCTTCACGAGCGGCCTCGGGATCGAGGGACTGCCAATCGGCCATTAGAGAGTTTTCACCTTGTCTATATGTGGGTTAGTTTGGCATACGCGTATTGAAACGGGAAATTTCCAGCAATAACTCGTCGGGAAATGCGTTTTATGGTCCCGGGAAACCACCTTGCGCGACCGCCCGCGAAATTTTCCAGGCTTTTTTGATGACGGGGGTTTACAGCTCAAAAGTCACTCCGTATAGTGCGCGCCATCGACGACGGCAACGTTGAAGATACTGCCCAGATGGTGAAATTGGTAGACACGCCAGCTTCAGGTGCTGGTGACCGCAAGGTCGTGGAAGTTCGAGTCTTCTTCTGGGCACCAATTCAAAACTTGAGGTTTGCGCCTTGAGTCTCACAAAAACCCGCGAAAGCGGGTTTTTGCGTTACAGGCCTTTGATTCTTAACCGAAAAATTGATTTATAAAATCAAATCAGGGGTTTACAGATCAAAAAGCCCGCCGTATAGTTCGCCCCATCAACAGCGGCAACGTTGCTTGATAATGCCCAGGTGGTGAAATTGGTAGACACGCCAGCTTCAGGTGCTGGTGATCGCAAGGTCGTGGAAGTTCGAGTCTTCTCCTGGGCACCAAATTCAGATCAAACCCGCGAAAGCGGGTTTTTTCGTTTCTGGGGTTTAAAAACTCCCACTGCATTGCTCCCCTGTCCGCACTTGAGAAGTTTTATCGTTTATCCTTGCAATGATTTGTTGCACTCAAGTGAGGAAAACCCCGGATGATGATCCGCGATACCCGTCTCAAGACATCCCTTCTGCGTGGCCTGACCATCACTCTGCTCGGCCTGACCCTGCTCTCTCCCGCCGCCTACGCCGCCGACAAGTTTGAACTGACCCTGTACAACGGCCAGCACAAGGAAGTCGGCGACGAACTCGCCAAGGCCTTCGAAGCCAAGACCGGCATTCATGTGAATGTGCGCAAGGGCAGCAGCAACCAACTGGCCAGCCAGGTCGTCGAAGAGGGTGAGCGCTCCCCCGCCGACGTGATCTACACCGAAGAATCCCCACCGCTCAACAAGCTCGGCGAACAAGGCCTGCTGGCCACTATCGACGCCAGCACCCTGGATGTCTTGCCCAAGGAATACGTAGCTGCCAACGGCGCCTGGATGGGCGTGACCGCCCGCACGCGGGTCGTGGCCTTCAACCCGAAATTGATCAAGGAAGAAGAACTGCCCAAGTCGGTACTGGATTTCGCCAACCCCGAGTGGCAGGGCAAAGTGGGCTTCGTCCCCACCAGCGGCGCCTTCCAGGAACAGGCCGTGGCAATCATCAAATTGCATGGTCGCGAGGCCGCCGAAGAATGGCTGACCGGGCTGCGCGCCTTCGGCAAGGTCTACAGCAACAATATGGTGGCCCTCAAGGCTGTGGAAAACGGCGAAGTGGCGACGGTGCTGGTGAACAACTACTACTGGTTTGCCCTGAAAAAGGAAAAAACCAACCTGGATTCGCAACTGCACTACTTCACCGATGGCGATGCCGGCGGCCTGATCACCGTATCGGCGGCGGCCGCCCTCAAATCCAGCAAGCACCCCCAAGAAGCCCAGCAATTGCTGGCATTCATGGCCAGCGAAGAAGGCCAGCGGGTGATCACCAACACCTCCGCCGAGTACCCGCTGCGCAAGGGCATGCAATCCAATCGCGGCCTCAAGCCGTTCAGCGAGCTGCAACCACCAAAAGTCACTCCCGCCGACCTGGGCAATGCCGAAGAAGCCCTGGAGCTGGAACGTGACGTTGGCTTGAACTGATGACCCCATCGCAATCCGCCCCCGCCTTGCGCGGGGGTTTTAGCCCCCGGCGCAAACGCCCGTCGATCTGGCTGCTGCTACCAGTCTTGTTGCTGGTGGGCCTGAGCCTGCTGCCCTTGGTGTACGTGGGCCTCAAGGCTTGGCAAGCTGGCTGGGCCGAAGCGGTGCACCTGCTGTGGCGCCCATATGTGTTCGGCCTGCTGCGCAACACGTTGGCCCTGATGGTCGGCGTGACCGTGGCCTGCGCGGTGATTGGCCTGTCCCTGGCCTGGCTGCTGGAACGCAGCAACCTGCCGGGCCGGCGCATCTGGGGAGTGATCCTGTGCCTGCCGTTTGCCGTACCGGCGTTTGTCAGCAGCTTTACCTGGGTGTCGCTGAGCGCCCAGTTTGAAGGCCTGGGCGGGGCAATCCTGGTGATGACCCTGTCCAAGTACCCCCTGGTGTTCCTGCCGGTGGCGGCGACCCTGCGCAACCTGGATCCGTCCCTGGAAGAGTCGGCCCGCACCCTGGGGCTCAATCGCTGGGGCGTGTTCTTTCGCATCACCTTGCCGCTGCTGTGGCCGTCGCTACTGGCCGGCGCGCTGTTGATCGCCTTGCATATGCTGGTGGAGTTCGGCGCCTTGTCGATCATTGGCCTGCAAACCTTTACTACGGCGATCTACCAACAGTTCGAGCTGGAATTCAGCAATGCCAACGCGGCGATGCTGTCTGCGGTGCTGCTGGTGATGTGCCTGACCCTGCTATGGCTGGAGTTGCGCGTGCGCGGCAAGGGCCGGCATGTGCGCACCGGGCAAGGCGCGGCGCGGCATGCCGAGCAGGTTCGACTGGGCAAATGGGCGCCATTGGGCCAGCTGTATTGCTTGATGCTCGCGATCATTGGCAGTGGCATTCCATTGGGGATGCTCGGTTACTGGCTGGCCGTGGGCTCTTCGGCGGCCTTCCCGGTAGCTGAAATCAGCGAGGCGCTGCTGTCCTCCCTGGCCCTGTCCCTGGGCGGCGCCGCACTCTGCCTGGCGCTGGCTGTGCCGGTGGGCCTTTTGGTGGTGCGCTACAAGGGCCAACTGGCACTGTGGGCCGAACGCCTGCCCTACCTGCTGCACGCCCTGCCCGGCCTGGTGATTGCCCTGACCCTGGTGTACTTCGCCTTGCATTACGTACCGGCGTTGTATCAGACCTCGGCGCTGCTGCTGATTGCCTATGCGCTGTTGTTCCTGCCCCTGGCCCAGGCGCCGATCCGTACCGCGCTGAACAAGGCCGCGCCGCAGCTGGAAGAGGCGGCGCGCACCCTGGGCGCATCGTCGTTCAGCGCGTTTTGCCGGGTGACCCTGCCGATTATCTTCCCGGCATTAGGGGCGGCGTTTGCCTTGGTGTTTCTCGATGCGATGAAGGAGTTGACCGCGACTTTGCTGCTCAGCCCGACGGGGCTTAATACCTTGGCCACGGCAGTCTGGGCACACACCTCGAATGTGGAATTTGCAGCGGCGGCGCCTTATGCGGCGTTGTTGATTCTGGTATCGGGGTTGCCGGTGTATCTGCTGACGACGCGGATGTATCTGAGTCGCTGAAATCGCTATCGCGGGCAAGCCCGCTCCCACACGGGAACGCGATCACCTGTGGGAGCGGGCTTGCCCGCGATAAGGCCCAAGCAGCCAACCTTAAGCCCGGAATTGCCCCAGGCTGGCCTTCAACTGCGCCGCCAACCCATCCAGTACCTTGCCGCTGGCCGTAGTCTCCACCACCGCCTGTGCCGCCCGCTCGGCCTGGGCATGGATCACCTCGACCCGTCCCCGTACCGCGTGCGCACCCAGGGCCTGATGCTCGGCAGCCCGGGTCGCCAGGCCAATCGCCGTATGCACCTGCTCCACCGAGTCTTGCACCGTTTGTTGCAAACGCACACTTTCGCGCAGCACCAGCAGCCCCTCACTGGCCTGGCGGCCGGCCTTGCCGATGGTTTCTACCGCCTCACGCGCACCTTGCTGCAACGCCACGATATGCGCCTGGATATCGCCGGTGGAGCTTTGAGTCTTGCTGGCCAGCGCCCGCACTTCGTCCGCTACCACCGCAAAGCCCCGTCCGGTTTCACCGGCACGCGCGGCTTCGATGGCCGCATTCAGGGCCAGCAAGTTGGTTTGCTCGGCAATGCCGTGGATCACCGTCAGCACCACTTCAATCTGCTCGCTTTGCTGGGCCAGGCGCTCGATCACCTTGGAGCCGGCCTGCACCTGCCCGGCCAGCGCCTCGATCAAACTGCCGACCTCAGCTGAAGTACGCGAATTCTCATCGGTGGCCTGGCGGATCTCCACCACCTGCTGCAACGCAGCCTGCATGGCCTGGCTTTCGGCCTGGGCCTCGTCGGCCATTTGCGACAGCGCCCGCAGGCTCTCGGCCACTTCATCGCGCTGCAAGCCCGCCGCCGCATCGGCACCGGCATTGCGCAAGGTCATCGCGCCGATTTCCACACCCGTACGCTGGGCCACATCGCCCGCCTCGCGCACGATGGGCTGCAACTTATCCACAAACCGATTGACCGCCGAAGCCATGGCGCCGATTTCATCCTGGCTGTTGATCTGCACACGCTTGGTCAGGTCACCCTCGCCAGCGGCCAAGTCATCCATGGCCGCGATCAGCAACTTCAGGCGATTGACCACCCGCCGCCCCAGCACCACGGCAATCAGCAACAGCACGCCCAGGCCCACCACCGCCAGGCCCAGGCCGATACGCCAGCGCAGGGCCTGCGCAGCCTCTTGCACGGCACTGGAGGTGTTAGCCGTCATTTCGGTGGCCGTGGCCTGCGCCGACTGCAGCCGTGCGCCCATGGCCGCCGCACTGTCCGCCGCCGCGCCCTTGAGGCTGTCGCCCACCAATTGCCCACCGCTGGCGATCAATGCGGCAAAGCGCTGGTCCAGGGCCGCCAGGTCCGCCTCGACCGCCGCGGTGGAAACCCCCATGAGCACCTTGCCGATCTCCACGCCATTGGGGCTGATGGAGGCTTCGACGTAGTACACCGACGGGTCGTTTTTCGCGGCATTCAACACTTTATCCAGCGCACGGTCGCCCTGGCCTTTTTCCAGGAGCGCCTTGTTGATCGGGTTTTCCCGGTTCAGATAACGGGTCAGGTGCTGGCCAGTGGCATCGTCATACACCACAAACAGCACATTGGGGTTGCGCTGGGCACGCCGGGCAAACTCCGACAACGCCGGAACATCGCTGTCCCACATCGCGCGCGGGGCAACCGAGGCCAGTAACTGCGCCATGTCATTGGCGGAGTCCTTCAGGTCTTTTTCCAGGGTCTCACGCAGTTGCTGCTGCTCTTGCTTCAGGCGCGCAGAAAGGCCTGCGGTCAGGCGGTCACTGGTACTGGCCGACAGGCTGTCCAGGCCGGAGGTCACTTCCTTGCCGGCCTGGGTCAATTCGCCCGACAGCTTCTGGCTGTCCACGCCCAGGCGCTTGCCCAAATCGGCCTCCAGGGCCGTGACGGTGCTCCGGGTCAGAGCGACCGCCACCAGCACTTGCACCAAAAGAGCGATACCAAGGGTAACGAACACCGGCCGCAACAGCCGGCTTTGTAACAATGAGAGAACGGCAGACATCGGGAATCCCTCCACCACGGGTGCCATTAAATTGATAGCACCGCGAAAGAGAGAAATATAGCAAGGGTCGTGCCGTGCGCACCGCAGAAACGACAAAGGGCCCCCAATGGGGCCCTTTGCTTTTTACATCAACAGCTTATTAAGCGAACGGATGACGCAGAACGATGGTCTCGTTGCGGTCCGGGCCCGTCGAAATAATGTCGATCGGCGCGCCGATCAACTCTTCAACGCGCTTGATGTAGGCACGGGCGTTAGCTGGCAGTTCTTCCAGGGTTTTGGCACCCACGGTCGATTCGGTCCAGCCCGGCACTTCTTCGTACACAGGCTGCAGGCCCACGTAGCTGTCAGCGTCGGTCGGGGCAACCTCATTACCTTCTGCATCCTTGTAGCCGATGCAGATGTTGATGGTTTGCAGGCCGTCGAGTACGTCCAGCTTGGTCAGGCAGATGCCCGAGATGCTGTTCACATCGATAGCGCGACGCAGGATAACCGCGTCGAACCAGCCACAACGACGGGCACGCCCGGTAGTGGCGCCGAACTCATGGCCTTGCTTGGCCAGGTGCGCGCCGACATCGTCGAACAGTTCAGTCGGGAAAGGCCCCGAACCTACGCGCGTGGTGTAGGCCTTGGTGATGCCCAGGATGTAGTCCAGGAACATCGGGCCAACGCCCGAACCCGTCGCCACGCCACCAGCAGTGGTGTTGGAGCTGGTCACGTACGGGTAGGTGCCGTGGTCGATGTCCAGCAACGAACCCTGGGCGCCTTCAAACATGATGTCTTTACCGGCGCGACGCAGGTCGTGCAGCTCGGCCGTCACGTCGAGCATCAGCGGCTTGAGCAGTTCAGCGTACTCTTTGCACTCGGCCAGGGTCTTGTCGAATTCAATGGCTGGCTCTTTGTAGTAACCAACCAGCATGAAGTTGTGGTAATCCACCAGTTCACGCAGCTTGTCTTCAAAGCGCGGCATGTTGAGCAGGTCGCCCACACGCAGGCCACGACGTGCAACCTTGTCTTCGTAGGCCGGGCCGATGCCGCGACCGGTAGTACCGATCTTCAGCTCGCCACGGGCCTTTTCACGGGCCTGGTCCAGCGCAACGTGGAAGGACAGGATCAGCGGGCAGGACGGGCTGATACGCAGGCGCTCGCGCACCGGTACGCCTTTCTCTTCCAGCTTGGTGATCTCGCGCAGCAGGGCGTCAGGTGCAACCACCACGCCGTTGCCGATCAGGCACTGCACGCCTTCGCGCAGCACGCCCGACGGGATCAGGTGCAAGACGGTTTTTTCGCCATCGATGACCAGGGTGTGGCCAGCGTTGTGGCCACCTTGGTAGCGCACTACGGCGGCAGCATGTTCGGTCAGCAGATCAACGATCTTGCCTTTGCCCTCATCACCCCATTGGGTGCCCAGGACTACGACATTCTTACCCATAACACTTGTCCTCATTCACGCAAACTTGGTGCCGGCGTTGGCCGGCAGGAAAACTCAAGAAGCCAGTGGCGATACTTGCCAAAGCCCGTTCTGCTGAATCAATTGCCGGTCGCAGTCCGCTTCACGGGCGGCGGCCAATGGCTGCCCAGGCAAGGCCTGGACGACACGCTGACCCTCACTGCGCAACTGGCAGACCTGCTGCCAGAGTGCCGCGTCCGTACTGTCTGGCATCCAGATACCGCCAGACGGTAGCTCGACTTCAGCACGCCCCAGGGTCACCAGGGTTTTCAAATCGGTAGAAAAGCCAGTCGCCGGACGGGCACGACCGAAGTCGGCGCCGATATCGTCATAACGACCGCCCTGGGCAATGGCTTGGCCAACGCCCGGAACAAACACCGCGAACACCACACCGGTGTGGTAGTGGTAGCCGCGCAGCTCACCCAGGTCGAAATACAACGGCAGTTGCGGGAAGCGCGCCGACAACTGCTCGGCAATCGCCAGCACATCGTCCAGGGCCGCCAGCACCGGGGCCGGCGCGTTGGCCAGGCGCTCGCGGGCGGCAGTCAGCACTTCGCGACCACCACACAGGCCCACCAGCGCACGCAACATGCCGGCCAGGTCGGCAGGCACGCCTTCGGTCAGGGCGATCACTTCGTCGATGGCCTTGCGCTGCAGGGCATCGAACAACTGCTGCTCCACTTCGCCGGACAAACCGGCCGCACGGGCCAGGCCACGGTAGATACCGACGTGCCCCAGGTCCATGTGCACATCCGGCACATCCGCCAGTTGCAGCATCGCCAGCATCAGGCTGATGACTTCGACGTCGCTGCTCGGGCTTGCATCGCCATACAACTCGGCGCCCAGCTGGATCGGGCTACGGGACGATGACAAGGCGCGCGGCTGCGCGTGCAGCACACTGCCGGCATAGCACAGGCGGCTCGGCCCTTCACGGCGCAGGGTATGCGCATCGATGCGCGCCACTTGCGGCGTGATATCGGCGCGAAAACCCATTTGCCGGCCCGATTGCGGGTCGATGACCTTGAAGGTGCGCAGATCCAGGTCCTGGCCCGCGCCGGTCAGCAGGGATTCCAGGTACTCGATATGGGGAGTCACGACAAACTCGTAACCCCAGCTCTGGAACAGATCCAACACCTGGCGGCGCGCGATTTCAATGCGCGCAGCCTCTGGTGGCAGTACTTCTTCGATGCCATCTGGCAGCAGCCAGCGGTCTACCGTTGCCATTACGCCATTCCCCTATGACCCGGCCTGCCCTTGGGCGAGCCTTGAGTGAAGCAGAAAATCCCCGGCCCCTGCATAAACCACGCGCAAGAGCGACGTGACGAATGGCCTGTAAACGGCCTCGTCGGGCACTTTCCTCGAAAAACCTGTCACGCCTGCAGCGCACAACAACAATCAAACATGCAGACGCAAAAAAGCCGGGAATTTCCCGGCTGCCGCATCATACACCCGTTTTCCGAAAGGATCACCCCGCCGAGCGTTTTAGCCGCCCGACGGAGTGGTTCCAGACAGTCAGCGGGTTACTTGGACTTTTCCAGGTAGCGGAAGAAATCGCTACTTGGGTCCAGCACCATGACGTCGGTTTTGTTCGCAAAGCTTTCACGGTAGGCGCGCAGGCTACGGTAGAACGCGTAGAACTCCTGGTCCTGGCCATAAGCCTTGGCGTAGATCGCCGCGGCTTGAGCATCACCATCACCGCGGGCCTCTTCAGACTCACGATAGGCTTCTGCCAACAGTACGCGACGCTGACGGTCGGCATCCGCACGGATACCTTCAGCCAGTTCGTTACCCTTGGCACGGTGCTCACGCGCCTCACGCTCACGCTCGGTGCTCATGCGCTCGAACACGCTGCGGTTCACTTCCTTGGGCAGGTCGATAGCCTTGACCCGGACATCGACCACTTCGATACCCAGCTCTTTTTCCGCCATGGTGTTCAACGAACGGGTGATGTCAGCCATCAGCGCATCACGTTCACCGGATACCACCTCATGCAGGGTGCGCTTACCAAACTGGTCACGCAGGCCCGATTCCAGACGACGGGACAAACGCTCGTCGGCAATCTGCTTGAGGCCGGAAGTCGCGGTGTAGAAGCGCTCGGCATCCTTGACGCGCCACTTGGCGTAGGCGTCAACCATCACGGCTTTCTTTTCCAGGGTCAGGAAACGCTGTGTCGGTGCATCCAGGGTCATCAGGCGGGCGTCGAACTTGCGCACCTGGTTGACGTAGGGGACTTTCACATGCAAGCCCGGCTGGACATCCGCCTGGACCACACGCCCGAATTGCAGCAACACCGCACGCTCGGTCTGAGCCACGATGTAGAAGCAGTTCCAGGCAGCGATGACCACGACGACACCCACAATCAGGGCGGTCAGCGATTTATTGCTCATCAACGACTCTCCCTGGAACGTGTTTGCTGTTGCTGCAAGTCAGCGGCCGCACGGGCGCTCGCTTCGTTGGCAGCGGCAGTCGAACTGGCGGAAGACGAAGTACTGCCGGCACTACGACCACCTTCGATCATCTTGTCCAGCGGCAGGTACAGCAGGTTGTTCTGCCCACCCTTGTTGCCGGTCACGAGAACCTTGCTGGTGTTGCTGAAGACTTCCTGCATGGTGTCCAGGTACAGACGCTCGCGGGTGACTTCCGGTGCCTTGCGGTACTCGGCCACCAGCTTGGTGAAGCGGTCGGCCTCACCCTTGGCGCGGGACACGACTTCGTCGCGGTAACCGTTGGCATCTTCAAGGATGCGCTGGGCCTGACCACGGGCTTCCGGCACGACGCCGTTGGCGTAGGTTTCAGCCTGGTTGCGCGAACGCTGTTCGTCTTCACGGGCGCGGATCACGTCATCGAAGGCTTCCTGCACTTCACGCGGTGCCGCTGCGCTCTGTACGTTGACCTGGGTCACGGTGATACCGGTGCGATAAGTATCGAGGAACCGTTGCAGGCGCTCCTTGATCTCGCTGGCCATCAGTTCACGGCCTTCGGTCAGCACCTGGTCCATCGCAGTGGAACCCACTACGTGGCGCAGGGCGCTTTCGGTCGCATGCTGCAAGCTGACTTCCGGCTGGTCGACGTTAAGCACGAAGTCCTGCAGGTTGCTGATCTTGTACTGCACGGTCAGCGGCACTTCGACGATGTTCTCGTCTTCGGTCAGCATCTGGCCCTGCTTGGTGTAGGCACGCTCACGCGTGACGTTCTCCATGTACTTCTTGTCGATCGGCGGGAAGTAGATATTCAAGCCGGGGCCGACAGTCTCGTAGTACTTGCCGAAGCGCAGCACCACGGCTTGCTCCTGCTCGTCCACCACATAGACCGCGCTGTACAGCCAGACAGCCGCCAGCGCCACGAGGCCCAGGCCCAGCAGGCCGTAGCCGCCGCCCTTGCTCGTGCGGCCGCCGTCGTCACCACCACGTTTTTTTCCACCACCGAACAACCCATTCAGGCTTTCCTGCAGCTTTCGGAAGGCCTCGTCGAGATCTGGTGGCCCCTTGCGGTCGCCATTATTGCGGCGTTTACCACCCCAAGGATCCTGATTATTCGAGTTGCCACCCGGCTCATTCCAAGCCATAGCGCTCTCCATCTGATAAAGCAAAGACGCACCCACGGCGCGCCGACCAATGCTACAGAATGCCTGCCACAGCGGCACAACCGCTTTCTCAGGCTTTTATTGCAAAGTGTGTTGTTCGAGGAACTCCATCGGCACAACGCCCTCACGGCTCACCAGCCGATTGAGCTCCGAACGGGGCAAACGAACCGCCAGCAGGCTGACACCTTCTTCGTCGTGTTCTTCTTTCTGTACCGCGCCCAGCTCAAAGAACTGAGCACGCAGTCGAGCAAAACGCTGCGGCAAGCGCAAGGTGCCGACGAACAAATCGCCACCGAGCAACTCGGCAATCGCCTGCTCAAGCAGTTCCAGGCCGCTACCGTCCCGCGCCGACAGCCAGACCCGCTGGGGCCTGCCATTCTCGTCGCGCTGGATTTGCGGCTCGACGCCTTCAAGCAAATCGAGTTTGTTATAGACCTCGAGGATCGGCAAGTCCTGGGCACCAATCTCACCCAGTACGACCATGACCTGCTCGATCTGCAACATCCGGTCAGGCTCGGCCGCATCGATGACGTGCAGCAGCAGGTCGGAGTTGCTCGACTCTTCCAGCGTAGACCGGAATGCCTCGACCAGCTTGTGCGGCAAGTGGCGGATAAAGCCCACGGTATCGGCCAGCACAATCGGCCCCAGGTCGTCGAGTTCCAGACGGCGCAAGGTCGGGTCAAGGGTGGCAAACAGCTGGTCCGCCGCGTACACGTCCGACTGCGTCACGTTGTTGAACAACGTGGATTTGCCGGCGTTGGTATAGCCCACCAGGGACACGGTAGGGATATCTGCACGCGAACGGCCACGTCGCGATTGCTCGCGCTGGCTGCGTACTTTTTCCAGGCGGCCCTTGATCTGGCGCAGGCGCACCCGCAACAGGCGCCGGTCGGTTTCAAGCTGGGTTTCACCCGGGCCACGCATGCCGATACCGCCACCCTGGCGTTCAAGGTGCGTCCAGCCGCGAACCAGGCGGGTGCTCATGTGGTCAAGCTGGGCCAGTTCGACCTGGAGCTTGCCTTCATGGGTACGGGCGCGCTGGGCGAAAATATCGAGAATCAGACCGGTGCGGTCAATCACGCGACACTCGAAGACTCGTTCGAGGTTACGTTCCTGACTGGGCGTGAGGATGTGATTGAAGATCACCAGATCGGCTTCTTCGGCATGGACCAGGTCGCGTAGTTCCTCGACCTTGCCGCTGCCAATCAGAAATTTGGCGGTTGGCCGATGACGCGGCACGTTAAAAAACGCGACGGTCTCGGCGCCGGCCGAATTTGCCAGCTCCTGAAACTCCTGCGGATCTTCGCGCGCCTCAGGGTCCTGTCCATCCAAGTGAACGAGGATCACTCGCTCACCACCACCGTGGCGCTCAAAGAACAAAGGAGACTCCTATCAGGCGTTACCTGGCTCAGCGTCACCCTGTTCGGATTCGGTTGCGCTAGGCAGACGAATTGGACGAACCGGCACTACTGTCGAGATAGCGTGCTTGTAGACCATCTGGCTGACGGTGTTTTTCAGCAGGATGACGAACTGGTCGAAAGACTCGATCGTACCTTGCAGCTTGATGCCGTTGACCAGATAGATGGAAACCCCAACTTTCTCTTTACGTAAAGTATTCAAGTAAGGGTCTTGTAGCGAATGCCCTTTTGACATGTGCCGCACTCCTTTAAGGATCAATAATAAAAAATCGGAAAAATAAATAGTTTGTAACCGTCACACCCCCAAGGATAGACGGCAATTGCAAGGACTCAGCTCAATATGGAGACCGTTCCCAAGTATTTCAAGGCGCGTGACAGATTGTCGCAATCCAGACTGTCCAGCCAATGCAAGTCAGTCCAGCTGCGCAGCCAAGTGAACTGGCGCTTCGCCAATTGGCGCGTGGCAATAATGCCGCGCTCCTGCATTTCGGCTGACGTCAGCTTGCCATCCAGATGATCCCAGACTTGGCGGTAGCCTACAGCACGTATCGAAGGCAATCCCGGATGCAGATCACCTCTTGAACGCAGTGCTACGACCTCCTCCACGAATCCCTGTTCCAACATAATTGTGAATCTTTGTGCAATTCGTTCATGCAACACCTGGCGATTCGCCGGAGCGATGGCCAGATTGGCGACAGTATAGGGCAATTGTCCCGATCCAGAGGTGCCTGCATCAGTACTTTGCGCAGATTGTCTGAGGCGATGGGCCGTCATCGTCTGGCCACTCACCCGCCAGACTTCCAGGGCCCGGCTCAGGCGCTGGGGGTCGTTGGGGTGAATACGTGCGGCAGACACCGGGTCAATCGCCGCCAACTGCTCGTGCAGGGCCTGCCAGCCAAGGCGCGCAGCCTCTTCTTCGATCTCGGCGCGCACCTGTGGATCGGCCGGCGGCATCTCTGCCAGGCCTTCCTGCAACGCCTTGTAATAGAGCATCGTGCCGCCCACCAGCAGCGGGATCTTGCCCCGTGCGGTGATCTGCGCCATGGCGGCGAGGGCATCGGTACGGAAATCCGCCGCCGAGTAGCTTTGCGACGGATCGATAATGTCGATCAGACGATGGGGATGGGCGGCCAACAGTTCTTTGGACGGCTTGGCCGTGCCAATGTCCATGCCCCGGTAAACCAGGGCCGAATCGACGCTGATCAGCTCACAAGGCAAGACCTTGGTCAGCTCGATTGCCAGGTCGGTCTTGCCAGCGGCCGTCGGGCCCATCAGGAAGATGGCGGGAGGTAGGGCGCTCATCAGCGGCCGCGCAGGAATAGTTTGTCCAGATCATCCAGGCCCATCTGGGTCCAGGTCGGTCGGCCATGGTTGCACTGGCCACTGCGCTCGGTGTTTTCCATGTCCCGCAGCAGGCCGTTCATTTCCGGCAGGGCCAGGCGCCGGTTGGCGCGGATCGCGCCGTGGCAGGCCATGGTGCCGAGCAGTTCGTTGATATGCGCCTGGATCCGGTCACTGGTGCCGTATTCCATCAGGTCCGCCAGCACGTCAGCCACCAGCCGGTTGGCCTCGGCCTGCTTGAGCAAGGCGGGAATCTGCCGGATGGCCAGGGTTTCCGGGCCCAGGCGCTGCAATTCAAAACCCAGTTTCTGGAACACCGCCAGGTGCTCCTCGGCGCAATCGGCTTCGCGCTGGCTCACCGCCAGGGACTCCGGCACCAGCAATGGCTGGCCGCTCAGGCCTTCGCTGGCCATGGCGATCTTCAGGCGCTCGTACATGATCCGCTCATGGGCCGCGTGCATGTCCACCAGCACCAGGCCATGGGCGTTTTCTGCGAGGATATAGATGCCCTTGAGCTGGGCCAGGGCATACCCCAGGGGCGGGATATCGCCGCCACCTTCCGGCAGCGCCACTGCACCCGGCTCGGCACCGGGCAGCGGCGCAAAGAATTCACGATAGGCCGCCTGGGCCTCGGCCACCGGCACCGCTGATTGCGGTCGCGGGGTGTATTGATACTGATAGCCCGCCCCCGCGCCGGAACCCGGCGCCGGGTAACTTGGCTGGGCTTGCGGCGATTGCAGCAGGTTGGCCGCCAGGCTCATTTCGCCCTGGGGCCCGAACTCGCCGGCCTCCGGCCCTGTAGGGCGGACGATGGCGGTGACAATCGGCGCCGCCAGTTGATCATCCGGGCGCACATCGCCCAGGGCGCGGTGCAAGGTGCCATACAGGAAATCGTGGACCATGCGCCCATCACGGAAGCGCACCTCGTGCTTGGTCGGATGCACGTTGACATCGACCACCGCCGGGTCCACTTCAAAGAACAGTACAAAGGTCGGATGCCGGCCATTGAACAGCACGTCGCGATAGGCCTGGCGCACCGCATGGGCCACCAGTTTGTCGCGCACTGCCCGGCCATTCACAAAGAAATACTGCAAGTCGGCCTGGCTGCGGGAGAACGTCGGCAAACCGACCCAGCCCCACAAATGCAGGCCGTTACGCTCGATTTCAATCGGCAGCGCCTGCTCCAGGAACCCCGCGCCACAGATCGCCGACACACGTCGGGCGCGGGCGGCATCGTCGTTGGCCTCGTGCAGGCTGAGGATGGTCTTGCCGTTGTGGCGCAGATGGAAAGCCACGTCGAAACGGGCCAGGGCCAGGCGCTTGATGACTTCTTGCAGGTGATCGAATTCGGTTTTTTCGGCCTTGAGGAATTTGCGCCGTGCCGGGGTATTGAAGAACAGGTCGCGCACTTCCACCGAGGTGCCCACCGGATGGGCCGCCGGCTGGACCCGAGGCGCCATGTCGCGGCCCTCGGTCTCGACCTGCCAGGCCTGTTCGGCGCCACGGGTGCGGGAAGTCAGGGTCAGGCGCGCCACGGAGCTGATCGACGCCAGCGCCTCACCGCGAAAGCCCAGACTCATCACCCGCTCAAGGTCTTCCAGGTCACGGATCTTGCTGGTGGCATGGCGCGCCAGCGCCAGCGGCAGGTCATCGGAGGAAATCCCGCTGCCGTCGTCGCGCACCCGTAGCAGCTTGACCCCACCCTGCTCCACATCCACGTCAATGCGCCTGGCGCCGGAGTCGAGGCTGTTTTCCAGCAGTTCCTTGATCACCGAGGCCGGGCGCTCGACCACCTCGCCCGCCGCGATCTGGTTGGCCAGCCGCGGGCTGAGCAGTTCGATGCGCGAGGCGCTGTTCAATACCGATTCGCTCATTGCTGTGCTGCCAATTCAGTGCCGGGGATGGTCAACACCTGGCCGACTTTCAGTTCATCGGTCTTCAGGCTGTTGGCGCTGCGCAATGCAGCGGCCGACACCTGAAAGCGTACAGCCAGCATGGCCAGGGTGTCGCCAGGCTGCACCCGGTGATCACGCGGGCCCTGGGCGATCTTCCCGGAATCGCGCAGCCAGGCGATATAGGTGCCCGGTGGCGGGTTCTGCTGGAAGAACTGGCGCACGCCGGAACTGATGGAGCGCGCCAGCGCCTGCTGGTGGCTGGCGCTGGCCAGTTTGTTGGCTTCGTTGGCGTTGGAGATAAAGCCGGTTTCCACCAGGATCGACGGGATATCCGGCGACTTGAGCACCATAAACCCAGCCTGCTCCACCCGCTGCTTGTGCAGCGGCGTGACCCGGCCCATGTTGCTCAACACCTTCTGCCCGACGTTAAGGCTGGAGGTCAGCGAGGCGGTCATCGACAAGTCCAGCAATACACCGGCGAGCATGCGGTCTTTGTCGTCCAAAGACACGTTGCCGGCGCCGCCGATCAAGTCGGAACGGTTTTCGCTGTCGGCCAGCCAGCGCGCGGTCTCGGACGTGGCGCCGCGATCCGACAGGGCAAACACCGAAGCACCGAAGGCCGCCTTCGATGGTGCGGCGTCGGCGTGGATCGACACGAACAGGTCGGCGCCCTTCTTGCGCGCGATTTCAGTACGCCCACGCAATGGGATGAAGTAGTCGCCGGTACGGGTCAGTTCGGCACGATAGCCTTTCATCCCGTTGATCTGGCGCTGCAGCTCCCGGGCGATGGCCAGGACCACGTCTTTTTCGTGCTGGCCACGGGAGCCCGAAGCGCCCGGGTCTTCACCGCCGTGGCCGGCGTCGATCACGACGATGACGTCACGCTTGCCGGCCGGCGCTGGCGGCAGTGGTGGCAACTTGACCTGGGGCTGCGCAGGGTTGACCGGCACCGCCGGTGTGGTAGCAACGGCAGGGGTCGGCGCCGGGGCTGGCGCAGCGTCGGCCGGGTTGTCAAAGAGGTCGACCACCAGGCGGTTGCCATACTGGGCGTTCGGCGCGAGGGAAAAGCTCTTGGGCGTAACGACCTTCTTCAGGTCGATGACCACCCGCAGGTCGGTCGGCGTGCGCTGGGCCGAGCGCATGGCGGTAATCGGCGTGTTGGCGGTGGAGACCTTCAGGGGCGCGGCCAGGGTCGCACCGTTGATGTCGATCACCAGGCGATCAGGCGCCGTCAGGGTAAAGACACTGTGCTGGACCGGGCCAGACAGGTCGAACACCAGTCGCGTGTTATCCGGCGCTCGCCACAGGCGCACACTTTTTACCTGTGAAGCGGCCAGAGCATTGACAGTCATTGCCGCAAGCAACACCCCCACGACAGCAACCAACGCGCGAAAGCGCATACCTAACCCACCCATTATTAGAATTCCAAAGCCAAAGCGGCACACCAGGACTCACTGCGTGCGCTCTGGGACAACAATTTCAACTGACGTCCATGGTTATGCGGGGTAATGGTAATGGTCAGGTCGGGCTTTGGCAAAAAGCCTGTGCCCTTGTCCGGCCACTCGATCAGGCATAAGGCGTCGCCATCGAAGTAATCGCGGATGCCCATGTACTCCAATTCCTCGGGATCCACCAGGCGATACAGGTCGAAATGGAACGCTCGCACGTCACCGATCTCGTAAGGCTCTACCAGGGTGAACGTCGGACTTTTCACCGCGCCGGCGTGCCCAAGCCCGCGAATGATGCCGCGTGACAGCGTGGTTTTGCCGGCGCCCAGGTCACCCTGCAGGAAAATCAGGCCCACGCCCTGGGTAATCTCCGCAATGCGTTTGCCAAAAGCCACCATGGCCTCTTCATCCGCGATAAACAGCGTTACTTCAGACACGGTGACTGCTCCTCCAACAACTGACGAATGGCCGGAATCAGATCGCTGGCCGCCAAGCCGCGACCCAAGGCGCCCTGGCGCTCGCCCGCCATGGCGTGCAACCACACCGCCAGGCTGGCGGCCTCGAACGCCGGCATACCCTGGGCCAGCAGCGCGCCGAGCAAACCTGCGAGCACATCGCCCAGGCCCGCCGAGGCCATGGCCGGATGCCCCTGGTCACAACGCGCTACCCGCCCATCCGGGCTGGCAATCAAGCTCCCCGCGCCCTTGAGTACCGTGACGGCGTTGAATTTCTGGCTCAGCGCGCGCGCTACCTTAAGCCGGTCGGCCTGAACCGCGGCTGTCGAGATGCCCATCAGCCGCGCCGCCTCCCCCGGGTGCGGCGTGATCACGCAATCGGCCGGCAACGTGACATGGCCGGCGGCCAGCAGGTTCAGGGCATCAGCATCCCAGACCTGGGGTTGCCGGGCATTGGCCGCCACCGACAGCAGGCTCTTGCCCCAGGCCATGTCGCCCAGGCCCGGGCCGATCACGATCACCGAGACTTTTTCCAACAAGCCCATCAACTGATTGGCCGAATGCACGCCCCGCGCCATGACTTCCGGCAAACGGGTCAAGGCGGCCGGCACATGTTCGCTGCGGGTCGCCAGGGACACCAGGCCAGCACCACTGCGCAGCGCACTTTCGGCACTCAGCAGCGCCGCGCCGCCAAAGCCATGGTCGCCGCCGATCACCAGTACATGACCAAACCGGCCCTTATGGGCCCCTGGAGAACGCGCAGCCAGTTGCGGCAAATAGCCGGGCAACAGGGGCTGAACGTCGGTTATTTCGTGTTTTGTCTGCGGCATGCGTCTTCAAGCTCCGATGTCTGGCAGAATTATACGCATCTAACCTGCGGTTTCTCTCGTCTCATGCCTGCTATTACCACCGATCTGCCCGCCCTCGCCCAATCGATCAAAGACTGGGGCCGCGAGCTGGGCTTTCAGCAAGTCGGCATCAGCGGCCTGGACCTGGCCGAGCATGAACAGCACCTGCAGCGCTGGCTCGACGCGGGCTATCACGGCGAGATGGACTACATGGGCGCCCATGGCAGCAAACGCTCGCACCCGGACGAACTGGTGCCCGGCACCTTGCGCGTGGTGTCCCTGCGCATGGATTACCTGCCCGGCGACACGCACATGGCGCAACGGCTGGCCCAACCCGAAAAAGCCTACATCTCCCGTTATGCCCTGGGCCGCGACTACCACAAGCTGATCCGCAAGCGCGTGCAGCAACTGGCCGACCGCATCCAGGCGCAGATCGGCCCGTTTGGTTTCCGCGCCTTTGTCGACAGCGCCCCGGTGCTGGAAAAAGCCATCGCCGAACAGGCCGGTCTAGGCTGGATCGGCAAAAACACCCTGGTCCTCAACCGCAAGGCCGGCAGCTACTTCTTCCTCAGCGAGTTGTTTGTCGACCTGCCGCTGCCCGTCGACCCGCCCCACAGCACCGAACATTGCGGGCGCTGCACCGCCTGCCTGGACATCTGCCCGACCAATGCCTTCGTCGGGCCTTATGTACTGGATGCCCGGCGCTGCATTTCCTACCTGACCATCGAACTCAAGAGCGCGATCCCCGAGGATCTGCGACCGCTGATTGGCAACCGGGTGTTCGGCTGCGATGACTGTCAGATCGTTTGCCCGTGGAATCGTTTCGCCAGATCTTCAGCCGAAAGCGATTTCAAACCGCGCCATAATCTGGATAACGCCGAACTGGCCGAGTTATTTATGTGGGATGAGGATAAATTCCTCAGCAACACCGAAGGCTCGCCCCTGCGCCGCGCCGGTTATGAGCGCTGGCTGCGCAACCTGGCCGTGGGCCTGGGCAACGCGCCCTCCAGCATTCCAGTGCTGGAAGCCTTGAAGGCGCGGCGGGACTACCCCTCCGAACTGGTCCGCGAACATGTGGAATGGGCGCTGAACCAGCACGCAACACGCTAGTGTTCGTCGTTGTAGACGAACTTGGGCATTTCCCAATGAAAGCGGATCGCCAGCAGGCGCAATAGAAAGCCGCTGAACAGGGTGAGCAGGATCGCCTGCTCGCTGGGCAGTTCCAGATAGAGACACAGCATGTAGCACCAGGCGGCGAGGAACGACACGCTGGCATACAGTTCGCGGCGGAAGATCAGCGGGATATCGTTACAGAAGATATCCCGCAGGATCCCGCCAAACACCCCGGTGATCACCCCGCTGACCGAGGCCACCAGCATGCCGTGGCCCATTTCCAGGGCCGTCATGCAGCCGATCAGGGTGAAGGCCACCAGGCCTACGGCATCCAGCGCCAGGAACAGCGAGCGCAGATGGCGCATCAAGGGCGCGATAAAGATCGTGACCAATGCCGCGACAGAGGTCAGCACCAGGTATTCCGGGTGTTTGACCCAGGTCAGCGGGTAGTGGCCAAGCAACACATCGCGCACCGAACCGCCACCCAGCGCCGTCACGCAGGCGATCAACACCACGCCAAACCAATCCATGCCGCGCCGGCCGGCGGACAGGGCGCCGGTCATGGCTTCGGCGGTGATGGCGATGAGGTAGAGCATCAACAGCATGATGGCGATCCTTGCAAAGAGGCGCGCAGTCTAATCATTTGGCGGGGGCACCAAAAGGGGGCGCTCGGCGAAAGACCGAGCATGCCCACACTTGGAATGCGATCAAATGTGTGGCTTGCCTACGATAGCGGTAGGTCAGTCGAGACATCCTTGCTTGATCCACCGCCATCGCGGGCAAGCCCTAATGCCAGTCAGTTAAGCCTTTTTGTAGGAGCGAGCTTGCTCGCGAAGAACTTGAGAGCGCCGCGGTTACCTAGCAAACACGCGTTATCGTTGACGTCCTTCGCGAGCAAGCTCGCTCCTACAGAAAGCAGAATCCGCTTAACTGACTGGCATTAGGGCAAGCCCGCTCCCACAGGGGATTTGGGCAGGGCCACACAGCAACTGTGGGAGCGGGCTTGCCCGCAATGGCACCGGCCCTGGCGCCACGAACTCAAGCCTTGATGAAATGCTTGCGGTAATGCTGCAACTCGGCAATCGACTCGCGGATATCATCCAGTGCCAGGTGGGTACTGCCCTTGTGGAAGCTGTCTTTAACCTCCGGTGCCCAGCGCGCGGCCAGTTCTTTCAAGGTCGACACATCCAGGTTGCGGTAGTGGAAGTAGCTTTCCAGCTCCTTCATATGGGTATAAAGGAAGCGGCGGTCCTGGCAGATACTGTTGCCACAGATCGGCGACTTGCCCTTGGGCACCCACTGCTCCAGGAAGGCAATCGTCTGGGCCTGCGCCTCGGCCATGCTGATGCGGCTGTCGCGCACGCGCTGGGTCAGGCCCGAGTTGCCGTGGGTGCGGGTGTTCCACTCGTCCATGGTGGCCAGCACCGCGTCGCTGTGGTGGATGGCGATCACCGGACCTTCGGCCAAGGTGTTGAGGTTGCTGTCGGTGACAATGGTCGCCATCTCGATGATGACGTCGGTGTCAGGGTTCAGACCGGTCATTTCCAGATCGATCCAAATCAGGTTCTGTGGGTTTTGCATGTCGTGGTTCCTTGGCACCTTGGCGTAGCTGCGCAGTTTAGCAGGCCGGGCGTGCTAGACTCGCGACCGTTTTATCCAACCTTATGCATTATCGACACGGAACACCAATGGCCAAACGCCAGCTCAACCGCCGCCAAAACTGGCGCATCGAAAAGATCCAGGGTGAACGCGCTGCCCGCGCCGCCAAACGTGAATCCTCTGCCGTGGAAGCGCTGGAGGGTGGCGACCTGGGCCCCGAGCAAACGGGCCTGGTGATCGCGCACTTTGGGGTGCAGGTCGAAGTCGAAGCCCTGGAAGGCGAGCTGGCCGGTGCAGTGTTCCGCTGCCACCTGCGCGCCAACCTGCCGGCGCTGGTCACCGGCGACAAGGTGGTGTGGCGCGCCGGCAACCAGGGCATCGGGGTGATTGTCGCGCAACTGCCGCGCACCACCGAACTGCGTCGCCCGGACAGCCGTGGCCAACTCAAGCCGGTGGCGGCCAACGTCGACATGATTGTCATCGTCTTCGCGCCATTGCCCGAGCCCCACGCCAACCTGATCGACCGCTACCTGGTGGCCGCCGAACACGCCGGCATCCGCCCGCTGTTGCTGCTGAACAAATTCGACCTGATCGACGAACAGAACGCCCCGGCGCTCAATGCCTTGCTCGCGGTGTATCGGCAGTTGGGCTACCCGGTGCTGGAAGTCTCGGCGCACCATGGCAATGGCATGGAGCAGCTGCAACAGCAGTTGGACGGGCGCATCAGCGTGTTCGTCGGCCAGTCGGGCGTGGGCAAGTCGTCGCTGGTCAACAGCCTGTTGCCGGAAGTCGAGACCCGCGTCGGCCCGTTGTCGGAACTGTCCGGCCAGGGTACGCACACCACCACCACCGCGCGCCTGTTCCACTTCCCGGGCGGTGGCGAACTGATCGACTCCCCCGGCATCCGTGAATTCGGCCTGGGCCACGTCAGCCGTGCCGATGTAGAAGCGGGGTTCATCGAGTTCAACGACCTGATCGGCACCTGCCGCTTCCGCGACTGCAAGCATGACCGCGAGCCAGGCTGCGCCTTGCTCAAGGCCCTGGAAGACGGGCGCGTGCAGCAGCAGCGGATGAACAGCTATCGCTCGATCATCGCCAGCTTGCCGGAGAGCAGCTACTGAGTGGCCATGCCTTGATACACATAAAGTGCAGCCTGCAACCCCCTACTCCATTGATTTAATAGGGGCCGGCATCAAGAATTCAGGACAACTGGGTGGCTCGTCGACACAAGCCAGCTTGAATTCGGAATTCCTGATGCCCATAATCACTCCGTTACCGGCGAAAGTCGGCAGGAGTCTGGATCCTTCCCGGAGTTGATCCAGCGGCGCAGAAGGGGCGAAGCAAGCTCCACTGCGTGTCGAATGAAGCCGCCTTCGGGCGGCTTTGCTTTTTACGGGACATTCGATTGACTCTCTACTATCACCCCAAACAAGGCGATATTCTTCTCTGCGATTTCACACGAGGCTTTGTCGCCCCTGAAATGCTGAAGATCCGCAAAGTCGTGGTGATATCCCCTACTGCCACCCACAATCGCAAGCTCTGCACTGTGGTACCTATTTCCTCTACCGCCCCCACAGTCCAGCATGACGGGCACCACCTACTGCACCTCAATCCACTTCAATCCGATGGCTACAAAGAGCTGTGGGTAAAGTGCGACATGATTTATACCGTGAGTTTCGAGCGCCTCGACAAACTCCATAGAAAGACCCGCTCCAAAGGTCGGGAGTACTTCGTACCCCGCCTGCAGACCGATGATATGAAAGGTGTGATCAGTGGCGTCAAAGCTTACCTCCCACTCTGAGCCTAAATAGGAAACGCCCCGACAGATCGGGGCGTTTTCATTGAGACGGTACGCTTACGACCCTATCGCAGGCACCGTAGGATCCTTCACCCCACCCTCATCAAACAGATTCAGCTTCTGCCGCAACTCATGGGCCGGCAACGGCTGCTGCTCTGGCGGTAACGCGTTCGGGTCCACCGGTACTTCACCCGGCGCGCCATCGCCCTGGGTCGGCACCGGCGGCGTGGCGCCCTGCTCACCCTCAATGGCGCGCTGGGCCTTTTTGGTCAGCACCACAATATCGATGCGCCGGTTGATCGGGTTGAACGGGTCCTGGGCATCAAACAGCTGCGATGAAGCAAACCCCACCACGCGCGCCACCTGGGTATCGGGATAGCTGCCGGCCACCAGGGCACGGCGGGCGGCGTTGGCGCGGTTGGCAGACAGCTCCCAGTTACCGAAATCACCCAGGCCCGAATATGGCTTGGCATCGGTGTGGCCGCTGACGCTGATCTTGTTCGGCACCGCCTTGATGGTGTCGGCCATGGCCAGCAGGATATCTTCAAAGTAAGGCTTCAGGCGCGCACTGCCAGAGTCGAACATCGGTCGATTGGCAGCATCCATGATCTGGATACGCAAGCCGTCTGCGCTGATCTCGAAGTGGATCTGATCCTTGAATTTTTGCAGTTGCGGGTTCTCATCGACCTTGTTCTGCAATTCTTGCAGCAACAACTCCAGGCGCTCCTGCTCGACCTGCTCGGCCATGCTCTCGACGGTCTGGCGCTCGATCGGGATATTTTCCTGAGGCGCTTCGGTCTGCACCTCCGGGTTGATGGTGCGCTCGGGGGCCAACTCTGGCGAGCCGCCCAGGTCAATCACAAACGGCGTGCCGCTCTCGGAAAAGCCGATGGGATCCTTGAAATAGCCGGCAATGGCGATCTTTTGTTCCGGCGTCGCGGTGGACATCAGCCACAGCACCAAAAAGAACGCCATCATCGCCGTCGCAAAGTCGGCGAAGGCAATTTTCCAGGCGCCGCCGTGGTGCCCGGCAGCGAAGCGCTTGACGCGCTTGATGATGATTGGCTGGTTGTTTTCCATGGCTTAGCGACCGCGAACTGCTTGTTCCAGCTCGGCAAAGCTTGGACGGTGCTTCGGGTACAGGACCTTGCGCCCGAACTCAACCGCCAGGGACGGTGGCATGCCAGAGGCCGATGCCACCAGGGAAGCCTTGATCGCCTCGTAGACGTTCAGCTCTTCCTTGGCATCGTGGGCCAGGGAGGTGGCGAGCGGTCCAAAGAAGCCATAAGCCGCGAGAATACCGAAGAAGGTCCCCACCAAGGCGGCACCGACGTGCATGCCGATCGCCGCCTGGTCGCCTTCGCCCAGGGAGGCCATCGTCACCACGATACCCAGCACCGCCGCGACAATACCGAAACCGGGCATGCCGTCGGCGATACCGGTCACCGCATGGGCGGGGTGTTCGAGTTCTTCCTTGAGGCTGAACAGCTCCATGTCGAACAGGCCTTCGAGTTCATGCGGGGCCATGTTGCCGGAGGACATGATGCGCAGGTAGTCACAGACGTATGCGGTCATGCGGTCGTCCTTGAGCACGGTCGGGTACTTGGCGAAGATCGGGCTCGCCGCAGCGTCCTCGATATCGGCCTCGATGGCCATCATGCCTTCGCGGCGGCTCTTGTTGAGGATCTCGTAGACCAGGCCCAGCACTTCCAGGTAGAAGGTGTGGGAAAAGCGCGAGCTGAACATGCCCAGCGACTTTTTGACCACGTGCATGGTCATGTAGCCTGGGTTAGCCTGCAGGAAAGCGCCAAACGCCGCACCACCGATGATCAGCACTTCAAAGGGCTGGATCAGCGCAGCAATTTTACCGTGGGACAGAACATATCCGCCGAGCACACTTGCGATGACGACGATGATGCCGATAATTTTAGCCATAGGGGATGAGTACTTGCGCCGTCGGGTTCATGGACATATTCGGAAGATCTAAAAACTCTTCTTCTACTTATCGGCAAAACTGCGCCAGACTATAGCCCGTTAAGGCGAAAAGCCAGTTCGGCCCACTCCGGGCGTGTTGACCGCAAGTGATGATCGCGCCCCAATCATGGCAAACGAAACGACCGTTCCAACCTCCACACCCAACTCCCTGGCCGGCTGGATCAAGCGCCTGGACGGGGTTCACCTGCCCGTCCCGCAAGCGAGCCATGTTGCCGTGTGCAGGGCGATCGGCGACAGCCGCCGTTCGTTGCGAGATATTGCAGAGCTGATGCAAGACAGCCCGGCGCTGGTTTTGAGCGTTATGCGCGAAGCCAACAACCAGGCCCACGGCAGCCTGGCAGAACCTGCAGAAAACCTTGAAGTGGCGATCAACCGCCTCGGCTTGAAGCGCACCGAAGAACTGCTCGCGCGCCTGCCGTCAGTGCCGCTCAATGAAATCCCCGTGGCCCTGCGCCAACTGCAATTGATCAGCCAGCATGCCTCGCAACAGGCCAACGGCCTGTTCGCCAGCCGCCTGGCGCGGCTGTGGCAGGATATTCATTGGGGCAGCCTGCTGTTTCTCTCGCCGCTGTGGCCGATGGCCGTGGCCTACCCAAAGCTTTTGGAGGAATGGGAACTGCGGGTGATCCACAAGGGCCAATCGGCACGCAAGGTCGAACAGGAACTGTTCGGCGTGCGCCTGCTGGAGCTGTGCCTGGGGCTGACCGAGACTTGGCGCCTGCCGATCTGGGTGTCCCAGGGCTACCAACTGCTGCTCAAGGAACAACGCTTGCTGGTCAAGGCCCTGCACATCGCCCGCGATGAAGCGCCCTTGAGCCAGCAGCAAAAGCTCGATGACGACCCAACGCTGCGCCGCTGGCTGAACCAGCCGGCCAACACCGTGCTGCTGGCCAATGGCATGGCACTGGCGGCCCAGGAGTCCTGGACCTGCCCGCACACCCAGCGCTGGCAGTACCTCACCGCGCTGTATCTGCAACAACCGCTGGCCGACGTGCAGCAACAGGTGCACCAACAGGCCGTCATCAGCGCCCGCCATACCTTGACCGCCGGCCTCTGGCACCCGGCGTTGGCGCTGATCTGGCCGTGGCATGTGCAACGGGTGCACCGCGGCCTGCTGCCAGCACCGCCACCGACGGCCGAAGCCCTTGCGGTGTGGCGCAAGCGTTGCAGCGAGCTGTTGCTGGAACCCAGCCGCTTCGCCAATGCCATGCACCTGACCACTTGCGCCAAGGAGGCCCTGGTGGCCAGTGGCATGCAGCGTGTGATGCTGCTGATGGCGGACAAAGCGCTGGCCACTTTACGCGTACATCAGGTCGATGGCCTGCCCAGGGACGCCGCCAACCTGAGCCTTGAGGCCGCCCACAGCACGCTGCTGCAACGCTTGCTGGAAAAATCTGCGCAAGTGCGCCTGACCCCGGACAACCACGCGCAATTTGCGGCGCTGCTGCCCGCTTCATTGCAGCGCCTGTTCGTCGGCGAGCACCTGCTGTTGCGCTCCCTGAGCTGTAACGGCCGGGTGGTGATGCTGATGATTGCCGACCAGGGTGGCGGGCCGTTCTCCGAAACCACTGTGCAGGCCTTCGGCAAAACCGCCCAATGCATCGAGAAAGCCCTGCACTGCTTTACCAACCGCACCGCCTGATGCTTGTGTTACAATCGCCTTCTTTATATCGCCCAACCGCGTGCCCGGGAGACCTCATATGCCTGACTTTTCTGGCTTGCCGCTGGTAATCGAACCCAGCGACCTGCTTGGCCGCCTCGCCGCCGAGCCGTTGATTCTGGTAGACCTCACCAGCGCCGCCCGTTATGCCCAGGGGCATATCCCCGGCGCGCACTTCGTTGACCCCAAGCGCACCCAACTGGGCCAACCTCCGGCACCGGGGCTGCTGCCGGCCAAGGCCGACCTGGAGAAGCTGTTCGGCGAACTGGGCCACACCCCGGACGCCACCTACGTGGTGTACGACGACGAAGGCGGCGGCTGGGCCGGGCGGTTTATCTGGTTGCTCGACGTGATCGGCCACAAAAAATATCACTACCTTGATGGCGGCCTGCTGGCATGGCTGGATGAACAGCACCCCGTGTCCACCGAGGCCACCGCAGCCGTCGGCGGCCCAGCCAGCCTGACCCTGCACGACGAGCCCACCGCCACCCGCGAGTACCTGCAAAGCCGCCTCGGCGCTGCCGACCTGGGCATCTGGGATGCCCGTGGCCCGCTGGAGTACAGCGGCGAAAAAGTCCTCGCCGCCAAGGGCGGGCACATTCCCGGCGCAGTCAACTTTGAATGGACCGCCGGCATGGACAAGGCACGCAACCTGCGGATCCGCCGCGACATGCCGCAGATCCTCGAAGACCTGGGCCTGACCAAAGACAAAGAAATCATTACCCACTGCCAGACTCACCACCGTTCTGGCTTCACCTACCTGGTGGCCAAGGCGCTCGGTTATCCGCGAGTCAAAGGTTATGCCGGTTCCTGGGGCGAATGGGGCAACCACCCCGACACCCCCGTCGAGATTTAAGGTTTAAGGACAGTTCATGAAAAAGCGTTTGTTTATCCTCAGCCAGCACCTGCTGCCCCATCACCTGCTGTCGCGCCTGGCCGGCTGCATTGCCGAATGCCGCGTGCGCTGGTTCAAGAATGCCTTCACCACCTGGTTCGCCAAGCGCTACCAGGTGGATATGTCCCAGGCCCTGGTGGAGGATGTGACAGCTTACGAGCACTTCAACGCCTTCTTCACCCGTGCCCTGAAAGACGGCGCGCGCCCACTGGACCCAACCCCGGGCGCGGTGTTGAGCCCGGCAGACGGCGCCGTCAGCCAGCTCGGCCCGATCGAGCACGGTCGTGTGTTCCAGGCCAAGGGCCACAGTTTCAGTGTGCTGGAATTGCTCGGTGGCGACGCCGCCGTTGCCGCACCGTTCATGGGCGGCGACTTTGCCACCATCTACCTGTCGCCGAAGGACTACCACCGCGTGCACATGCCACTGGCCGGCACCCTGCGGGAAATGGTCTATGTGCCTGGGCGGATTTTCTCGGTCAACCAGACCACCGCCGAAAACGTGCCGGAGCTGTTTGCGCGTAACGAGCGTGTTGTCTGCCTGTTCGATACCGAACGCGGCCCGATGGCCGTGGTATTGGTGGGCGCGATGATTGTGGCGTCGATTGAAACCGTATGGGCCGGGCTGGTGACGCCGCCCAAGCGCGAGCTGAAAACCGTACGCTACGACGAAGCCGCCCGTGCACCGATCTTTCTGGAAAAAGGTGCGGAACTGGGGCGCTTCAAGCTGGGTTCGACGGCTATCGTGCTGTTTGGGCCGGATCAGGTGAAGTGGGATGAAGAACTGGTGGCGGGAACGCCAGTGCAGATGGGCCAGGGTATCGCGCTGCCAAAAGCCTGATCCCCCAAAAACCTGAAGCTGGAACCCAATCAATGTGGGAGCTGGCTTGCCTGCGATAGCGATGGTGAATCCAACACCGCTATCGCAGGCAAGCCAGCTCCCACATTTTTAAACGCATTTCAACACTAGGGTCGGATTGTTACAGCTGGCCGTCGCGGTCGCGAAAGCCCAACAGATACAACACACCGTCCAGCCCCAAGGTCGAAATCGCCTGCTTGGCCGACTGCTTGACCAGCGGCTTGGCACGGAACGCCACGCCCAGCCCGGCGATAGCCAGCATCGGCAAGTCATTGGCGCCGTCGCCGACCGCAATGGTTTGCTCCAGACGCAAGCCTTCCTTGTGCGCCAACTCCCGTAGCAGATCAGCTTTGCGCTGCGCATCGACAATCGGCTCGACCGCCACGCCCGTCACCTTGCCATCCACCACTTCCAGCTCGTTGGCGAATACATAGTCGATGCCCAGCTTGGCCTGCAATTGCTTGGCAAAGTAGGTAAAGCCGCCCGAGAGGATCGCGGTCTTGTAGCCCAGGCGCTTGAGCTCGGCGAACAGGGTCTCGGCACCTTCGGTCAAGCGCAGGGAGGCGCCGATGGCGTCGAGGACGCTGACGTCCAGGCCCTTGAGCAGCGCCAGGCGCTCCTTGAAGCTGGCGCGAAAGTCCAACTCACCCGACATCGCGCGCTCGGTGATCGCAGAAACTTGCTCGCCAACGCCCGCAGCCTTGGCCAACTCATCGATGACTTCGGCTTCGATCAGGGTCGAGTCCATGTCGAATACCGCCAGGCGCCGGTTACGGCGGAACAACGAGTCTTCCTGGAAGGCGATATCCACGTTCAGTTCCTGGGCCACGCTGAGGAACTCGGCGCGCAAGGCCTGGGGATCGGCCGGTTCACCGCGCACAGAGAACTCGATGCAGCCCTTGCCCTGGTCCGCCGGCATGTCCAGCGGCATACGGCCCGACAAACGGTCGATATGATCGATATTCAGGCCATATTGCGCAGTGATCGAGCTGACCCGCTGCAATTGTTCAGCAGTCACCCGGCGCGTCAATAGCGTGACGATATGGCGCTTTTTACCTTGGCCAGCGACCCAATGCTGGTAATCCTCCTCGGAAACCGGGGTGAAACGTACCTGCTGATCCAGCTTATAGGCCGTAAACAGGATGTCCTTGAGCACGGACGAGGCCTGTTCGGTACTCGGGATCTCGACCAGGATGCCAAACGACAAGGTGTCGTGGATCACGGCCTGGCCAATATCGAGGATGGTCACGCCACCCTGGGCCAGGACACCGGTAATGGCTGCGGTAAGACCCGGACGATCTTCGCCGGTGATGTTAATCAGGACAATTTCGCGCAAAGCGCACCCCCGAGCTGGAAAAAAACCGCATTCTACCCACTTTCAGTGACCATCGGGCACAGCCAGCGCTTTGCCGGTCTTGGGCCTGTCGCTATACTGCGCGTCAACTTCACGGACCAAGAGCCGAGCGCAAGTGAACCGGCCCACGCCAGTAAAAACCGATAACTTCTTCCTGCTGATCTTCCGGGCACTGCGCCATCGCCGTGTACCGATCGCATTACGCATTGCCAGCCATAACGTGATCCTGGTCGCCCTGGCCCTGGTGATCTACGCCTGCGTGATGGGTTTGCAGTTCAAACAGGCCATGCACGAGCAAGCCGACGCCCTGGGCGAGAGTTTGACGACCCAGACCGCCACCTCGGCGACCGAGCTGTTGGTGTCCAATGACATTCTCAGCCTCAACGTGCTGCTCAATAACCTGACCAAGAACCCGCTGGTGGCCCACGCCGCCATCTACAGCGTGGACAACCGGATCATGGCCGAAGCCGGGCAACGCCCGAAAAACGGCCTGCTGGGTGAGGCCGAAGGCCTGTACCAGAGCAATATCACGTTTCAGGATGTGAAGGCCGGCCAATTGCGCATCAGCCTGGACATGCAACAGTTCCAGCAGCCGATGACCATCAGCCTGCAAAGCATGGGCATCCTCAGCGCGATCCTGCTGGCCTTGGCCCTGGCCTTGAGCCTGCGCCTGGGCCGGCATATCTCCACGCCCCTGATGCAACTGCGTATCTGGCTGCGCGACATCGACGAACACACCCCGGCCACCGACCGCCAGGATGAGATCGGCGACCTTGCCCGCCAGTTGCACACCAGCTTTGCCCCGGAGCCGGTCGTGCCCGAAGCCAAGCCTGAGCCTGAATTCGACGACACCGACTACGACGACGAACCCGAGTTCGAGGTGCGCAACCTGCGCGACCCGGGTTTCGACGAGCCAGCACCGGTGGCGGGCCTCAAGCCCGTAGCGCGCACAGCCATCAAGGCCGACGAAGACAGCCTGGACGATGACGACCCGTTTGCCGACCTGCGTGACGAGTCGGCGCCAAGCCCGGTGGTCGCGCCCAAGCCTGCCGCAGTTCACAACAGCCAGCCCCAGCACAGCGCGGTATTGGCCGTGCAACTGGGCGCCCAGGAGCAATTGCGCCGCCTGCCACGGGCCCGCCTGACCGAGCTGCTGGAACGCTATCGCGACTGCCTCGACCAGGCAGCCTCGCTGTACCAGAGCGAGCTGCACACCCTCAACGATGGCAGCACGCTGATGCTGTTCCACAGCGAAGATAGCGGCGAAGACTACCTGACCAATGCCATTTGCTGCGGTGAGCTGCTGCGCGCCCTGGGCCATGCCTTGCAGATCGAAGTCGCCGACAGCGGCATCACCCTGCAACTGCAACTGGGCCTGACCTTGGGCGACGATCTGTATGGCATGAGCCAGATCGACCTGCTGCTCACCGAAAACGCCCAGGACGCCCTGGCCTTGTCGCAACACAGCCGCAACCTGTTGCTGGTGGAGCGCAAGATCAGCGACGACGCCTTGATCCGCCAACGCGCACGCATCCGCCCGATTGCCAGCCCGGAAGGCGCGTGCTGTGTAGAGCGGTTGATGGAGCCTTACCCGTCGATGCTGGAGCGCCAGTTGGCGCGGATGCATGAGACCCGGAACAAGCCCTAAACAACACGGCGGGCTTGTGTGGGAGCGGGCTTGTCGGGTCGCCGCATCGCCGCGATGGCGGCGAATCAGTCAACCAAGATGTCGACTGACACACCCCTATCGCGGGCAAGCCCGCTCCCACATTTGATCTGCGCCAAACAAAAAGGCCCGCTTACTCAGCGGGCCTTTTATTTGGCTACGATCCAGGTCAGAACCTGAACACTTCCATGTCCGTGCGAATCGGCGAAGCCATCGGGATCTTCGGCTTTTCCGGGGCCGCCGGCTTGGCCGGCGCCGGGGCCTGCTTGCGGGGGGCCTCGGCAATCGGTGGCTGGTTGGCCAACGGCTTGAGGGCTACCGACAACTGTTCTGCCAAACGCTGCAACAACACACCCTGGGCCTGGACCTGGGACGCAGTGCTGCCGGCATGTTGCTCCTGCAGATGCACGATGCGGTTGTCCCGCACCTGGCCGCGGCGGTCGATCAAGCGCCATTGCGCGTCCAGGATGGCCGGCTGCGAAGCCCCGGAGTCCAGACGCGTGATAGTCAGCAACACCTGCACATCGGGGGAGAAGCTGGTAGGCGCTGGCGACAGCACCACACGCTGGCTGTCCAGATGGCCGGCCACCTGGCGCAGCATCAACTGGTTGATATCCGACGACAGGCTACCGGCCCAACGGCCGTCGATGGAGCCTTGCAGGCTGCCATCGTCCTGGCGTTGCAGCAGGGTTTCGCGTTGCAGGTAATCGGCAACCACGACTGGCCCGAGCAAGACGGCCATGCCAGCACTTTGCGCTGGCTGCGCCGGATTCCCGCTATCTAGCTGGTACAGCGACACCGGTTGGTGCGTCGTGCAACCCGCCAACCCCAAAAGGCCAGCGAGCATCAGAAATAAAGGAAGGCGTGGAGCAGTCATCATCCCATCCAGGTGGCTGCCACAAGGCAAACCACAATGTAATACTAAAAATAACCTATACGCGCTCAGCCACGCCGGCGCTGGAAAGGCCATATCATCCGTGAATATGCGCCATGACTCCAGCGCGAAAGCGCCGATCTACACGTTAAATCGTAGATCGGGCGCTCTATATCGCCTTAAGCGGGTGTCTCTACCAACAATGCATCCACCCGCTGGAAGCCACGGGGCAATTTGTTCCCGCGTCGTCCACGCTCGCCCTTGTAATGCTCAAGGTCGTCAGGACGCAGCGACAGCGTGCGTTTGCCAGCCTGTAGCACCAGGGTCGAGCCCTCCGGGATCACGGCGATGTCGGTCACGTACTCTTCACGACTGGCCACCCGTTCCCCGGGAATCCCAATGATCTTGTTGCCCTTGCCCTTGCCCAGTTGCGGCAGGTCGCTGATCTTGAACACCAGCAAGCGCCCTTCGGTGGTCACCGAGGCCAGCCAATTGCCCTCGCGGTCCTCGACCGGACGCGGCAGGATCACCTTGGCGTTGTTCGGCAGGCTCAGCAACGCCTTGCCCGCCTTGTTCTTGGCCTGCAAGTCCTCGCCCTTGACCACAAACCCGTAGCCGGCGTCGGAGGCGATGACGTACAGCGAGTCATCATCGGGCAGCAAGACACATTCAAAACTCGCCCCTGGCGGCGGTGTCAGGCGGCCGGTCAGCGGTTCGCCCTGGCCCCGCGCAGACGGCAGGGTATGGGCCGGCACCGAATAACTACGCCCGGTGGAGTCGATAAACACCGCAAACTGGTTGGAACGCCCGGCCGCGGCGGTCTTGAACCCATCGCCGGCTTTGTACGACAAGCCAGTGGCATCGATATCATGCCCCTTGGCGGAGCGAACCCAACCCTTTTCCGACAGAACGACGGTAATTTTCTCGTTGGGCAACAGCTCGGTTTCTGTCAGGGCCTTGGCTTCGGTGCGCTCGACAATCGGCGAACGGCGGTCGTCGCCATAGGTCTCGGCATCTTTGATCAGTTCGCTGCGTACCAGCTTCTTGAGCTTGGCTTCGCTGCCCAGCAGGGCTTGCAGCTTGGCTTGCTCCTTGAGCAACGCGTCCTGTTCGTCGCGCAGCTTCATCTCTTCCAGGCGGGCCAACTGGCGCAGGCGGGTATCGAGGATGTAGTCGGCCTGGATCTCGCTCAGTTCGAAACGCGCGATCAACTCGGCTTTCGGGTGCTCGGCGGTACGGATGATGTGGATCACTTCATCCAGGTTGAGGTAGGCGATCAGCAAGCCGTCCAACAGGTGCAGGCGGCGCTCGACCTTGTCCAGGCGGAACTGCAGGCGGCGGCGCACGGTATTGACCCGGAACTCCAACCACTCCACCAGCAGGTTGCGCAGGTTTTTCAGCTGCGGCTTGCCATCCAGGCCGATGATGTTGACGTTGACCCGGTAGCTGGACTCCAGCTCGGTGCTGGCAAACAGATGCTGCATCAGCACTTCGTGATCGACCCGGCTATTGGTCGGGATAATCACGATGCGGCAAGGGTTCTCATGGTCGGACTCATCACGCAGGTCCGCCACTTGCGGCAGCTTCGAGGGCTTGGCCTGCATCAGCGCGGCAATCTGTTCCAGCACCTTGGCGCCGGAGACCTGGTGCGGCAAGGCGGTGACGATGATGTCGCCATCTTCGATGTGGTACACCGCGCGCATGCGCACCGAGCCCTTGCCGGTCTCGTACATCTTCAGCAGGTCAGCACGCGGGGTGATGATTTCTGCTTCGGTCGGGTAGTCCGGGCCCTGGATATGCTCGCACAGTTGCTCAACGGTGGCCTTGGGCTCATCGAGCAGGCGCACGCAGGCGGTGGCCACTTCACGCAGGTTGTGCGGCGGCACGTCGGTGGCCATGCCCACGGCGATGCCGGTGGTGCCGTTGAGCAGGATATTGGGCAGGCGCGCCGGCAATACCAGTGGCTCGTCGAGGGTGCCGTCGAAGTTCGGGCCCCAGTCTGCCGTGCCCTGGCCCAACTCGCTGAGCAGCACTTCGGAGTAGCGCGACAGCCGCGCCTCGGTGTAACGCATGGCGGCGAAGGACTTGGGATCATCCGGCGCACCCCAGTTGCCCTGGCCATCGACCAGGGTATAGCGGTAGCTGAACGGCTGGGCCATCAGCACCATGGCTTCGTAGCACGCCGAGTCGCCGTGGGGGTGGAACTTGCCGAGCACGTCACCGACGGTACGCGCCGACTTCTTGTGCTTGGAGTCCGTGTCCAGGCCCAACTCACTCATGGCGTAGATAATGCGCCGCTGTACCGGTTTCAGGCCGTCGCCGATATGCGGCAAGGCACGGTCCATGATCACGTACATGGAGTAGTTGAGGTAGGCATTTTCGGTGAAGTCAGCCAGCGACCGGCGCTCTACGCCGTCTAAGCTGTCTGCAAGGATGTCACTCATGCGGGCCTCATCATTGTCTGGTCTGGCGCAGCAGCAAGGTGCCGCCACGCTGGGTAAATTCAAGTTGTTTCAATGCACTCATGCCCAACAGCACTTGCTCGCCACCCAGGCCCGGCGCCACCAGGGCGCGCACATCCTGCAGGACGATATCCCCCAACTGCAGGCGGTCGAGGTGGGTGCGGTAGCCCTGGCTACGGCCGTTGGCGGTGCTCAAGGTCACCGGCAAACCGCGCTTGAGCCCCAGGCGTTCGGCCAACTCGGCCGGCACCGCCACGTCGGTGGCGCCGGTGTCGAGCATGAACTCCACCGGCTGGCCGTTGATCTGGCCAGTGGCGACAAAATGCCCCTGGCCGTTGCCGACCAGTTTCACTTCGATATAACCCTCGTGTTGCTGTGAGACGACCACGGCATTGGGGTTTTCCTGCCGCGCCTCCCATTGCCCGAAAAACCGCGTGGCCAGAAACAGCCCCGCGCCCCAGGCCACGAACATCAACACCCGCCCGGCACGCTTGCCCGGTGGTTGTGCGCTCATGGCTGGGCACCCCAGCCACCGGCCGGGGCGGCGAAACGATAGACCATCGGGCGTTTTTCACCATCGGCCCGGGCGCCGAAATTATTGTCGATGCCAATCCAGGCCCCCTCGGCATCAATCAGCAAAGCTTCCGCCAGGCCGTAGCTCTGGGGGTAACGTCGATGCGGCACCAGGGCGTCATCGGCGTAGGACCAGCACTGCTCGATCTTGGCCGTCACGCTGTCGCGCCGGCAAATCTGGAACACGTTGCGCTCCATGGTAAACAGCTTGCCATTGAACAACGCCAGGTCGGAAAAGTCCTTGGACACCGCCTTGGCCCCCGGAAACTGCGCCGGCTGCATTTCCTGGCCGGCCTCGCTCAGCAGCACGCACGGACCATCACAGTCCCACACGCTTTGCCCGCGCTTGATCGAGATCAGCCCACGCCGCTCACGCTCGGCCGCCAGCCAGATCTGATTGCCCTCGGGGTTGATCGCCAAGCCCTCAAATAACGCATTGAAGTGCAGCAACAGGCCACTGGCCCGGGCCTCGCGGACCATGCCGGGGGCGATCTTCAACCACTGCGGTGCACCCGTGGCCGGCACTTGCAGCACCGCCGCATGGGCTTCGCTGACGATATAGCGATTACCCGCAGCGTCACAGCTGATGCCTTCAAAGTCCAGGTCGCCGCCACGAATCACCGACGCCGCCGTGGTGCGCGCACGCAAGCCCCAGGGCAGGCCCGATTCGGGCACCGGCGGCACGTCGAGCTTTACCGCCTCGGCCTGCCAGGTATCGGCGCGGGTATCGAGGCGGTAGATCTGGTCGTCGTCGCGATCAGAGACGGTCCACAACTCTTTGCCGCACAAGGCCAGGCCCGACAGATTGCCGCCGCGCATGCCGTCTACCGGATGTTCGGACAGCAATTTGAGCTCGACCGCGGGCTGGGCAACCACTGGGGTCGCTGCCAACCCGCTCAACAACAGAATCGCCAGGGCGAAACCGCTGCGCATCAGCCCAAGACCTCGGCCAGGTTGCCTTTGGACTCCAGCCAGGCCTTGCGGTCGCCGGCGCGCTTCTTGGCCAGCAACATGTCCATCATTTCCGAGGTGGCGGCGTAGTCTTCCAGGGTCAACTGCACCAGGCGCCGGGTGTTCGGGTCCATGGTGGTTTCGCGCAGTTGCGGCGGGTTCATTTCACCCAGGCCCTTGAATCGGGTGACTTGTGGTTTGCCGCGTTTTTTCTCGGCCACCAGGCGGTCGAGGATGCCGTCGCGCTCGGCTTCGTCCAGGGCGTAGTAGATTTCTTTGCCCAGGTCGATACGGTACAGCGGCGGCATGGCCACGTAGACGTGACCGGCATCCACCAGCGGGCGGAAATGCTGGACGAACAGGGCGCAAAGCAACGTGGCGATGTGCAGGCCGTCGGAGTCGGCGTCGGCGAGGATGCAGATCTTGCCGTAGCGCAACTGGCTCATGTCCTCGGCGCCCGGATCGACGCCAATGGCCACGGCGATGTTGTGCACTTCCTGGCTGGCCAGCACTTCGCTGCCATCGACTTCCCAGGTATTGAGGATCTTGCCGCGCAGCGGCAGGATCGCCTGGAATTCCTTGTCCCGCGCCTGCTTGGCCGAACCGCCGGCAGAATCGCCTTCGACCAGGAACAGTTCGGAGCGCATCGGGTCCTGGCCGGCGCAGTCCGCCAGCTTGCCCGGCAGTGCCGGGCCCTGAGTGATGCGCTTGCGCTCGACCTTTTTACTGGCCTTGAGGCGCCGCCCGGCGTTGTTGATCGCCAGTTCCGCCAGGGCCAGGCCCAGTTCCGGGTGCTCGTTGAGCCACAGGCTGAACGCGTCCTTGACCACGCCCGAGACAAACGCCGCCGCCTCGCGGGACGACAGGCGCTCCTTGGTCTGGCCGGAGAATTGCGGCTCCTGCATCTTCATCGACAGCACAAAGGCGATGCGTTCCCAGACGTCTTCCGGCGCCAGCTTCACCCCACGCGGCAACAGGCTGCGGTATTCGCAGAATTCGCGCATGGCATCCAGCAAGCCCTGGCGCAGACCATTGACGTGGGTCCCGCCCTGGGCGGTGGGGATCAGGTTGACGTAGCTTTCCTGCACACTGTCGCCGCCCTCGGGCAACCACAGCAAGGCCCAGTCCACGGCCTCCTTGTTACCGGCCAGGCTGCCGCAGAACGGCTCGTTGGGCAGGCGCTCGAACTCGCTGACCGAGTCTTCGAGGTAGGAGCGCAGGCCGTCTTCGTAGTGCCACTCGACCTTTTCGCCGGTGCCTTTGTCTTCAAAGCTGACCAGCAAACCCGGGCACAACACGGCCTTGGCCTTGAGTACGTGCTTGAGGCGGCTGATGGAGAACTTGGGGGAGTCGAAATATTTCGGGTCCGGCGCAAAGTACACACTGGTGCCGGTGTTGCGCTTGCCGACCGTGCCGACCACTTCCAGCTCGGTGGCCTTGTAGCCATCGGCGAAGGTCATCTGGTATTCGTTGCCATCGCGCTTGACCTTGACCCGCACCTGCGTGGACAGGGCGTTGACCACGGAAATACCCACACCGTGCAAGCCGCCGGAAAACTGGTAGTTCTTGTTGGAGAACTTGCCGCCGGCGTGGAGCTTGGTGAGGATCAGCTCGACACCCGACACGCCCTCTTCGGGGTGGATGTCCACCGGCATGCCGCGCCCGTCGTCGGACACTTCCAGGGAGTGGTCGGCGTGCAGGATGACCTGGACCGACTTGGCGTGCCCGGCCAAGGCTTCGTCGACGCTGTTGTCGATGACTTCCTGGGCAAGGTGGTTCGGCCGACTGGTGTCGGTGTACATGCCGGGGCGTTTGCGCACCGGGTCGAGGCCCGAGAGGACTTCGATGGCGTCGGCGTTATAAGAGCTAGCGCTGGGAGTGGCCATAGGGTCTCGTCGTGAGTCGTTCGATTAAAAAGTAACCTGCGGTTTCACAATGCGGTGAAATCGAAGGATTGGTACTGATCTGCGCCAATGCCGGCAAAACTCAACAGCGCCGGCAATTGTTGGCCAAAGCCCTGGTAACTGTGGTCGCCACCGGCCTGGATACGCAAGGCGCAGGCCCGGTAATACTGCTCGGCGAGGCGATAATCCAGTGTTTCGTCCCCGGTCTGCAACCACACCTGATAACGCTGGGCATCCTGGGGCGCTGCAACCTCAAGCGCAGCCAGGGCCGCGACGTGATCGAGGGTCAGTTCCCAGGTTTCACCGGTGTAGAGGTTCTGCTGAGGGCCCAGGTAACCGTCGAACATGCGATGGGGGCTGACCGCCGGGTTGACCAGCAGGGCCTTGAGGCCATGGCGTTCGGCAAGATGGGTTGCATAGTAGCCGCCGAGTGAGCTGCCGACCAGCAGCGGCCGCCCCAGCTCGCTGATCGCCTGCTCCAGCTGGGCAATCGCCTGGCGTGGGTGGTGATGCAAGGCCGGCACCCGCAGTTGGCCAGCCAGACCGAGGCTGTCCATCACGCCCATCAGTTGGCTGGCCTTGGTCGAGGCCGGCGCACTGTTGAAACCGTGGATATACAAGATCGAAGCGGACATGCCGGGCTCTCCGTGCGTTATCAGCCAAAGGGGCGCAGTTTACAGGGAACGGGGGGGTTGTGGGTGCAGCCCATCGCCGCTGGCGGTACTATCGGTTGCGCCGCGTTGATGAGCCGCCAGGCAGGAAAACCGCATGCAACTTGAATGGCTTGAGGATTTTATCGAACTGGCCCGCACCCGCAGCCTGTCGCGGGCCGCCGAAAATCGCTGTGTCACGCACCCGGCGTTCGGCCGACGGATCCGGGCGCTGGAGGAATGGGTCGGCACGCCATTGATCGAGCGCAAACAGCCCCTGTCACTGACGCCTTGCGGCGTGCTGTTCCTGGATGCCGCCACGCAATCCCTGCAATTGCTGAACACCGTCAGGGCGCAATTCAAAGGCAGCCCCCTGAGCCGCGACGAGCCTGTACGGATCGCCACCGGCCGGACCCTGGCCAGTGATTTTTTCCCGGACTGGTACGAGTCACTGCACCAGCGCCTGGGCAACTTTGCGGTGTCATTGGTCACCAGCGGGGCGCAAGAAGCGATCAGCAAGTTGGCCGCCGGCGACGTCGACCTGCTGTTGAGCTTTTCCAGCCCATTGACCCAGACGCTGTTGGACCCGGAGCGTTTCGACTCCCGGGTACTGGCCCGTGAGGAACTGCTGCCGGTCAGCGCGCCGGACGCCAAAGGTCAAGCGCGGCAGCAGATATCCGCCAACCACAGCGCCCTGAGCATCCCCTGGCTGGCCTTCTCGCCCTCCCTGGCCCTACGCGGCGTGCTGGCCCAACACCTTGAGCAGCTGCCCCAGCACCTGGCATTGCGCATGGTCTACCAGGCTGATTCCTATGACGCCATTCTGGAAATGGCCAAGCGCGGCAGAGGCCTGGCGTGGCTGCCGCGCATGGTGGTCAAGGCTGCGCTGGCCTGCGGCGAGCTGGTGATTGCAGGCGGCCCCGAGTTTCACGTCGGCTTCGACGTCTCGCTGCATCGCCTGCGCACCAACCAGAGCGAAATGGTCATGAGGATCTGGGAAGGCCTGTGACGCGGTCGTTGCCTCAACGTCAAGATGCGTAAAACCCAACGCCTACCGGCCCCGTGCCAAAACAGCTCAAACCTGTGCCGAAACGGCAATTGCCGTTCATGCGCACTTGATTCACTTTCATCCGGGCTTTCACCCATAACAATTAATGCCTTCGATCTCGCCAGGCCGCGCTGCGGTGCGGCGAATCCGAATGCCAACAGTGAAACAGACCTGGTGCACACTCATGACAGTCCCATCATCCGCCCTATCATCGGCACAGGCTCCAACCCAGCGAGGCCCATGGAAAGAGATCATCGCTGCCAGTGTCGGCAACGCGTTGGAGTTTTATGATTTATTGATCTACGGCTACTTCGCGGTGGTCATCGGCAAACTGTTTTTCCCGTCGGATAACGAAACCACTTCATTGTTGCTGGCCGTAGGTTCGTTCGGCATTTCCTTCCTGATGCGCCCGCTGGGCGCCATTGTGCTCGGCGCCTACACCGACAGGGCCGGGCGAAAGGCTTCGTTAACGATGTCGATCATGATCATGCTGATCGGCACCGCAATAATTACCTTCGCCCCGACCTACGAGCAGATCGGCCTGGCCGCGCCGCTGTTGATCATCGTTGCGCGCATGCTCCAGGGGTTTTCTACGGGCGGTGAGTTTGGAGCGGCGACTGCGTTTATGGTCGAGCACGCCGATGCCAAGCGCCGGGGGTTCTTTGCCAGCTGGCAGTTGTCGACCCAGGGACTGGCGACGGTTTTGGCCGCGGGTGTCAGTGCACTCCTCAGCTATGTGCTGTCGGACGTGCAGTTGAACGACTGGGGGTGGCGTGTGGCATTCGGCTTCGGCCTGCTGATCGGGCCCGTGGGCTTCTATATTCGTACGCAAATCGATGAAACCCCGGACTTCAAGAAAAGCGCCGCCAGCACAGCGCTCAAGACACCGCTGCGAGACGTGCTGGTCAAAGGGCACGTCAGCCTGTTGCTGGCTATCGGCGTGGTGGCCGGAGCAACCGCCTTCAACTATGTACACAAGCTGTACATGCCGATCTATGCCTTTAAACAACTGAATATCACGGCCACTTCGTCGTATCTCGGCGCCCTGATGACCGGCATCACGCTGATGCTCATGGCCCCGGTATTTGGCGGTTTATCCGATCGCCACGGACGGTTTCGGGTACTGACCATCGCCTTGCTGATTACCGGGCTGTCGTCTTATCCGATGTTCGCACTGCTCAATGCCTTCCCCAGTTTTTCTACATTGCTGGTCGTGCAAGCGCTTGTCGGGTTGTTGATCGCCGCCTGCCTGGGACCGATCCCGGCGATGCTGGCCGATATCTTCCCCACCAGCATTCGCGGGACCGGCCTGGCGCTGAGCTACAACTTTTCCGTCACCCTGTTTGGTGGTTTCGCACCGTTGATCGTGACCTGGATGATCGACGCCAGCGGCAGCAAGCTGGCCCCCAGTTTTTATGTGATGACGACCATTTTGATCAGCGTACTGGCGATTGTCTGCCTGGGCCGACGCATGCGCGGCACCCAGCCAAGCGCCAATTAAGCCAATGCTTGCTGCTTGTCGCGCCCTAATCCCGCGCGACAAGTGCCCCCACCGGTCAGTTGGAGACTGAAATGAAAACCCTTGAGCAGGTTCGTGCAGCACTCAAACCCTACCCCGTGGAAGTCCGGTTCCCTGACCTGAGCCAATGGAAAACCGGCAACGCTGGAATCGACTATATCCACAGCTTCGACAGCGGCAAGCCAGGGCCCCATGTGCTGATCATGGCGCTGACCCATGGCAATGAAGTCAGCGGAGCAATCGCGGTGGACACCCTGTTGCGCAGCGGGGTGCGACCGCGCCAGGGGCGATTGTCGCTGGGGTTCGCCAATATAGCGGCCTATCAACGCTTCGACCCACAGGACATCGATGCGGCCCGCTTTATTGACGAGGACATGAACCGCGTCTGGCTGCCCGCAACCCTCGACGGCCCGCGCGACTCCGCCGAATTGCGCCGCGCACGGGAGTTGCGACCGCTGATCGACAATGTGGACTTGCTGCTCGATATCCACTCAATGCACGAAGAATCCCCGCCGCTGATGATGTGCGGCGCCTGCGCCAAAGGCCTGGCGTTCGCCCAATCATTAGGTGTACCGGCAACCATCGTCGCGGACGCCGGCCATGCCAACGGCCAGCGCATGCGGGACTACGGCGGGGTTGGCGATGCCGCCAGCCACAAAAATGCGCTGCTGATCGAGACCGGCCAGCATTTTTCAAAAAAAAGCGAATACGTCGCCCTCGATGTGGCGGCACGTTTCCTGATCGCGACTGAAACAGTCGCCGAAACCAACGTGTCGAGGTTTCTGCGCCAGGAAAACCCCGCACCCCAGCAATGCCTGCAAGTCACCGAGCCCGTCATCGCCCACGGTATGGACTTCCGTTTCACCGATGACTTCCGTGGCCTGGAACGGATCACTCACGCAGGAACGGTGATCGCCCGGGACGCTCAGCGCGAAATTGTCACGCCGTACGACAACTGCGTGCTGATCCAGCCTTCGCTGCGGCATCTGGGGCCAGGCATTACAGTGGTGAGGTTAGCGCGGGACTACCCTCAATAGATCAGTAGCCATTGCTACCGTAATCGACGGTGAATACAAACCCCTGGACCCGCTCCACGCCGGTTTCCAACCGGCCATCGGCATGCAAACGCAGCCAGCGATAGCCGGGGGCCTGTTCGCTGACCTGGAAATCCTCACTGCCCGGGGCGAACTGGATGCAGGTCGACGGCGACGCCAACAGGCGCACGCCCTGGCGCTCCCGGTCGATTTCCTGGTGCACATGCCCCCACAGCACCGCCCGCACCTGGGGAAAGCGGTCGAGCACGGCAAACAGCGCCTCGGGATTGCGCAGGCCAATCGGCTCCATCCAGGCGCAACCAATGGACACCGGGTGATGGTGGAAGCACACCAGGTGATGACGGCCCGGTGCTTCGCTCAAGGCCTGGGCCAAGCGTTGCAATTGCACATCCGCCAGATAACCCGGCACCGAGCCCGGCACGGCGGAGTCCAGCAAAATGACCCGCCAGTTGCCCACATCCACCACCGGCTCCAGCAGCGCGCTGCCCATGGTCGCCTGGGCCATGACCTGTGGTTCATCGTGATTGCCCGGAATCCAGCGCGCCGGGGCGCCGATCTGCTGGCTCAGGTCGCGAAACTGCTGGTAGGACTCAAGTGTGCCGTCCTGGGACAGGTCGCCGGTGGCCAGCAGCAAATCAATCTGCGGCTGCTGGGCCAGGACCAGGTCAATCACCCGTTGCAGGCTGTCGCGGGTATTCATGCCCAGCAGCGTGCCGCCGGCCTCGGCAAACAGGTGGCTGTCGGACAGTTGCACCAGCAACACCGGCACATCAGGGTTCACGGTGGATACGCTCGGCAAGGCGTTCTCCCAGGGCAATCACGAAAAAGGGACAATGGGCGCAATTATGCTGGGGCAGGACACAAAGAGGAAACCCGTGAAGCGCACGCCGTTCACCTCTAGCGCACGACTTCAAACTCATGGCCCAGGGCCAGGCAATGGCTCAACCATTCGCCGAGGAACACATTGAGCTGGGCTTTCTCATCGGGCTGGTGCATGAACACATTGGGGTAAGGATAGATGCTGCGAAAGCGCCGCGCATGTTCGGCGCTGACCACTTCGGCCATCCGCGCATCGTGGTACACCTGCACTTCCAGCTGCGGCACCGGCAGCCATGGCAGGCTGTGCTCCTGGCGCACGCGCAGGGTGCTGGTGTACGGGCAGGTGAGGATGACTTCCAGGTTCAGCACGCCGAGCATCTGGTCGCCGTGGGTCACGGCGATCCGTCGCGCTTCGGGCGTGTGGCGCATGTCCGGCAACAGGCGCATCAGCCGTGCATAGTTGGCCTCGCAAGCAGCTTGCAAGCCGATCAGGTCGACCCGGTAGCGTTCCCGTGCCTTTACTGCCATAACCCCCTCACTTCCGCGCGATTAAGCGCAAGCCATTGCAGGGCGATAATGCTGGCTGCGTTGGAAATCTTACCGTCGCGTACCGCTTGCAGGGCATCTTCAAAGGCCCAGACAGTGACGCGGATATCTTCTGCTTCTTCGGCCAGGCCATGGATCCCGCCGGCACCGGTACTGTCGCAACGCCCCAGGAACAGGTGGACGAGTTCGGTGCTGCCACCCGGCGACGGGAAATATTGGGTGATTGGCCACAGCGCAGAGAAGGTCAGCCCAGCTTCCTCCTCGGCTTCGCGGTGCGCAACCTCCTCCGGTTGCTCGTCCTTGTCGATCAGGCCGGCCACCATCTCCACCAACCAGGGGTTGTCGGTGCGACCCATGGCACCCACGCGGAACTGTTCGATCAGCACCACTTCATCGCGTTGCGCATCGTAGGGCAGGACACAGACGGCATCGTGGCGCACAAAAATCTCGCGGTTGATCACCGGGCTCATGCCGCCGTCGAACAGCTCGTGGCGCAGCTGTACACGATCAAGCTTGTAGAAGCCCTGGTAGGCATTGTCGCGCTGAACCTCTTCAAACCTGGTCGGCGTCGATTTCGCACTGTCGGTCATATCAACCCTCGTTTATTGCGGTGTGTGTCTTGGCATCGCGCCATCCTACAGCGCACGCGCCCGTCGGTGCAGCCCCTTTCCTGTTGCCGGGACAGGCGGCGGCGGTCAAACTCACTGTAATCAGCTTAGTGGCGAACTGACTGGGATGCCGACAGTCGAAGCCCCATATCTTTCGCTCTTCTCCGCTTTATGAAGGACGCCCATGTCGCTGTTAAAAGTCGCCTCCGTGGCCTGTATTGCCCTGACCCTCGGCGCTTGCCAGAGCCTGTTCCAACCCAGCTACCGCGCACCGCTGGAAGCCACCCGCGATGCCTCCGAGGTGGTGCAACCCGGCTGCACCGCCGCCGATTGCCCACTGGTGAACATCGATACGGTGCATTTCGCCAACGAGCCCAAGCTCGATGCCCTGATCGAGCAACGCTTGCTGGAAATGACCCGCACCGCCCCCGGCGCGCCACTGCCAGCCTCGCTGAATGCCTATCGGGAAAAATTCCTACGCGAGTCCGGCCCGCGCAACAGTATGTATTTGCAGGCCAAGGTACGGGAGCAGCATGACGGCTTGGTGATCATCGAACTGTCCAGCTACCTGGACACCGGCGGCGCCCATGGCGAACCCGGTCGTGGCTTTATCAACTACTCGCGCCAGCAGCAGAAAAACCTGACCCTGACGGACATGTTGCGCCCCGGCAAGGAAGATGCGTTCTGGAAAGCCGCCCAGGTGGCCCACAACAGCTGGCTGATCAGCACCCGCCTGAGCCTGGAGCCGGAGTACGTGAAAAGCTGGCCCTTCCAGAAAACCCCGAACGTGGCGCTGACCTACGGCGCGGTGGTGCTCAAGTACCCCACCACCACCATTGCGCCCTACGCCATGGGCCACGTCGAGTTGCAGATTCCTTACGCGCGCCTCGACGGCATCATCAAGCCTGAGCTAGTGCCTGCACGCCGCTGAAGATTGATCGTTCCCACGCTCCGCGTGGGAATGCCGCGTTGGACGCTCTGCGTCCGCGTTGTGACGCGAAGCGTCACGGGATGCATTCCCACGCAGAGCGTGGGAACGATCATTGGGGTCAGACCTTTTTGTAGAGCTGACTGCCCTCCTGCTTGAACCGCTGCGCCTGTTCGGCCAAGCCCTTGGCCACATCCACGTCCACCGCTTCGATGCGCTGGTTGGCCGCGTATTCGCGCACTTCCTGGGTGATTTTCATCGAGCAGAATTTCGGCCCGCACATCGAGCAAAAGTGCGCGACCTTGGCCGAGTCCTTGGGCAGGGTTTCATCGTGATAGGAGCGTGCGGTGTCCGGGTCCAGGCCGAGGTTGAACTGGTCTTCCCAGCGGAACTCGAACCGTGCCTTGCTCAAGGCGTTGTCGCGGATCTGCGCGCCGGGATGGCCCTTGGCCAAATCCGCCGCGTGGGCCGCGATTTTGTAGGTGATGATCCCGGTCTTCACGTCATCCTTGTTCGGCAGGCCCAGGTGTTCCTTGGGCGTGACGTAGCACAGCATGGCGCAACCGAACCAGCCGATCATCGCCGCGCCGATCCCCGAGGTGATGTGGTCGTAGCCGGGCGCGATATCGGTGGTCAGCGGGCCCAGGGTGTAGAACGGCGCTTCGTCGCAGCACTCCAGCTGTTTGTCCATGTTCTCCTTGATCAACTGCATCGGCACATGGCCAGGGCCTTCGATCATGGTTTGCACGTCGTGCTTCCAGGCAATCTTGGTCAACTCGCCAAGGGTTTCCAGCTCACCGAACTGCGCCGCATCGTTGGCGTCGGCAATCGAGCCCGGACGCAGGCCATCGCCGAGGGAGAAGCTGACGTCATAGGCCTTCATGATTTCGCAGATTTCGTCGAAATGCGTGTAGGTAAAGTTCTCTTTATGGTGCGCCAGGCACCACTTGGCCATGATCGAGCCGCCCCGGGACACAATGCCGGTGACGCGCTTGGCGGTCAGCGGTACATAGCGCAGCAACACGCCAGCATGAATGGTGAAGTAATCGACGCCCTGCTCGGCCTGTTCGATCAAGGTGTCGCGGAACAGCTCCCAGGTCAGGTCTTCGGCGGCGCCGCCGACTTTTTCCAGGGCCTGGTAGATCGGCACGGTGCCGATCGGCACCGGCGAGTTGCGGATGATCCACTCGCGGGTTTCGTGGATGTGCTTGCCGGTGGACAGGTCCATCACCGTGTCCGACCCCCAGCGAATGCCCCAGGTGAGTTTCGCCACTTCTTCTTCGATGGACGAACCCAGGGCGCTGTTGCCGATATTGCCGTTGATCTTCACCAGGAAGTTACGGCCGATGATCATCGGTTCCAGTTCGGTATGGTTGATGTTGGCCGGAATGATGGCGCGGCCACGGGCGATTTCTTCGCGCACGAACTCCGGGGTGATGATTTTCGGCACGCTGGCACCAAAGCTGTGGCCGGCGTGCTGCTGCTCGAGCAGGCCACTGGCGCGGGCTTCTTCGAGCTTCATGTTTTCGCGGATGGCGACGTATTCCATCTCGGCGGTGATGATGCCCTGGCGCGCGTAGTGCATCTGCGTGACGTTGGCCCCGGCCTTGGCGCGGCGTGGGTTTTTCACGTGGGCAAAACGCAGGGCGGTCAGTTCGGCGTCGCTCAGGCGCTGTTGGCCGAAGTGCGAACTGAGGCCCGGCAGGCGCTCGGTGTCGCCACGGGATTCGATCCATGGCGAGCGCACATCGCCCAGGCCTTTGCGCACGTCGATGATGACATTCGGGTCGGTGTACGGGCCGGAGGTGTCGTAGACCACCACCGGTGCATTGATCTCACCGCCGAAGTCGGTGGGGGTCACGTCCAGGCTGACTTCGCGCATCGGCACGCGGATATCCGGGCGAGTGCCCTGCACATAGACTTTTTGCGAGCGGGTAAAGGGCTGCACAGATCCCGAGTCAACCTTGGCCGACTCACTCAAATGCACGGTGTTTTTTAGTTTTGTACTCATCACGGGCTCTCCAGACACATCCAGGCAGTGGATTTTTGTCGGAGCGAACCTGTGACGGATGGACGCACTGGAGGCAGTGCTGTGCTTGGTGCACGAGGGCTGTTCGATTGTCGAACAACATCCCGGACGAAGCACAAGAGGACTCGCCGGGTGACGAGAAATCTTGTTCCCTACGCAGGCGCTAACCTGATCAGGTTCAACGGGATCCGGTATTGACCGATCTCAGCCTCATAGCAAGGCACCCCGACAAGAACGCGGTCAGTCTAGACCATGGAGCAGGCAAATTGCCAATAGCGGTGCATTCAGCATGATGAATGGCGCAATTACAGGATTGTTGTGCCGGGGTGCGACCACTACACTCGGCTCCTGCCTCAGCGGCTTGACGCTATGGATTGCTCGTCGTAGCCTTGGGCGCTAAATTATTGTCGTAATATTTATCTAGGGATCGCCTCATGCTGCGCAAACTTTCACTGGCTCTTGCCGTGTCTTGTGCGACCAATGGACTGGTCTGGGCAGCAGAAGCGCCCTTGTCGACCAAAACCGACCTGGTCAGCGTCTACCAGGAAGCGGTGGACAACAACGCCGACCTGGCCGCCGCCCGCGCCCAATATGGCGCGCAGAAAGAAGTGGTGCCCCAGGCCCGCGCCGGCTTGCTGCCCAACCTTTCGGCCGGGGCCGACGTGAACAACGTGCGCACCCAGATCGATACCCCGTCGGCTACCGCCAATCGCGACGCCCATACCTGGCGCGCGACCCTGAGCCAGCCACTGTTCCGTGCCGACCGCTGGTTCCAGTTGCAAGCCGCCGAAGCCGTCAATGAACAAGCCGCCCTGCAACTGTCGGCCACCGAGCAGGAATTGATCCTGCAAAGTGCCGAAAACTATTTCGCCGTGTTGCGTGCCCAGGACAACCTGGCCTCGACCAAGGCCGAAGAAGCCGCCTTCAAACGCCAACTGGACCAGTCCAACGAGCGTTTCGACGTGGGCCTGTCGGACAAGACCGACGTGCTGCAATCCCAGGCCAGCTACGACACCGCGCGGGCCAACCGGATCCTCGCCCAGCGCCAGGTGGATGATGCGTTTGAAGCGCTGATCACCCTGACCAACCGCCAATACAATTCGATCCAGGGCATCGTCCATACCTTGCCGGTGTTACCACCGGCACCGAACGATGCCAAGGCCTGGGTCGACACCGCCGGGCGGCAGAACCTGAACCTGCTGGCCAGCAACTATGCGGTCACCGCCGCCGAAGAAACCCTCAAGCAACGCAAGGCCGGCCACGCGCCGACCCTGGACGCGGTGGCGCAATACGAGAAAGGCGACAATGACGCCCTCGGTTTACGCAACCCCAATGCCTTCGGTCAGCCTTATGGCGGTGATGTCGAGCAGCGCACCATCGGCCTGCGCCTGAACATCCCGTTGTACAGCGGCGGCCTCACCAGCTCCCAGGTGCGCGAATCCTATTCGCGCCTGGGCCAGACCGAACAGCAACGCGAGGGCCTGCGCCGCCAGGTGGTGGAAAACACCCGCAACCTGCACCGCGCGGTCAACACCGACGTCGAACAGGTGCAGGCGCGCCGCCAGTCGATCATCTCCAACCAGAGCGCAGTGGAAGCCACGGAAATCGGTTACCAGGTGGGCACGCGCAATATCGTCGATGTGCTGGATTCGCAGCGCCAGCTCTACGCGTCGGTGCGCAACTACAACAACAGCCGCTATGACTACATCCTCGACAACCTGCGCTTGAAGCAGGCGGCGGGGACATTGAACCCGGGGGACTTGCAGGACCTGGCGCGGTACCTGAAGGCCGACTACAACCCGGACAAGGACTTCCTGCCGCCGGACCTGGCCAAGGCTGCGGCCGAACAACTGAAGGCCCGCCCTGGTAACTAAACCCACCACATAAGCCAGCTCCCACAGGTCAGGCTTTGAGCAGTCTGTCCAAGCCATCGAGCAAACGCTTCAACGCGCCCTGGTTGGCCTGCATCACCTTGAGCCCCGCCTGCGCCATCTTCTGGGCATCCTGCGGCAGTTCAAACAACTGCCGCACCGCCTCGGCCAACCCTTCAGCATCATCCACTGCCTGCAACGCCCCGGCCTCGCGCATCAGCGCGGCGATTTCGAGGAAGTTGAACAGGTGCGGACCGCTGATCACCGGCTTGGCCAGCGCCGCCGGCTCCAGCAGGTTATGCCCGCCATTGGGCACCAGGCTGCCGCCGACGAAAGCGCTATCGGCCAAGGCGTAGAGAAACAGCAACTCGCCCATGGTGTCGCCCAGCAACACCGAGGTCTCGGCATCGACCGGCGCGTCGCTGGAGCGCTGCACCGTGGCAAAACCCTGCTGTTGGCACAGCTCCAGCACTGCGTTGAACCGCTCTGGATGACGGGGCACCAGGATCAGCAGCGCATTGGGGTAGCTGGCCAACAGTTGCCGATGCGCAGCCAGCACCACGGCATCTTCACCCTCATGGGTACTGGCGGCGATCCACACCGGGCGCTCGCTGGCCTGCCACTGTTCGCGCAAGGCCGCGGCACGCGCCAGCAGTTGCGGGTCGATGCTCAGGTCAAACTTGATCGAGCCGGTGACTTCAACCGTTTCGGCGCGCGCACCCAGGCTGCGAAAGCGCTCGGCCTCGGTGGCGGTCTGCACGGCAAACAGGCTCATTTCTGCCAGCATCGGCGCCGTCAGCTTGGCGAAACGTGCATAGCCCTTGGCCGAGCGTGCTGACAGCCGCGCATTGGCCAGGGCCACGGGAATCCCGCGCTTGGCACATTGGTGGATATGGTTGGGCCACAACTCGGTTTCCATGATGACCGCAAGCTTAGGCTGCACCCGGTCCAGAAAACGCTTGGCGGCACACGGTAAATCGTAGGGCAGGTAGCAATGCTGGATGCGCGGCTCATGGGCGAACAGTGCCTGGATCCGCTCGGAACCGGTGGGCGTCATGCAGGTGACGGTGATCGGCAACTCAGGATGACGCTCCAGCAAGCCACGGATCATCGGCGCGGCCGCGATGCTCTCGCCCACCGACACCGCATGCACCCAGATCCCGCCGGGCTTGAGCACCGGCAAGCCGTAGGAAAAGCGCTCGCTGACGCGCTTGGCGTAGGCCGGCGCCTTGCGGGCCCGTAGCCAAAGTCGTAAGGCCACCAACGGCAGCGCCAGGTAAAACACACAGCTGTAGAGAGTTCTATTCATGGCGGCGGAGTTTATCGGCTTTTTCAGCCGATCGCCTGCAAACACGCGGTAAAACGTTCGGCCAGAAAACGCGCCGCCGGGCCCAGGGGCTCATCGCGCCGCCACACCAGTTCCACCACCAGGGCCGGCGGGGTCCATTCGCTGTCCAGCTCGACCATCTGCCCCTGATACGTGGGGTATTGCACCACATGCCGGGGCAACCAGGCCCAGCCCAGGCCCCGGGCCAGCCACTCGGCCAGCACGTAGAAACTGTCGGCGCGCCACACCTGCGGGCTGGCCGCCTCGCTGCCGGGGTAGACGCTGGTCTGGGTCGACATCAGCAACTGGCGAAACTGCGCCAGGCGCTGGCAATCGACAAACCCACCCCGGGCCAGCGGATGGCCGACGCCGCACACCGTGACCATCTCCACACTGCCGACCACCCGCCGCTCCAGGGCTTCGGGGATCTGGTCGTGATAGAACAGCAACCCCAGGTCGGCCTTGCGCTCCACCAGCTTGCGTGCGACATCACCTTGGGCTGTGCTGGACAATTGCACTTCCAGGCTGGGAAATTTCCCGGCCAGCGCCTCAAGGCTGTCGAGCACCGGCTGATACAGCATGGCTTCGTCCTGGGCCAGGCGCAGTCGTGCTTCTTCGCCGCGCATCAGGGACAGGGCGCGGCCATTGAGGCGCTCACACTGGCGCAGCACTTCCCGGGCTTCTTCCAGCAGGACCGCGCCGGCCGCCGTCAAACGGGGCTGGCGACCGCTGCTGCGATCAAACAGGCTCACGCCCAGGTCGGCCTCCAGCAAGGCAATGCCATTACTCACCGCCGACTGCGCCTTGCGCTGGTCCCGCGCCACCGCCGAAAACGAGCGCTGCTCGGCGACGCTGACAAACAGGCGCATCTGCTCCAGGTTCCACTGCACACTCATTGGCTCAACCCATCTTAAATTCGGATAGGTAATGACTTTACCCCATCTATGAAGTCTCTAGAATGCCGGCCTTGTTACGCGCCCCTATTTCCGAGGAACACCCCCATGAACGCCGCCTACTACTACCTGGCCATTGCCATCTGCTCGGAAGTGATCGCTACCGTTTCCATGAAAGCGATCAAAGGCTGGAGCACGCCGATCCCGCTGCTGCTGGTTATCGTCGGCTATGGCGTGGCGTTCTGGATGCTGACCCTGGTGGTGCGCACCGTGCCGGTGGGCGTGGCCTACGCGGTGTGGGCGGGGCTGGGGATCGTCATGGTCAGCATCGCGGCGCTGTTTATCTATGGGCAGAAGCTCGATCTACCGGCGATGCTGGGAATGGGCCTGATTGTGCTGGGGGTGGTGGTGATTCAGTTGTTTTCAAAAACAGCGGGCCACTGACCTTCTACAGTTGTTGATCCTGGGCAAAGATCCCGCTGTCGAGTCTGTATACTTGGCCTCTTGTTCTGAACACTGAGGTCGCCCCATGCCATCCGTTATTTCCACCGACGTCCTGATTGTCGGCGCCGGGGTTGCCGGCCTCTGGCTCAATGCGCGCCTGCGCAGCCAGGGGTTTTCCACGCTTGTGGTGGAGAACGCGACCCTGGGTGGTGGGCAGAGCGTGAAGTCCCAGGGGATCATTCACGGTGGTGCAAAATACGCCCTACATGGCGCCCTGACCGGTGCCTCCGAAGCCATTGCCGATATGCCACGACGCTGGCGCGAAGCCCTGGCGGGCACCGGCGAGCTGGACCTGACGGGCGTGCGCCTGCTGTCCCAGGCCCATTACCTGTGGTCGCCGGGCACCCTGGCCGGCAACCTCACCAGTTTCTTCGCCAGCAAGGCAGTGCGGGGCCGCGTCGACCAGGTCAAGGGCGACGATTTGCCGCCGGCCCTGCAAGACCGCCGCTTCAAGGGCAAGGTCTATCGCCTGGCCGAACTGGTGGTGGATGTACCGAGCCTGATCGAACGCCTGGCACAACTGGCTGGCGACGGCCTGCTCGCCGGGCAACAGATCGAGCCGCTGCTGGAAGGTGGCCTGCTGGTCGGCCTGAAAGTCGATGGCCGGGCGATCCGCGCCCAGCGCATCGTGCTGAGTGCCGGCGGCGGCACCGCCGAGCTGCTGACGGCCCTGGGCCTGAGCCAGCCGGCCATGCAAAAGCGCCCGCTGCATATGATCATCGCCAAGGGCCCCGGCCTCAAACCCCTGTATGCGCACTGCCTGGGCGGCGGCACCAAGCCACGGATCACCATCACCACGCACCCGGCCGCCGATGGCAACTGGGTGTGGTACATGGGCGGCGATATTGCCGAGACCGAAGGCGTGCACCGCACACCCGCCGAGCAGATCGCCACGGCGCAAAAGGAGCTGGCACAGCTGCTGCCGTGGATCGATATGAGCCAGGTCCAGTGGGCGACCCTGCGGGTGGATCGCGCCGAACCCCTGCAAACGGGCCTGACCCGGCCAGACAATGCGTTCCTCGCCGAACAGGGCCGCCTGTTGGTGGGCTGGCCAACCAAGCTGGCCCTGGCGCCGGACTTCGCCGACCGCGTGCTGAGCGCCCTGGAACGTGACGGTATCCAGCCGACACCAAGCGCGCCGCTGCCCGAGCTGCCACGCCCGGCCATCGCCCAACCTGCCTGGGAGCAATTGTTGCCATGAGCCTGCCGACCCTGCATGACCTCCATCGCCCCCTGGGCAGCACCGGCCTGCTGGTGTCACCACTGGGCCTGGGCACCGTGAAGCTGGGGCGCGACCAGGGGGTGAAGTACCCCAATGGTTTCCAGATCCCCAATGATGAAGAGGCGCGGATGTTGCTGCGCCAGGCGCGCGAACTGGGGATCAACCTGATCGACACCGCCCCGGCCTATGGTCACAGTGAAGAACGCCTGGGGCCGCTGCTGCGGGGCCAGCGCCAGGACTGGGTGATTGTCAGCAAGGTCGGCGAAGAGTTTACCGACGGCGTATCCCACCATGATTTCAGCGCGGCCCACACCCGGCGGTCCGTGGAGCGCAGCCTGAAACGCCTGGAAACGGATTTTATCGACCTGGTGCTGGTGCATTCCGACGGCAACGACTTGCATATCCTCAACGATTGCGAGGTCTACCAGACCCTGGCGCAACTCAAGGCCGAGGGCAAGATTCGCGGTTTCGGTTTCTCGGGCAAAACCGTCGAAGGCGGGGTGAAGGCTCTGGAACAAGGCGATTGCGCGATGGTCACCTACAATCTGAACGAGCAAAACGAAAAAGCCGTGATCGATTACGCCGCCGCCCATGGCAAAGGCATCCTAGTGAAAAAGGCCCTGGCCAGTGGCCATGCATGCCTTGAACCAGGAATGGATCCAATTCATGCCAGTTTCGTCTTGTTGTTTGCGCAAACGGGCGTGGCCAGTGCTATTGTCGGCACCATCAACCCGCTGCACCTTGCCCATAACGTAGCAACCGCTGCCCAGATCATTCGCCAATCCTGATGCCGCCGACGCGGCCGACCCCGACGCAAGAAGGAGCCGACATGCCGCGAACGCTCATAAGAAAAAACCCCAGCAACTTCAAGACTCTGCCGCTGTACGTCGAAGCCACCCCCGAAGGCCTGAGCTACCAGAGCGTGGGCATGCCGCTCAACTTTGCCCAGACCCTGCAACGACGCAAGCCGGTGGAGGTGGCGGATGCCGAGCGCTTTGCCCTGGAGTTGGCCAACCTCGGGGTATCGGTGCGCCTGACCCTGCATTGGCAAAACCGCGATTACTGGGTCTTGGTGCGCCAGCGCCGGCAGGACCGGGGCGATGTGGTGCTCAAGCTGATTTCCGGCTACGTGCCGGCCCACGAACTGAACCTGCCGTTGCACACCGCCATCCAGGAAATCGCCGAGGAATGCCTGCTGGAAACCCCGGAAGGCTGGCTCGGCGGGCGTTTCAACGACACCTGGCTGCCGGCGCCCTACTCCGCCGCCCTGCATTACCGCGAGGCCTTGCCGTTTCGCCTGTCGCCGTTGTCCGGCGCCGCCCGCCCGGTGCGCTGCGCCAATATGCAGTTGATCGAGCGCCCCCGGGCCTATGTGCACCTGCCCACGGCCTCCCTGCAATTGATCTATGACCTGCGCCTGGAAGTGCCCAAGGAAGCCAAGTCCCTGAGCCTGTTCCATGTGGACGAACGCCTGGAGGGCGACCAACTGGTGGCGCGCCTGGACCGCCAGCGCCCGGACTTGTACCTGATGCCCCTCAAGGACGGCCAGCCGTGCGCCGAGCTGTATACCCTGAAGAAGGATCAACTGATCCCGGCGAGCACCCGTGGGGTGTACCTGGCCGAGAGTTTTGCCCAGCAGGAAGGCTGGTTGGTACGTGACGAGCGGATCAAGTGGAAGGATTGGCTCCAGCAACAGGGCCTGAGCGCGCCAGAGAAGGAATCGAAGTTGAAACAGCTGACCGGGCGGGCCAGGCAGATCCTGCGCAAGATGGTGCCGAAGAAGGCGGGTCGCTGAAGCAGCCCCGCCTGTGGCGAGCGATGCCTACGGGTTGAGCAGTTTCTCCAGGCCAACCTTCAACGGTGTCGGCTCAGGCAATGTGAAACTCGCCGCCAAGCGCTGGTTATTAGCCCTGGAATGCCGGATATCCCCCGAGCGCGGCGCCGTGTAGCTGACAGCCGGCAACGCGCCGACAATTTCCGACAGTGCCTGCAGCAGCTGCTTGAGGGTGGTGGTGCGGTTCCAGCCGACATTGATCGCGCCCAGAGGCGCATCGGCCATTTCCACGGCTTGCACCAGCACAGCCACCAGGTCCCCGACGTACATGAAGTCCCGGGTTTGCTCACCGTCGCCAAACACGGCAATCGGCAGGCCTTTTTGCACACGCTCGCTGAAGATGCTGATCACCCCGGAATACGGCGATGAAGGGTCCTGGCGCGGGCCAAAGATATTGAAGAAGCGGAAAATCACCGGCTCCAGGCCATGCTGGCGCCGATAGAAGTCAAAGTAGTGCTCGCTGGCCAGCTTGTCCGAGGCATACGGCGTCAACGGGGCCTTGGCGGTTTGCTCGTCGATGGAGTCGCCCTCGCCATTGTTGCCATACACCGCTGCGCTGGAAGCAAACACCACGCGCTTGACCCCAGCCTGGCGCATGGCTTCGCAAACGTTCAGGCTACCCACGAAGTTGCTCTGGTGCGTACTGACCGGGTCATCCACCGACGCCTGCACCGAAGCGACGGCCGCCAGGTGCACCACCGCCGTCGCCCCTACCGCCGCGCGCGCGACCAGCGCCGCATCGGCCACATCGCCTTCGAGCAGTTGCAGGCGCGGGTTATCCAGCGGCAGGTTGCTGCGCTTGCCGGTGGACAGGTTATCCAGCACGCGCACCGCGTAGCCCTTGGCCAGCAGTGCATCGACCAGATTGGAACCGATAAAGCCGGCACCGCCGGTAATCAGTACAAGAGCATCAGACATAGCGGTAAAACCTATTGAGCGGCATCGTTGGTTTGGCGAATTTTTTCGACAATCGCGGTGGTCGAGCTGTTTTCCACCAGCCCCAAGACTTTGACCTTGCCACCATAGGCGTTGACGATATCGGCACCGACCACCTGGTCGACCGAGTAATCCCCCCCCTTGACCAACACGTCCGGCTTGACCTGGGCCAGCAGGTTTTCCGGGGTGCCCTCGGAGAAGCTGATCACCCAGTCCACCGCGCCCAACCCAGCCAGCACCGCCATGCGCCGGTCCACACTGTTGATCGGCCGACCCGGCCCTTTCAGGCGGCTGACCGACGCATCGTCGTTGATCGCCACGATCAGGCGATCACCCTGGGCGCGAGCCTGCTCCAGGTAGGTCACATGGCCAGCATGCAGGATGTCGAAACAACCGTTGGTGAAGACGATGCTTTCGTTATGCGCCCGGGCATCGTCAATCGCCAGCAGCAATTGCTCAAGGCTCAACACGCCACGCTCCGAGCCTTCCTCACGCTGGATCGCGCGACGCAGTTCCGGGGCGCTGATGGACGCAGTACCCAGCTTGCCCACCACGATGCTCGCCGCCAGGTTGGCCAGGGCCACCGCGTGGGGCAATTCCTCGCCGGCCGCGATCGCCGCCGCCAGGGTGGAGATCACCGTGTCGCCGGCGCCGGTGACATCGAATACTTCCCGCGCCCGCGCCGGCAAGTGCATGGCCGGGTGGCCGGGGCGCAGCAGGGTCATGCCGTGTTCGCCACGGGTCACCAGCAAGGCGCCGAGGTCGAGGTCGGCCATCAGGCTGGCGCCTTTGCTCACCAAATCGTGCTCATCGACACAACCGCCGACGATGGTTTCAAATTCGCTGAGGTTCGGCGTGATCAGGCTGGCGCCTCGGTACACCGAGAAGTCCTTGCCCTTGGGATCGGCCAGCACCGGGATACCCCGGGCCTTGGCGGCCTGGATCAGCACCTGGTGGTTTTTCAATGCACCTTTGCCGTAGTCCGACAGCACCAATACCTTGATGCCTTCGAGCAACGCATCGACCTGGTCACTGAGGGCCAGGGCGTCGGTGGCAAAGGGTTCTTCAAAATCGATACGCAGCAATTGCTGGTGACGGCTCATGACCCGCAGCTTGACGATGGTCGGCTGGTGGGCAATACGCTGGAACAGGGCACGCACGCCAGCGCCGCGCAGGCTGTTGGTCAGGCTGTCGGCGGCTTCGTCGTCACCGGTCACGCCGACCAGGGAGGCCGGGGCGCCGAGTGCGGCGATGTTAAGGGCGACGTTGGCAGCGCCGCCTGGGCGGTCTTCGATTTGCTCGACCTTGACTACCGGTACCGGTGCCTCAGGGGAAATCCGTGAGGTACCGCCATGCCAGTAACGGTCGAGCATGACATCGCCGACCACCAAGACAGGGGCTTGATCGAATCGCGGCATGGACAACTTCATGGAGCAACCCACATACAAAATGAACAGGGGCGCGATATTAGCACAGGGAAAAGCATCGACCGCTTCAATCCTGGCGGTCGATCCCGGCCCAGCGGCCATGGCGCCTCAATAGGCATCCGTCACGTGGGTGGGCGCCACCGGGTCGCCCTCTTCAAACTCCTTGGCGTGCAGCCGCGCGTAGTAGCCATTCTTCGCCAGCAGCTCGACATGGGTACCGCGCTCGACAATCTGGCCGTCGTCCATCACCAGGATCAGGTCGGCTTTCTCGATGGTGCTCAGGCGGTGGGCAATCACCAGGGTCGTGCGGTTTTTCACCACATGGTCCAGGGCCGCCTGGATATGGCGCTCGGACTCGGTATCCAGGGCCGAGGTGGCCTCGTCGAGAATCAGCAGCGGCGCATCCTTGAGCAGGGCCCGGGCAATCGCGATGCGCTGGCGCTGGCCGCCGGACAGCAGCACGCCGTTCTCGCCCACCAGGGTTTCATAGCCCTGGGGCATCTTCACGATGAACTCATCGGCATAGGCTTCGCGAGCAGCATGGAGCACCGCATCGGTGGGCGCGCCGGCCAAGTCGCCATAGGCGATGTTGTTGGTCACGGTGTCGTTGAACAAGGTGACCTGCTGGGTCACCAGGGCAATTTGCCGGCGCAGGTTGCGCAGGGTGAAATCCTGCACGCGTACGCCATCGAGCAGAATCTGCCCTTGTTCGTGCTGATAGAAGCGTGGGATCAAGCCCGCCAGGGTGGATTTGCCGCTGCCCGAACGCCCCACCAGCGCAACCATTTGCCCAGGTTCGACGATAAAGCTGATGTCGTTGAGCACCTTCTTGTCGCTATCGGGGTATTGGAAGCTGAGGTTGCGCACTTCGATGCGCCCGGCCAGGCGCTCATGCTCAATCACACCCTGGTCAACTTCTACCGGCTCATCCAACTGCTCGAAAATACTCTCGNAAAACTCCTCTCGCCCCCCGCCACACCCTTCTGGATGGTGGAGCTGACTTCGGACAGCTGGCGGATCGGCTTGGGCAGCAGGCCGGCCATGGTGATGTAGGCCACCAGGTCGCCGGGCGAGGCATCGCCACGCAAATACAGGACCAGGAACATGACCACGGCCATCGCACTGTAGGTCACCAGTTGCAGCATCGGCGTGTACACCGCGCCGGTCTTGGTCATTGCCAGTTGTTTCTCGGTATTGCTCAGGCTCGCCTGCTCGAAACGCACCTTTTCATAGTGCTCGCCGCCAAAGCTGCGGACTACACGGTAGCCGTGGATCGTCTCGGAGGCCACATGGGTCACATCGCCCATGGACACCTGGATTTTCTTGCTTTGCTTGCGGAATTTACGGCTGGTGCTGTTCACCATCATGCCGATCACCGGCAGGATCGCCAGCATCACCAGGGTCAGTTTCCAGTTCATCCACACCAGGGTGCAGAACAGGAAAATCACGGTCATGCCTTCGCGGATAACCACCTTGATCGCATCGGTGGCCGCGCCGGTGACCATGGTGACGTTGAAGGTAATGCGTGAAATCAGGTGGCCGGAGTTGTTCTTGTCAAAGAAGCGGTTGGGCAGCTCCAACAACTTGTTGAACAGCACCACGCGCAGGTCATGGACCAGCCCCAGGGAAACCCGGGCCAGGAAGAAGTTACCGAGGAACGAACCCACGCCCTGCCAGGCCGCGATCAGCACGATCATCAGTGGCACGGTTTCCAGCAACTGCAACTTGCCCAGATAGGGGTTGCCGGGGAACAGGCTGGCCTCGGGGTTCGCCAGGCCATCGACGAAATATTTGAGAATGTAAGCGAGCATCGGCTGGGTCGATGCGAAGATCAGGAACCCGACGATACTCAGGATGAACAGACCCACATAAGGCCGTACGTAAGTCAGCAGGCGAAAGTAAATCGCCAGCGTCGACTGGGTTTTCGGTTCAGGACTGCTCATGGGAATCCGCGCAAATCAGTAAGGCGCGGATCATATCACAGGCCTCTTCCCCCCAAAAAACATGAGCAGGGGCCAGCCTTGCATCAAGTCGGTTAAGATAACCGGCTATTGATGGGAGTCAGGCATGCAAGTAATCGATCACAACACCTATGAGGCATTGCGTGCTGGCGCGCAGGTGCTGGAAGCCGATGGTTCTGGCGACAAGGTGCTCCGGTTGACCGATGGTTGCATGCTCAAACTGTTCCGGCGCAAACGCCTGCTCAGCTCGGCGTTGTTCTACCCGTATGCCCAGCGTTTCGCCAACAACACCCGCGCCCTGCAGCAACGGGATATCCCCTGCCCGCGCATCATTGCGGTGTATCGCATCCCCAGCATTGCGCGGGATGCGGTGTATTACAGCCCGCTGGCCGGGGAAACCATCCGCCAGCTGAAACTCGCCAAGGCCGAGGCCGACGCCTTGCGTGTGCGCCTGGGCTGTTTTATTGCGCAACTGCATGAGAAGGGCGTGTACTTTCGCTCGCTGCACTTTGGCAACGTGGTGCTGACGCCGGAAAACACCCTGGGGCTGATCGATATTGCCGACCTGAGCTGCCAGAGCGCCCCGCTGAGCCAGAACAAGCGCCTGCGGAACTTCAGCCATCTGCGGCGCTATCCCGAGGATAGGCAATGGCTACTGGGCGATGATGCCGGGCAAGCCTTCTTCAATGGCTATCGCCAGGGCTTGCCGGCAGGCAGTCAACAGGCGCCGTTGATTGAGCGCCTGCGACACCTACTGGGCTGACTTCACTGGGTGATGACCAACACCGTGGCGCCTCGACGATTGGCGAAGCGCTCGACGATGCGCAGGTTGCGCTCGGCCAGCCAGCTGGTGAGCCAGGGCTCGTTACCGCGGGCTTCGATCAGGAAGTAGCGGAATTTATCGGCGTGGGCCGGTGACATGGCAGCCTCACGGGTCAATTGCTTGAGCCGATAACCACGCCCGGCGTAATAGCCGATCCTCCCGTCGTCGAAATACGCAGGGGCGTCCGGCTCGACGTTCGCCGCCATCCAGCGCCCCGCTTCGACGTACTGGACCTTACCCGGTCCGCTGGACACCACATTGGACAGCATCACCAACAGGCATACCGCCACCAGGGCCTTGCCCAGGCGCGGGAACTGTTGGGCAAACATCTGCAGCGCCAAGGCCAGCGCCGGCACAAACAGTAGGTTCAGGAAGCTCATGTAGCGCAAGTTCATGAACTGCTGCTGGATAAAGAACAGCAGCAATATCAACAGGTACAACAGCGCGGCCCAGGCAAAAGGCCGGTATTCATGCCAGTAGCGCTTGATTGCCTGCCAATTGCGTCCGCGCAGAAACGGCACGGCAAAAGGACCGCAAATATTCACAAAGCCGATGGCCATGGCCGCCAGGATGCCAAAAAAGATGATGCGTCCGGCTTCATCCTGGGAGTACTTGTTGATCAGCGAGTTGGCGAACTGCTCGCGCAGCAAATCAAATGACGCCAGCACACTGCTCGGGTTGATCAGGTCCAGATAGTAGGCAACGCGTGCCGATGAAAAACCACCCGTGGCCGAGACCAGCACCATCCCCACGACAACACCCAGCAGCGGCAGTGCGACAAACTGCAGCAGCGCCAGACGCCGCTCGCGCACCCACAGGCCAGGCATCTGCCACAGCCCCAATGCAGGCAACAGTAACAAGGCTTCCAACCGGAAGGCTGCCGCCGCGACAAGTGCCAGGTGGAGGGTTGCCGCCCGCAGCCAGCCCCCGCGTGCCTGCCAACGCATGGCCAGCCAAAGGGTCAGGATGCAGAAGAACCAGAAGCCAAACTCACGCAGGATTTCGCCACGAAACTGGTTGAACGCCGGCATCGCCAACACCACCAGGCAGGCCCAGGGCGCAAGCTGCACCGAGCGCTGGCGCACGCAGTCAACCAGCAGCGCGCAGGTCCCGGCAGCGAACAGCGCACACCACAAATAAGCACTCAGTTCTATGGGCAGGGCGGAAACCCAATGGGTGCCCGCCAGGAGCAGGGAGAACCAGGGCCAGTTGAATACGGCAAAGGCGGCTTGCGGGCCATCGACTTGAACGTCCTGGGCAATGGTCAGGTAGAAAGCAGCATCACGCCCGACAGTCGCTGCGCCCAACACCGCGATCAGGGACAGCAGCAGGCTCCCAAAAAATGCCACTCGAACAGGACGCTCGACGACAATACTCAACATCCGGGCCCACCACTTGCTGCCTATACCAACCACACCCCCCCCTTAAAACCTGGCGTCACATCATGTGCACAAGATTTGAAAACATATATTCCAGAAAAACCACTGCACCACGAAAACCCGGCGCCAAGTCATTGCAATCAACTCAGGCGCTGCATAGGTCATTCCCGGCGTAGCGTAGCAGGCTATAAAACGCTTACTTGAACATCAGCTGAAGCGCTTTGCGTGTGTACGACCAGCGCGTCAGGGCGCGCCAGTCTGTACGTATCGCCTGGCAGTAAAACTGCTTGGCAAGCGTGTATTCCCCAGCGCTGAAGCAATTGCGAAACAACGACAGGCAGCGCTGCGCGAGAAACGCACTGCGCAGGCCCTGCAACTCTGCAGGCATACGCACCGGCGAAAACACCTCGTCTACCAGGCTCACGCCAGCCGCGACACTGTGGTTGATGTCATGTCGCAAGCTGTCCGCATGCTTGTAGATCAGCGCCAGTGGCTGATCGATGACCGTGCAAGATACGCGCGCCAGGGCCTGGGCAAACACCGGGATATCCTCGGCGTTACGCATGCGCTCCGGGTAGTTGCCCACCGCGAAGATGTCACGGTGCATGGCGCAGGCGCCATTGGAGATCGCGATGGTCTTCTCCAGCAAATACCCGCGCACCCGCTGATAAGGTGTGGCGGGCAGCGGCTTGACGGCATGCAGGCGGCGCTTGCCATCCTCGAACACCGACCAGTGGCCACCGATGATCAGGCGGCTATCCGGGTGAGCAGCAATATGCTGCGCAACCAGGGCCAGGGCGCCTGGGGCCATTTCATCATCGGCGTCGAGGAACATCAGGTACTGGCCCGCAGACTCCTCAATCCCGCGATTGCGCACCGAGGCCAGGCCGCCATTGGGCTTGCGCAGAGCCTGGAAACGCCCGGGGTGCTTGGCCAGCAGAGCTTCCAGCACCTGCGGCGTCTCATCGGTAGAGCCGTCATCAATCACCAACAGCTGCGCATCGGCTTCGTCGAGTTGCGCCAACACCGATTCAACCGCGCGCCCCAAGGTGCGCGCATAGTTATAGGCGGGGATGACGACGCCAATCAGTACCTCAGTCAATGACTTGCCCTTCCACGCCGTCCTTGACTACCAGAATATCTTCCATGATCAGGTACTGCAGGTCGGAGCCGAAGAACATGTTCAGGGCATCGGTCGGCGAGCAGATCATCGCTTCACCACGGCGGTTGAGCGAGGTGTTCAAGGACACGCCGTTGCCGGTCAGCACTTCCAGCTCTTTCATCATGTCGTAGTAGCGCGGGTTGTACTCGCGCTTGAGCACCTGGGCGCGGGAGGTGCCATCTTCATGGACCACTTCCGGCACGCGGGTTTTCCATTCTTCGGCCACTTCAAAGGTGAAGGTCATGAACGGGGCCGGGTGATCGACCTTGATCATCTGCGGGGCCACGGTGTCGAGCATCGACGGGCAGAAAGGCCTCCAGCGCTCGCGGAACTTGATCTGGTGGTTGATCCGGTCAGCCACGCCCACGGCGCTCGGGCAACCGATGATCGAACGACCGCCCAAGGCACGCGGACCAAACTCCATGCGGCCCTGGAACCAGGCCACCGGGTTGCCGTCGACCATGATCTGGGCGATGCGCTTGGGCATATCGTCGATCTGGCGCCACTTTGGCTTGCTCGGGTGCTTGGCGCACGCGGCAATCACTTCTTCGTTGCTGTAGGACGGGCCGAGATAGACGTGCTCCATCTTCTCTACCGGTACACCACGGGCATGGGACACATAGGCCGCCGCACCCACGGCAGTGCCGGCATCGCCGGACGCCGGCTGTACGAACAGCTCCTTGACGTCGTCGCGGGCAATGATCTTCTGGTTCAACTTGACGTTCAGCGCGCAGCCGCCGGCAAAGGCCAGCTTACCGGTTTCCTTGAGGATATCGCCCAGGTAATGGTCGATCATCTGCAAGGCCAGCTTCTCGAACAGCGCCTGCATGCTGGCGGCATAGTGGATGTACGGCTCGTCGGCGATATCGCCTTCGCGCTTGGGACCCAGCCACTCAATCAGTTTTGGCGAGAAGTAGAAGCCCTTGCCCTTCTCTTTATAACGGCGCAGGCCAATGACGTTGGCGTAGTCGGTGTTGATCACCAGCTCACCGTTCTCAAAGGAAGCCAGGCGCGAGAAGTCGTACTTGCTGGCATCGCCATACGGCGCCATGCCCATGACCTTGAACTCGCCGTCGAGCATCTCGAAGCCGAGGAACTCGGTGATCGCGCCATACAGGCCGCCCAGGGAGTCTGGATCGTAGAACTCCTTGATCTTGTGGATCTTGCCGTTCTCGCCGTAGCCGAAGAAGGTCGTGGCGTACTCGCCTTTACCGTCGATCCCGAGGATCGCGGTCTTTTCCTGGAAGCCCGAGCAGTGATAGGCGCTGGAAGCGTGGGCCAGGTGGTGTTCAACCGGCTCGATCTTGATCTTCTTCGGATCGAAACCCAGTTGCTCCAGGCACCAGACAATCTTGTTGCGGTAGCGCTTGTAGCGCCGGTTGCCCATCAGGATCGCGTCCAGGGCGCGGTCCGGGGCGTACCAGTAACGCTTGGCATAGTGCCAGCGGGCCTCGCCGAACAAGCTGATCGGGGCAAACGGGATCGCCACCACATCAACATCAGAAGGCTTGATGCCAGCCTGCTCCAGGCAGAATTTTGCCGATTCGTAGGGCATGCGGTTCTTTGCATGTTTATCGCGTACGAAGCGCTCTTCTTCGGCGGCCGCGATCAGCTTGCCGTCGATATACAGGGCTGCGGAAGGATCATGGCTAAGGGCGCCGGACAGGCCAAGAATCGTCAATGCCACTGGGGTCTAGCCTCTTTTAGTCTGCATGCAGGCGCTGGCGCCTGAAAAAATGTGTGCCCCTCGCCTCGGCGAGAAAAGCTAAAGGGCGGGATTATAGCTTAAAAGCGGCAAAACGCCTCTAGCCGAAAATGGCCCGGAGAAACAAGAGGCATCATCGGAAAATCTCGATACTGCCGTCGCGGTTCTGCCGGTAGACGGTATAGGGCAGTACCAAAGTGTCGAGAACGCCCGACAGGGCAAAATCAATGGCGATCCAGGGCACCGAGGCGATTTGCTGGTCATCCAGGCTTTTCTTGCCGTTGGGTTCGCCATTGAGGGAGCAGAAGTCATACACCACACCACTGTAGATACGGGGCACGCTCTCGCAGTGGCTGCGCAGGTCCTTGAGTTTCTGGCTGGCCACCGCGTCCTCGCGAAACACGGTGTCGAGGGTACCGCAGGCCGTGGTCGAAAGGACAATAGCGGCAAGCAGCAAAATGTTTGTAGGATTCACGGGCAACCCTCTTTGGCATGAGGCCAACAGCCTAACGCAAGACTGCGTAAGACGAATATGCCGGCATTTTGCAGGAAGATTCTTCGCAAAAGCCTCGCAGAATCATTAAACTCGCGCCCTTTTTTTCCGCGCTTGTGCTGCACCTTATGAGCGTTGGTTGGCTCATGAACGTCGTTGCTCCCTGGCCTACACCCGTCTGCAAGCCACCTACGACAGTGAAATCCGCATCAACCATTACAAAACATAAAAACCCCAACCAACACACCGGCCACCCCATCAATGTAAGCCCCGGGCTAAACATAACCACGCACAGACATGACATACCGACCTATTTCGACAAGCGTTGCTGGGCCAATAGTTCATGCTCTGGCACCTCGTCGCTTTATACATTTGCCCCAGCCCCACAAGCCCCTCTTTAAGCAATCACCGATCAGCTTTTAATTGCCCCCCCATAAACCAGCTCATGATCTATGGATTCTCGATAGGAAGGACCAAAGTTCACATAACCACCATCACCCTTGCCATTAGAGGCCGTTGGCTGCCACTCCTGGCTCTCGGCGCTAAAAAACTCGGCACCCTCGCCAGCAGTTTTATCCAATGGGTTACGGTGATCCCCCTGGACCTTGTCTATTTTACCGTCTGATCCCTCCTTCTTTACTGGTTTGCTTTTATCAAATAAAACATTATTTATAAAAAGCGGAAGAAGAAATGTTATTGCACTCATTTTTACACCCCCAATATCAATAACTAGAACATTCAACCAAGGCTACCTACACAGGCATCCTCGTTGAATATCGATGCAACCTATCAACCTAAAAAGTAATGACTTAATCAAAATATCAAGTCGCACTAACCATCTGCCTTTGCAAGCCCACCAGCGGCAGGGCACGGTCGCCGTGACTCATGAATCAATAAATCTTCGGTAAACAAACACGACAACCCGCCTGAGAGTATGCGCAACATCCTGGCCTATCGAGAACTATCACTCTCCCCCATAAAGGATATCTGAGCGACCATCGCCCCCGGAATCACCGGCAACAACAAAGTGTCCACCTTCCCGAAGAACGTAGATCCCAGGTTCAAGAGGGGTTTCCTTATCATCCATCGGTTCTCCAGCCAGGCGATCACGATCATTGACCAGAGGCTTATCCACGTTCCTATCGCCTGCATCCTCAAAATATTTAACATTAGCAGCAAAAAAAGCAGCAGCATTAATAGAAGACATAATCAAACCCTCTTAACCAAGAATCAAAACCAAAACAACGCTGACAAATAAAAAACTACACAACAGCCCACTTACTTTCAACACAACAAAAATATCAAATCAGCAGCAAACATCACAGAATGTAAAGTCTCATAGGCTCACACATACAACTTCCAAGCCCGCCATCAGACAAATCCGACGCACAGCCTTTCCATAGTCCTTCTGGAATAGTCTCCATGACTTGATTTTGCAATCTCAAATATTTATCACGCCAGGTCAGCGTTAATCATCGCCACGATGAAACATAACGAATAAGTTGGACAGCCGGCGCCCCGCCCCATAGGCGCCGGTAAGCCGATGGCTACAGGTCAGTGTCGATGCGTTTGGGCAAGCGCTGGTCGATCACACGATACAAAGCGCTGTCAGCCGGCCAGTTGCGCATAAACCGCGCACGGTCCCTGGCAAACGCCGGCGCAAAGCTACTCAGCGAGCCATGCTGGCACATCGAATCCAGATCAATCAGCACCCAACGCCCCCCCTGCCAGAACAGGTTGCGTCCCTTGAAGTCGCCATGGCTGATGCGTTCGCGAATCAGGTCGCCAAACAAGCGCTCCAGGGCCAGCAGCTCAGGCTCGGGCACCTCGCCGCCGTCCACGTAAGGAGCCAGGTGCTCGATCAGGTCGGGCCCGGACAGGTGCTCGGTGACCAGATAAGCCCGGCTGCGCAGCCAGAAAAAGCGTCGCTCCAGAAGCGCCAGGGGCTTGGGCGTGGCAATGCCCAGGAACGCCAGGCGATTGCCTTCGCACCAGGCGTGCCAGGCACGGCTTGGCCGCCAGAAACGCCTGAGCCAGTGGGCAAAGCCCTTGATGTTGTAGCGCTTGATCACCAGCGGTCGCCCCGCGACGTCCACCCTGGCCACCGTGGCCGAGGCGCCGGCCTTGTACATCTGGCCCTGGCCCATAAGCCCATCGACCTGCGCCAGGACCGGCAACAGGGTCGGTGCTTCTTCACGGCGGATCGCCCGCAGCCCAAAGGCCCCGCGCACCACGCTGAACAAGGTGCAGTCGCGGCCGACCTTGCCCAGGAAGTCTTTCAGGCGCCAGGCCCGCACTTTGCGCACCTGTTTTTGCAGGGCTTCCAGGGGCAAGGCGTGTTCGCCGTTGCTCAACAGGTAATGCACCAGCAATTCTTCGGTAAACGGTTCGAGATTGCTCGGCAACTGGGCAAAAAACACCCCGAGGTTTTCCAGCACCCGGTTGCGTGACAGGGGTTTGCCCGCCTGTTCGACGCAGATCCCGCCACCGTCGATCAAATACAGCGTATCGCCCTGACGCATCAGGTTGTCCAGGTGCAGGTCTTCCTGCCACAGACCCTTGGCGTGCATCTGTGCAATCGCACCCAGCGCTTCGGCCAACACTGCCTGCTGCTCATCCGCCAGGGGCGGCATTGCTTCAACAGCCGCCCAGGCCTCGGCCAGGCTTTGTGCGCCTTCGAGAAACTCGAACAGCAACCAGCCGCCCTCACCGTCTTGCAAACCGTCAGCCAGCAACAGCGGCGTGGTCAGGCCTTGTTCGGCCAGCAGGCGCACGCCCTGCAGTTCACGCTGGAAATGCCGGGCGGCGCTGCTACCCACCAGCAACTTGGCCAACACCGGCCGGCCGCGCCAAACCGCCGCGCCCACATAACGCTGGCCCGGCAACACTCGCAACAGGCTCAGCAGTTGCAATTGGCCGGGCCCCGCCGCATCCGCCAACTCGATACTCAAGGGCAGCGTAGGCGTGCGCCCGGCATTTTTGAGTTCAGACAAGCGCATCAGCGGGCCTCCTTGTGACTGCGCCGCCCAGCCAAGTACTGTGCCCACGTATCCACCAGCGAGCTGTCCACCGGCTGGTCGAGGTAGGCCGCCAGAAATTGCCGCACCTGTTCGGCGGTCCATGCGCCAGTACGGCGCAGCAGTGGTTCCAGGTCCTTGACCCGGTCACGCCGGCCCAACAACAGTGGCCGGGTTTTTTCCAGGTCGATCAACTGCGCGGCGTAACCGTCGCCAGTGGCCTGCAGGAAGATATGCTTGGGGTAAAAACAGCCATGCACCTGGCCGACACCATGGAGCGTGCGCGCCAATTGGCCACAGGCCACGAGGATCGCGTGGTGCTGGGCGTCGCTCAGGGCTGGCCACTGCTCCAGCAGTGAATCCAGGTCATTCCAGCCATCGAGCGCGCGGGTCAGCAGCAAGGCGCGGTATTCGCCGGCGACTTTGCGCTCGCCATAAAAGGCCGCCTGCAAGGCCGGGATCGCCTTCTGCCGATAGCGGCTGATATTGCGAAACTCGCGGGCAAAGGTCGGCTCGCCAAAGGGCCGATGCAGGGTACGCGTCAGGTAGTTGCTCTGGCGCTTGAGGTAAAAGCCACGGCCCTCCAGCTCCAGGCGGAACACGCTACTCCAACCGCCGCGGCTGGTATTGGGTTCGTCCACTGCATCCAGTTGCCTGGCCCACAGGGCGTCGAAGTCAGCCAGGCCATTGCGCTCCAGCAAGGCCCGGTCTTCAGCTGCCAGGAAGTCATTCATTCGCGTCCCTCGAAAAACTTCAGCACATGGCGAATCCGCTGTTTGTCCGATTCGCTCAGGTGCTTGCGCCGACAATATTGCATGTAGAAACGTAGGCGCTGGGTGGCCGACAGGTGGTATTTGGCGACCTTGTCCAGGCACGCCAAGTCCTTGGTGATCCGGTACTTGAGCCAGAACCCGCGCCAGAAGTCGCCATTGGGGCAGTCGATCAGGTACAGGGTCTGCTGGTCGTCGATCAACAGGTTGCGCCACTTCAAATCGTTGTGGGTAAACCGGTGGTCGTGCAGGGTCCGGGTGTATTCGGCGAGCTGGCGGCTGACCTTGTCGACCCACACCGGGTCGGACAGTCGCGGGTCCTTGCGCTCAGCCAGGGCCGCCAGGTCTTCGGTGCGCGGCAGCTCGCGGGTGATCATCGCCCCACGGTCATAGGCCAGGCCCTTGCGCTCCAGGCCCCAGGCCACGACGTCGGCCGTGGGGATGCCCCACTTGGCGAAACGCTTGAGGTTCTGCCACTCGGACTTGACCCGTGGCTTGCCCAGGTAACGGCGCAAGCCTTTGCCGGCGCCGGTGTAGCGCTTGACGTAATAGTTGACCCCGCCACGCTGCACGCGAATGACTTCGGACAGCGGATCACGGGTCAGCCGCTCGCCTTGCAGGGCAAACACCGCGTCGAGGCTACCAAAGTCGTGCACAAGCTCCGAGTAAGCAGGTTCCAGGTTCCAACCCGCCATCAGAGCGCGCCTCCGTAGCGGACTTTACGGTCATAGAGCTTGCTGGCCTTACGCTCCAGCCACTGCAGCAACGCGCCTTCCTCGGCCAGGATCTGGCGCAGGGGCTGCTGGAAGTAGCCTTTGAGGAAGCGCAGCTTGTCGCGGCGGGTCAGGCCGATATCCAGGATCGAGAAATACAGGGCTGCCAGGTCCTTGTTGCGCCAGCGCTGGCTGATGCGCGGCCGCACCTGGGCGCGATGCAGGTCGATCACCGACAGCTTGAAGTCATCGGCCGTCACCGGCTTGTCGGTGTGCAGCAGGAAGTGGCAGATGTAGCAGTCGCGATGGTTGACGCCTGCGCGATGCATCATCCCGGTCATGCGCGCCACTTCGGCAATCAGTGCACGCTTGAGACGCGGCTCGGGCGGCTGCCGGAGCCAATCCATGCTCAAGTCTTCCAGGCTGACGGTCGGCGCCAGCTCCTCGGTGACAATAAAGGAATGCTGGTCGGCCGGGTTGGCGCCGCGCTCGCCGTAGGCCACGGCGGTCATGGTCGGTACGCCCACTTCGTGCAGGCGCTGGATCGCCTGCCACTCCTGCCCAGCGCCCAGCACCGGCAGTTTGGCGGTGAACAGGTTCTTGAAGATTTCACCCCAGCCGATGCCACGGTGGATTTTCACAAAGTAGCCGCGCCCCTCCACCTCGGTGCGCAAGGTGCGACGGGCTTCCAGTTCACGGTAAACCTCACCCTCCAACAGCTCGACTTCAGTGAACGCATCGCGTCCGGCCCAAAGGCTCTTGAACGGTTCGGCAAGAATCAACTTCATCAGTGTTGCTCCGCCAGAATTACATCCGCAGCGTGCTGCGGCATGCTATAGAGGTCGGCCGTCTCGGCGAAGGCCAGACCATTGCGGCTCCAGGCCGCACGTTGCTGCTGATCACTGAGCATCCCAGCCAGGTACTGATTGAGCTGGGCCTGCTCGAAAGGTTCGTCCAGTACGCGCCCGCAATCGGCCTCACTGATGTAATGGGCATACCCACACACCGCCGTGACCAATACCGGCAACCCGGCCACCAGGGCTTCGAGCAGCACAGTCCCGGTATTTTCGTTGTACGCCGGGTGAATCAACAGGTCGGCGCCCAGCAAAAAACGCGGGATATCGCTGCGCCCCTTGAGGAACTGCACATTGTCGCCCAGGCCAAGGGTAGCACTCTGTAATTGGAATACTTTGGGGTCGTCCTGGCCGATTACAAACAGGCGAGTGCGTTTTTTCAGCTCCGCTGGCAGGGCGGCCAGCGCCTTGAGGCTGCGGTCCACGCCCTTGGTCTTGAAGCCCGAACCGATCTGCACCAGCAGCAGATCGTCCTCGGCAAGGTTGAATTCGGCACGGAAGCCCGCGCGGATCTCGGCCGCATTCGGCGGCGCCCGACGGTCCTGGGCGATGCCCGGCGGCAACAGGTGGAAGCGCGCCAGCGGCGTGTCGTAATGCTTGATAAACAGCGGCTGCTGGACCTCGGAGATCATCAGCACTTGGGTCTTGGCGTCCCTGGCAAACACTGCGCGTTCGTACTCGGAAAAATGCCGGTAGCGGCCAAAGCTGCGGTACAGCGAGTGCCGCAGGTTCTGCGCCTTGTCCTCAAAACAGCCGTCTGCCGCGTAGTACACATCCAGGCCGGGCATTTTATTGAAGCCGATCAGGCGGTCCACCGGGCGCTGGGCCAGGTCGGCCTGCATCCAGGCCGTCAACTTCTCGTTGCGCCGATGGTTGAAGAACGCCTTGACCGGCGCCACCAGCACTTCAAACCCGGGCGGTACGTCGCCTTCCCAGATCAGGGTGTAGACACGGATCTGGTGGCCGCGCTGCTGGCACTCCAGGGCGATGCGCATAAAGTCGCGCTGCAAGCCACCAAAGGGGAAATATTTGTACAGTACAAATGCCAGTTGCATCAGTGCAGCTCCTCAGCCAATAACAACGTGCTCAGTCGGCTGGCCACACGCTCAGGGTTCAGGCGAGTAAAGCACAGTGGCCACTCGCGCTTGAGATCAAACCGGCGCTGGTCTTCAGCGGTCGGTTGGTAGGTGCATTTCTTTTGCAGGCAGGGCGCGCAGGGGAAATCGCTGCCCAGATGGATCTGCGCCTTGCCGTAGGCACCGGTCAGGCCCGGGTTCGTCGGGCCGAACAGAGAGATCGTCGGCACATCCAGCGCGGCGGCCAGGTGCCCGAGGCCAGTATCCACCGCCACACAAGCCCTGGCGCCGGCCAATACCCGCGCCACACCCGCCAGGTTCAGCTTGGGCAGCACCTCGGCGTTGGCCAGGCCTTGGGCCAGGCGCTCGGCGCGGGCTTTTTCGGCGGCGTTGCCCCACGGCAGCTTCACGTCCACCCCCAGGCTGCCCATGCGTTCGGCCAGCTCGCGCCAGTAGGCTTCGGGCCAGTGCTTGGTGTCCCAGGTGGTGCCGTGCAGCAGCAGCACGAAGGGCTTCTTCGGCGGCAGGCCCAGCAGTTTTTCGGTGCTCAGGCCGTAATCCCCCAGGCCTTTGGGCAGGTCATAGCCCAGGGCCACGGCGAACAACTGGCGCAAGCGCTCAACCGCATGCTGGCCACGGGCAACCGCCAGGCGCCGGGAGTAGAAACGTGCGGCAATTGGCTCGCGGGCCGACTGCTTGTCGAAGCCGGCTACCGGCGCCCGCACATAGCGGGTCAGCCAGGCGCTTTTCAACAGGCCCTGGGCGTCGATCACCAGGTCGTATTTAGTCGCCTGGATCTGCTGCTTGAAGCGCCGCCATTCGCCGCTCTTGAAGGTCTGCCAGAGGTTCTTGCGCCAGCGGCGAATCGCCACGGGGATCACCTTGTCCACCGCCGGATGCCAGGTGGGGATTTCGGCGAAGCCTTCTTCCACCACCCAGTCAAAGCGGATCCCCGGGATCGCCCGGACCGCGTCGGTCAATGCCGGCAAGGCGTGGATCACATCGCCCAGGGATGAGGTCTTGATTACCAGTACCCGCAACTCAGTGAACCTCGACCACGTTGCCCTGCAAACGCTGCAAGGCCTCGGCTACCGAATCGGGCAGCAACTGGCGCAGGCAGTTGTAGTGGCCGAAACGGCAGGTGCGGTCAAAGCACGGGCTGCACTCCAGGCCCAGGCGCACCACTTCGACCTTGTCGGCCAATGGCGGGGTAAAGCCCGGCGAAGTGGAGCCGTACACTGCCACCAATGGGCGGTTCAGCGCGGCGGCCACGTGCATCAGGCCAGAATCGTTGGACACCACCGAATCGGCGCAGGACAGCAGGTCGATGGCCTCGGCCAGGGATGTATCGCCACTGAGGTTGACCGCTTCTTCACGCAGGCCGGGGATCAGGCGCTGGCGGATGTCTTCACCCACCGAGTGATCGTTTTTCGAGCCAAACAGCCAGACTTGCCAGCCTTCGCGGATTTTCAGCTCGGCGACCTTGGCGTAATGCTCCGACGGCCAGCGCTTGGACTCGCCAAACTCGGCGCCCGGGCACAGCGCCAGCACCGGCCGGTCGAGGCTCAGGCCGAACTTGGCCAGGGCCGCGTCGCGGGTGACCGGGTCAATTTGCAGGCTCGGTCGCGGATACGGCGTCGGCAACTCGGCACCGGGCGCGTAGGCCAAGGCCATGAAGCGCTCGATCATCAGCGGGTAGCGGGCCTTGTCGAGCTTGCGCACGTCGTTGAGCAGACCGTAACGGAACTCGCCGCGCCAGCCGGTACGCTTGGGGATGCCGGCGAAGAACGGCACCAGGGCCGACTTCAGCGAGTTGGGCAGCAGGATCGCCTGGTCGTACTGGCCGGCCAGGGACTTGCCGATGCGCCGTCGGGTCGCCAGCTCCAGCGCGCCGTGGCCGAGCGGGAAGCTCAAGGCCTGCCGGACTTCGGGCATGCGCTCCAGGATCGGCCGGCTCCACTCGGGGGCGAGCACGTCGATTTGGCAGTCGGGATGACGCTGTTTCAGGCACTGGAACAGTGTCTGCGCCATCACCATGTCACCGACCCAACTGGGCCCAACGATCAGAATATTCATGTAGTTTCCACAAACGATTCGGGGAGGCTCATGCCTCCCCGCCTCGATAATTACTGTAGGTCACGGTGTGTGTGGGAGCGGGCTTGCCCTAATGCCAGTCAGTTAAGCCTTTTTGTAGGAGCGAGCTTGCTCGCGAAGAACTTGAGAGCGCAGCGTTTACCTAGCAAACACGCGTTATCGTTGACGTCCTTCGCGAGCAAGCTCGCTCCTACAGAAAGCAGAATCCGCTTAACTGACTGGCATTAGGGCTTGCCCGCGATAGCATCACCGCGGGCTGTCAGCCAGACCGCAGCGCCTGCATCGCGGGCAAGCCCGCTCCCACATAAAGCCGGTCTCCACATTCAATTGGGGTCGCTGTAGTGTTTTAGCTTAACCCCAGTTCTTGCCAGATCCGTTTCACCTGGCGCCGTTCGTCAGCAAACTGATCCCCGGCAACCACGCCCGCCTCGTTCTGCAAGGCCTGGCGATGGGCCGCCGAGCGGTAGGCCTTATACACCTCACGCAACAGGTGGGCATCGGCGGCGGGCATCAGCCCGACCTGCTCCAGGCCTTCCAGGATGCGGATATTGTCGGTGTAGCGCAGCAACGATGGATGTTGTGCAGACCACGCCAAAGCGGCGTATTGCACCATAAATTCAATATCGACGATACCTCCGGCGTCCTGCTTGAGATCGAACACCGCCGTGGCCTCGAAGGCATTCGCCGCCGTACCGGCCGCCGTGGACTTGGTGCCCAGGTTGTCACGCATCTTGGCGCGCATCTCGCTGACCTCCTGGCGCAGCTTCGCCAGGTCCTGCGCGCGCCCCAGTACCTGTGCGCGCACGCCTTCAAACGCGCGGCCCACGTCCTGGCTGCCGACCAATACCCGCGCCCGCACCAGGGCCTGGTGCTCCCAGGTCCAGGCCTCGTTTTCCTGATAACGGGCAAAAGCCCCCAGGGAACTGACCAGCAGCCCGGATGCGCCAGAAGGTCGCAGGCGCATATCCACTTCGTACAATTGCCCGGAGTTGGTCTGGGTGGTCAGCAGGTGAATAATCCGCTGGCCCAGGCGGGTAAAGAACTGCGCACCATCGATCGGCTTGGCGCCATCGGTCTCGGCCTGGGGATCACCGTCGTGGATAAACACCAGGTCCAGGTCCGAGCCATGCCCCAGCTCGATGCCGCCGACCTTGCCATAACCGACGATGATAAAGCCGGGGTCGCACAAGGTGCCGTCCAACCGTTGCGGCGTACCGTGGCGCGCTACAGTCTGGCGCCAGGCCAGGGCCAACACCTGTTCCAGAATGGCCTCGGCGAGCCAGGTCAGATAGTCGCTGACCTTCATCAACGGCAAGCTGCCGGCGATTTCCGAGGCAGCGACCCGCAGGCGGTGCGCCAGCTTGAAGTGGCGCAGGGCTTCCATCTGCTGCTCAAGGTCATCCTCGGGGATACGCGTGAGGCGCTCGCGCAGTTCGGCGGCCAGCTCCGGCGCCAAGGGCGGTTTGAACAGGCGGCCTTCGTTGAGCAATTCGTCCAGCAGCAGCGGGAAGCGGGTGATCTGCTCGGCAATCCACGGGCTGGCAGCGCACAGGGTCAACAGCCGACGCAGGGCGTCAGGGTTTTCCGTCAACAGCACCAAATAAGCGGAACGCCGCGCCACCGCTTCGACCAGCGGTAGTACGCGCTCCAGCACCAGGTCCGGGTTGGCGTGCTCGACGGCCTGGGCCAGCAGGCGCGGGATAAACGCATCCAGCCGCTCACGCCCCAGGCGTTGCATCGCCCGCAGTTGCGGGCTGCCGCGCAGGCTGGCCAGGGCTTTCAGGGCCTTGGGCGCGTCGGCAAAGCCGCCTTCGGCCAATTGGCGACAGGCGGCCTCCTCATTTTGGGATTCTTCCCACAAGGGCAGCCACTCACCGCCGACCACCAATTCGCTTTCTCCCCCCTCCTCTTCATCTGGATCGGCAATCACCTGGCGGAAATGCCAGTCCACCCGGCCGCGCCAGTACATCAATTGCTCATGGAACGCGCTCCAGTTGGCAAAACCCATCATGAACGCGATGCGCGCCTGGTCTTCATCACTGTTGGGCAGCATCTGGGTCTGACGGTCGGCGATGGCCTGGATCGCATGCTCGGTGTAGCGCAGGAACTCATAGCCGCTGCGCAACTCGGCAATCACCGCCGGCGGCAGGTAGCCCTGGCCTTCCAGGGTGCCCAGCACCTTCAGCAAAGGCCGCTGTTGCAGGCTCAAGTCGCGGCCGCCGTGAATCAGTTGGAACGCCTGGGCGATAAACTCCACCTCGCGGATGCCGCCCGCGCCCAGCTTGATATTGTCGGCCATGCCCTTGCGCCGCACTTCCTGCTGGATCAACTGCTTCATGGTGCGCAGCGCTTCGATGGCAGAAAAGTCCAGGTAGCGCCGATAGACGAACGGGCGCAGCAGATCGAGCAGTTGCGCACCGGCCACCTGGTCGCCGGCCACCACCCGCGCCTTGATCATCGCGTAGCGCTCCCAGTCGCGCCCCTGGTCCTGGTAGTACTGCTCCAAGGCATTGAAGCTCAACACCAGCGCCCCGGCCGAACCGTAGGGCCGCAAGCGCATGTCGACGCGGAACACAAAGCCATCGACGGTCATCGGGTCCAGGGCCTTGATCAGCTTCTGGCCCAGGCGGATAAAGAACTCCTGGTTGTCCAGGGCACGCTTGGCCCCCACGGTCTCGCCGCCTTCGGGGTAGGCGAAGATCAGGTCGATGTCCGACGACAGGTTCAACTCCACCGCGCCCAGCTTGCCCATGCCGAGGATGACCATCTGCTGCGGCTCGCCGCTGCGCCCGCCGGTGGGGGTGCCAAATTGCGCGCAGTGGCGCTGGTACAGCCACTGGTAAGCCTGGTCGATGCTGGCGTCGGCCATGTCCGACAGGTCGCGGCAGGTCTGTACCAGGTCCGCCTGTCGGGTCAGGTCGCGCCAGATAATCCGCACCTGCTGGCGGGTGCGCTGGCGACGCAGCATGCGCCCCAGCTCATCTTCTGTTTCAGCCTGTTGCACGGCTGCGGCAATCTGCCCACACAGCTCATCGGGTGCAAAGCCGCGATCCAGCTCGCCCCAGGCCACCAGTTCAAGCAACATCAAAGGGTCACGAACACTCTGTTCAATCACAAAATCACTGGCGGCGCACACCCGGGCGAAGTCGGCCCAACGTTGCGGCGTCCACGCGGACAGGCCATGATCGTCATCCAGCCTGGCCACGGCGTCACGAAATGACTGCTCGGCCCGGCTCGCAAATGGCAACAGAACAGCAGGGAGTTCAACCAGCACGGGAAGGCTCATGGTCTATCCTTGATCGGCGCGTAAATGGCTTGTGGCTGTGAACGCAAGAACCACGCTCGATGAAGGACTGTCGAACAAAGGTTAGAAATAGCTGAAAAAATATTAATTTTGGCAGGCAACATTAAACTTCTACCTTTTCTTGTTCACAAAAGATCAACAATAACGATTATGCTCATCAGCCAGACCGAGCAACCCCCTCGGTCTTGTGTAGTTTTACTACTCGTATATACATCCGAAAGGCTGAAATGGCCGACGATTTGTAGTAAAACTACAGGACGCCGAAGCAACCTTCGGCCACCCAAGAATTTATGTCGTCTGCCCACAAGGCCAGTCGCAAACTTCAGGCAACCGATTCTGGTAGCCTTTCCGCCCTGGAGCAAGCCATGCAAGACCTCGATCCCGTCGAAACCCAGGAATGGCTGGACGCCCTGGAATCGGTTCTCGACAAAGAAGGCGAAGACCGTGCGCATTACCTGATGACCCGTATGGGCGAACTCGCGACCCGCAGCGGCTCGCAACTGCCTTACGCCATCACCACGCCGTACCGCAACACCATCCCTGTTACCCACGAAGCACGCATGCCTGGCGACCTGTTCATGGAACGCCGCATTCGCTCGCTGGTACGCTGGAACGCCATGGCGATGGTTATGCGCACGAACTTGAAAGATTCTGACCTGGGCGGTCACATCTCCAGCTTCGCTTCCAGCGCAACCCTGTATGACATCGGCTTCAACTACTTCTTCCAGGCCCCGACCGACGAACACGGCGGCGACCTGATCTACTTCCAGGGCCACACCTCGCCAGGCGTCTACGCCCGTGCGTTCATGGAAGGTCGCATCAGCGAAGAGCAGATGAACAACTTCCGCCAGGAAGTCGACGGGGGCGGCCTGTCGTCCTACCCGCACCCTTGGCTGATGCCTGACTTCTGGCAGTTCCCGACCGTCTCCATGGGCCTGGGCCCGATCCAGGCGATCTACCAGGCCCGCTTCATGAAGTACCTGGAAGCCCGTGGTTTCATCCCCGAAGGCAAGCAGAAGGTCTGGTGCTTCCTGGGCGACGGCGAGTGCGACGAGCCGGAATCCCTGGGCGCCATCTCCCTGGCCGGCCGCGAGAAGCTCGACAACCTGATCTTTGTCATCAACTGCAACCTGCAGCGCCTCGACGGCCCGGTTCGCGGCAACGGCAAGATCATCCAGGAACTCGAAGGCGTGTTCCGCGGTGCCCAGTGGAACGTGACCAAAGTCATCTGGGGCCGTTTCTGGGACCCACTGCTGGCCAAGGACGTCGACGGTATCCTGCAACGTCGCATGGACGAAGTCATCGACGGCGAGTACCAGAACTACAAGGCCAAAGACGGCGCGTTCGTGCGTGAACACTTCTTCAACACGCCTGAACTCAAGGCGATGGTTGCCGATCTGTCCGACGACGAGATCTGGAAACTCAACCGTGGCGGCCACGACCCGTACAAGGTCTACGCGGCGTACCACGAAGCGGTCAACCACAAAGAACAACCGACCGTCATCCTGGCCAAGACCATCAAGGGTTATGGCACCGGTGCCGGCGAAGCGAAGAACACTGCGCACAACACCAAGAAAGTCGACGTCGACAGCCTGAAGTTGTTCCGCGACCGCTTCGACATCCCGGTCAAGGACGAAGAGCTGGAAAACCTGCCGTTCTTCAAGCCGGAGCCAAACAGCGCCGAAGCCCGCTACCTCAGCGAGCGTCGCACTGCACTGGGCGGTTTCGTACCACAGCGCCGCGCACAGAGCTTCAGCGTACCGACGCCGGACCTCAGCACCCTCAAGGCCATCCTTGACGGTTCGGGCGACCGTGAAATCTCCACCACCATGGCTTTCGTGCGGATCCTCGCGCAGTTGGTCAAGGACAAGGAAATCGGCCCGCGCATCGTCCCGATCATCCCGGACGAAGCCCGTACCTTCGGTATGGAAGGCATGTTCCGCCAGTTGGGCATCTACTCCTCCGTCGGCCAGCTCTACGAGCCAGTCGATAAAGACCAGGTGATGTTCTACAAGGAAGACAAGAAGGGCCAGATCCTCGAAGAAGGCATCAACGAAGCGGGCGCCATGAGCTCCTTCATCGCTGCCGGTACTTCGTACTCCAGCCACAACCAGCCGATGCTGCCGTTCTACATCTTCTACTCGATGTTCGGCTTCCAGCGCATTGGCGACCTGGCCTGGGCAGCAGGCGACAGCCGTACCCGTGGCTTCCTGATCGGCGGTACTGCCGGGCGGACCACGCTGAACGGCGAAGGCCTGCAACACGAAGACGGTCACAGCCACATCCTGGCTGCCACCATCCCGAACTGCCGCACCTTTGATCCAACCTACGGCTACGAGCTGGCGGTGATCATCCAGGACGGCATGAAGAAGATGACCGAAGAGCAGCAGGACGTTTTCTACTACATCACCGTGATGAACGAGTCCTACCAGCAACCTGCCATGCCGGCCGGTGTCGAGGAAGGCATCATCAAGGGCATGTACCTGCTCGAAGAAGACACCAAGGAAGCGGCACACCACGTCCAGCTGATGGGCTCCGGCACCATCCTGCGCGAAGTGCGTGAAGCGGCGAAGATCCTGCGTGAAGAGTTCAACGTCGGCGCAGACGTATGGAGCGTCACCAGCTTCAACGAACTGCGTCGCGACGGCCTGGCCGTGGAACGCAGCAACCGCCTGCACCCAGGCCAGAAGCCTGCGCGCAGCTACGTCGAAGAGTGCCTGGCTGGCCGCAAGGGGCCGGTGATCGCCTCTACCGACTACATGAAGCTATTTGCTGAACAAATTCGCCAGTGGGTCCCGTCCAAGGAATTCAAAGTCCTGGGCACCGACGGTTTCGGTCGCAGTGACAGCCGCAAGAAGCTGCGTCATTTCTTCGAGGTCGACCGTCACTTCGTGGTGTTGGCAGCCCTGGAAGCCTTGGCTGACCGTGGTGAGATCGAACCCAAGGTGGTGGCTGACGCTATCGTCAAGTTCGGGATCAACCCGGAAAAACGCAACCCACTGGACTGCTGAGGAGACTTTTTGTGAGCGAACTCATTCGCGTACCTGACATCGGCAGCGGTGAAGGTGAAGTAATCGAGCTGTTTGTGAAGGTCGGCGACAAAGTCGAAGCCGACCAGAGCATCCTGACCCTGGAGTCGGACAAGGCGAGCATGGAAATCCCTGCTCCCAAGGCCGGCGTGGTCAAGAGCCTGAAAGTGAAGCTGGGCGACCGCCTGAAAGAAGGCGACGAACTGCTGGAACTGGAGATCGAAGGTGCCGCCGATGCGGCCCCAGCAGCGGCGCCTGCTGCCGCTGCTGCACCGGCGCCGGCTGAAAAGCCAGCGGCGGCGGCCGAGGCCCCTGCGGCCCCGGCGGCTGCACCGGCGGCGGCGACTGTCCAGGACATTCATGTCCCGGACATCGGTTCGTCGGGCAAGGCCAAGATCATCGAGCTGCTGGTCAAGGTCGGCGACACCGTCGAAGCCGACCAGTCGCTGATCACCCTGGAGTCCGACAAGGCCTCCATGGAAATCCCATCGCCGGCTGCCGGCGTCGTGGAAAGCATCGCGGTCAAGCTCGAAGACGAAGTCGGCACTGGCGACTTCATCCTCAAGCTGAAAGTCGCGGGCGGCGCTGCCCCTGCTGCGGCTGCGGCGCCAGCCGCTGCTGCTCCTGCCGCCAAGGCTGAAGCGGCACCTGCTGCGGCCCCGGCTCCTGCGGCAAAAGCCGAGGCCGCCCCGGCCCCGGCTGCTGCCCCTGCGCCAAGTGGTGCCAAGGCCCATGCCGGCCCTGCCGTGCGTCAACTGGCCCGTGAATTCGGCGTCGAGCTGAGCGCTGTCAGCCCAACCGGCCCGCACGGTCGTGTGCTCAAGGAAGACGTGCAGGTCTACGTCAAATCCATGATGCAAAAAGCCAAGGAAGCTCCGGCTGCCGGCGCGGCTACCGGTGGCTCGGGCATTCCGCCGATCCGCACCGTAGACTTCAGCCGCTTCGGCGAAACCGAAGAAGTGCCGATGACCCGCCTGATGCAAATCGGCGCAGCCGGTCTGCACGCCAGCTGGTTGAACATTCCGCACGTGACTCAGTTCGACCAGGCCGACATCACCGACCTGGAAGCTTTCCGCGTTGCGCAGAAAGCCGCGGCCGAGAAGGCCGGCGTCAAGCTGACCGTACTGCCATTACTGCTCAAGGCCTGCGCGCACCTGCTCAAGGAACTGCCGGACTTCAACAGTTCGCTGGCACCAAGCGGCAAAGCGATCATCCGCAAGAAGTATGTGCACATCGGCTTTGCGGTCGACACCCCGGATGGCCTGCTGGTACCGGTCATCAAGAACGTCGACCAGAAGAGCCTATTGCAACTGGCTGGAGAAGCGGCTGCACTGGCGGCCAAAGCCCGCGACAAGAAGCTGACCCCGGACGACATGCAAGGCGCCTGCTTCACCATCTCCAGCCTCGGGCACATTGGCGGCACTGGCTTCACGCCAATCGTCAACGCGCCGGAAGTGGCGATCCTCGGTGTTTCCAAGGCCACCATCCAGCCTGTGTGGGACGGCAAGGCCTTCCAGCCGAAGCTGATGCTGCCGCTGTCGTTGTCCTACGATCACCGTGTGATCAATGGCGCGGCCGCCGCACGCTTCACCCAGCGCCTGAGCCAGTTGCTGAACGATATCCGCACCATCCTGCTGTAAGCCGCAGCGGCCTCCCCTTCACCGGGGAGGCCTGGCTGTACGATTTCCGAGCGCCACGCTCGTACCTCAACCCCGCCAATTGGCGGGGCTTTTTTTGCTTGTGGTTTGTAGAAGCCGGCGCCTATAGGGAATCGACAGACCATCTATCAGGCCGACTGTAGAAAACCGCCTCGCCGCCGATAACACACTTATAGCACTTAGCCTTCATCCTCTCTTGTCAGTCCGTGCTGCATGATGCAACCTTGCCACAGGCAGCAGTAAAGAGGGCGATAGCCCGGCGCAATGCGCATTTTTCCAAGCGAGTTTCCCCATGAAAAGCCAACCCGATGTCGCCCGAACGGCGGCCGAGGTCGTGACGCAATTACCGGTGCCTTCGCGCCTCGGTATGCTGCGTTTCGAGCGGCTGAATGAGGCTAGCTGGGCACTGCTGTACCTGGACCCCAATTGTGAACGCCAATTCGGCTTGCCCGCGGTAGAGCTGTGCTCGCTGGTCGGCTCGCCCTACGCCAGCCTGATGGAACCCCAGGCGCGCTACCAGCTGCATGATGCGATCCAGCAGCAGCTGACTGCCAGCCCCCATTACCGGGTGCGCTACACCCTGCACACCAACGACGGCCCGTTGAGCCTGCTGGAGGTGGGCGAGGCCTACAAGCAGCACAATCGCCACCTGCTGCGCGGCTACCTGATGGTGGTGGACGGTTTGTTCAGCAACCTGCCACCCATGCCTGCGGCCGACCTGGAAGACCAGAACAGCCGCTTGCAGATCGCCCTGGAGCTCAACCAGCGCGCACAACAGGAGCAGTTGCAGCACCTGGAACGGGTGCGCGCCCAGCAGGAACTGATCCTGCTGCTGGCCCGCCAGCGCTACAGCACCAACAACTCCCTGCAAGAAGCCGCCGAACTGATCACCCGTAGCGCCTGCGATATCTATCAGATCGACTGCGCCAGTATCTGGAACCTCGAAGGCCAGCAACTGGTGCCGATTTCTGCGTTTCATCGCGCCGACCAACAGCACCATCTGCCAGCGCCAATTGATGCCAGCAGCTTCCCGGACTACCTGGAAGCCCTGCAGAGCAGTCGCGCCATCGATGCCTGCAACGCCATGCGCGACCCCCGTACCCGGGACATGGTCGAAAGCCTGCGCCCCATGGATATCCACGCCATGCTTGACGCCAGTATCCGCGTCGATGGCCAGGTGGTCGGCGTGCTGTGCCTGGAGCAAAGCGCCAGCACCCGGGACTGGTTGTCCGATGAAATTGCCTTTGCCGGCGAACTGGCCGACCAGTTCGCCCAGGTCATCAACAACCACAACCGCCGCACCGCCACCAGCGCGCTGCACCTGTTCCAGCGCGCGGTGGAGCAAAGTGCCAATGCCTTCCTGCTGGTCAATTGCGACGGCGTGGTGGAGTACGTCAACCCCAGCTTCACCGCGATCACCCAGTACAGCACCGAAGAAGTCCACGGCCATCGCCTGGCCCAGTTGCCGGCCCTGGAGAACCTCAGCGAACTGCTGTTCGACGCCCCCTCCAGCCTGGCCCAGAGCAACAGCTGGCAGGGCGAGTTCAAGAGCCGACGTAAAAACCTCGAACCGTACTGGGGCCAGTTGTCGATTTCCAAAGTCTATGGCGACAACCGCGAACTGACCCACTATATCGGCATCTACGAAGACATCACCCAGACCAAGCTGGCCCAGCAGCGTATCGAACGCCTGGCCTACACCGACAACCTGACCAACCTGGGCAACCGCCCGGCGTTTATCCGCAACCTCGATGAACGCTTCGCCCGTGACAGCGACGCGCCCATCAGCCTGCTGCTGGTGGACATCGACAACTTCAAGCGGATCAACGACAGCCTTGGCCACCAGACCGGCGACAAATTGCTGATTAGCCTGGCCCGACGCCTGCGCAACAGCCTCAATGCCGGTGGCAGCCTGGCGCGCTTTGCCAGTAACGAATTTGCGGTGCTGCTCGACAATGCCGACCTTGAGGTCGGCCAGCAAATGGCCTGCCAACTGTTGATGACCCTCGACAAACCGATGTTCGTCGACAACCAGTTGATCAGTGTCACCGGCTCCGTGGGCCTGGCCTGCGCGCCGCTGCATGGCCGCGACCCGCAGACCCTGATGCGCAACGCCGGCCTGGCGCTGCACAAAGCCAAGGCCAACGGCAAGCACCAGGTGCAGGTGTTTACCGAGGCCCTGAATGCCGAGGCCAGCTACAAACTGTTCGTGGAAAACAACCTGCGCCGCGCCCTGACCCAGAACGAACTGGACGTGTTCTACCAGCCCAAGCTGTGCTTGCGCAGCGGGCGCCTGCTGGGCATGGAAGCCTTGCTGCGCTGGAACCACCCGGAAAAAGGCATGATCCGCCCGGACCAGTTCATCAGCGTCGCCGAAGAAACCGGCCTGATCATCCCCATCGGCAAATGGATCGCGCGCCAGGCCTGCCGCATGAGCAAGCAATTGAGCGCTGCGGGCATGGGCAACCTGCAGGTGGCCATCAACTTGTCGCCCAAGCAGTTTTCCGACCCGGACCTGGTGGCCTCCATCGCCAGCATCCTCAAGGAAGAACAGTTGCCGGCCAACCTGCTGGAGCTGGAGCTGACCGAGGGCCTGCTGCTGGAAGCCACCGAGGACACGCGCCTGCAACTGGACCAGCTGAAGAGCTTCGGCCTGACCCTGGCCATGGACGATTTCGGCACCGGTTACTCATCCCTGAGTTACCTGAAGAAATTCCCCATCGACATCATCAAGATCGACCGCAGCTTTATCCATGAAATCCCCGATAACCAGGACGACATGGAAATCACCTCGGCGGTGATCGCCATGGCGCACAACCTCAAGCTCAAGGTGGTCGCCGAAGGCATCGAGACCGCCGAACAGTTGGCGTTCCTGCGCCGCCATCGTTGCGACGTCGGCCAGGGCTACCTGTTCGACCGGCCCATCCCCGGCTCCGAGCTGCTGGACAAGCTCAAACGCTATCCGCGTGGGCCAATCGCCTGACAGCGCTGTAACACTCGGGCACACTGTGGGTCTGAACTGTTAACTCAACCTGACGAGAGGACTGATCATGGTCTTGCGCTCGGAAATTCTGGTGAATAAAAACGTGCTGCCTACTGCCGAACAAGCCCTGCCTGGTCGTGAAACGCCGATGAACCTGCCCGAGACGCACTTCGTCAACGGCAACCCGCTACTGGGCCCGTTCCTTGACGATGTAGGGTTTGCGATCTTTGGCCTGGGCTGTTTCTGGGGCGCCGAACGCAAGTTCTGGCAGCGTGACGGCGTAGTCAGCACCGTGGTCGGCTACGCCGGCGGCTTGACGCCCAACCCGACCTATGAAGAAGTCTGCTCGGGCCTGACCGGCCATAGCGAAGTGGTGCTGGTGGTGTATGACCAGGCCAAGCTCAAGTACGAAGACCTGCTGAAGATGTTCTGGGAGCTGCATAACCCGACCCAGGGCATGCGCCAGGGCAATGACATTGGCAGCCAGTATCGCTCGGTGATCTACGCCACCACGCCTGAGCAACTGGAGGCTGCGAAGGCCAGTGCACAGGCTTATCAGGAAGAACTGACCAAGGCTGGCCTAGGCGCGATCACCACCGAAATCGACCAGGCGCCAACGGTGTACTTCGCCGAGGCCTATCACCAGCAGTACCTGGCGAAGAACCCCCAGGGTTATTGCGGGATCGGCGGTACTGGCGTGACTTGCCCGATCTGACCTCAAACGCATCGCGGGCAAGCCCGCTCCCACATGGGAACGCATTTCCACTGTGGGAGCGGGCTTGCCCGCGATAGCACTCTAAAGAGCGACGCCGTTATTCGGCGATCAACCAATCCATCTGCCACCCACCCTGGGTCTGCCCCAGTTTCTTCGACAACCACGGCAGCAGCTCACGCAACTCCTCCTCCAGCCCCCACGGCGGGTTGGCAATCGCCAAGCCCGAGCCGGTCAGGGTGTTGGGGGTGTCCAGCGGATGCACCAGCAATTCCACACGCAGCAGCTTCGGCGCGCCGGTGCCGGCCAGGTCCTGGTAGAAGCGGCGCAACATGCGCTGGTCCTTCACCGGGTACCAGATCGCAGCGACTGTCTGGCGCATGCGGCCCACGGCTTCCTTGAGGGAGGCGGCGCAGCGCTGCATCTCGTCGAGTTGCTCGAACGGTGGGTCGATCAGCATCAGCGCGCGCTTTTCCGGCACCGGCAGCAAGGCTCGTGGCACGTGCCAGCCTTCGCCCAGGTGCACCTTAACGCGGCGGTCGCCCTTCATATTGTCCTTGAGCAACACACCGTCTTCGGGGTGTTTTTCGTTGAGCAGCACGCGGTCCTGGGGGCGGGTCAGGCGCCGCGCCAGCTCTGGCGAGCCTGGGTAATAACGCAACTGGCCATCCGGGTTCATCTCGTGCAGCACCCGCATGTAGTCGGCGGTCAGCGCCGGCAGGTCCGCCTCGCCCCACAGGCGGGCGATGCCTTCCAGGTATTCACCGGTGCGGTTGGCCTGGTCGCCTTGCAGGTCGTACAGACCAATCCCGGCGTGGGTGTCGAGATAGGCAAACGGCTGCTCCTTGCGCGACATCAGGGCGATGAGGCGGGTCAAGGTCAGGTGTTTGAAGACATCGGCGTGGTTGCCGGCGTGAAAGGCGTGACGATAATTCATGGTTGCTCCTGCGCAGGGGGCGAAGTTTACCTTTTACGCGGGCAAAGGTGCAGGGCTGCATGCCGGGCGGTGCTTATGTCGCAAACCTAGGAACAGCCCCGAAAACGTTCTAGTGGGTTATGTAGGTGCGGGCTTGCCCGCGAGGCAGGCGACGCGGTATTACCCATATGCTGCGGTGATGCTATCGCAGGCAAGCCAGCTCCCACCTTGTCCGGGGCTGCCCATGTAATCCAGGGAGGTCAGTAACCCTCATGAAAGACGCCACAATCGCATTGCACCACGGTTTCAAGTCGGACCCGACCACCAAGGCCGTTGCCGTGCCGATCTACCAGAACGTCGCCTTCGAGTTCGATAACGCCCAGCACGGCGCCGACCTGTTCAACCTCGACGTACCCGGTAATATCTACACGCGGATCATGAACCCCACCAATGACGTGCTGGAGCAGCGCATGGCCGCCCTGGAGGGCGGGATCGCGGCCCTGGCCGTGTCGGCAGGCAGCGCGGCGATTCACTATGCCATCCAGGCCCTGACCCGCGCCGGCGACAATATCGTCTCCACCCCGCAGTTGTACGGCGGCACCTACACCCTGTTCGCCCACCTGCTGCCCAGCTTCGGCGTGGACGTGCGCTTGGCCCGCAATGACTCGGCCGAGGCCATCGCCGAGCTGATCGACGACAACACCAAGCTGGTGTACTGCGAAAGCATCGGCAACCCGGCCGGCAACATCGTCGACCTGCAAGCCCTGGCCGACGTTGCCCATGCCCGCGGCGTACCGCTGATGGTGGACAACACCGTCGCCACGCCGATCCTGTGCAAGCCGATCCAATTTGGCGCGGATATCGTCGTGCATTCCCTGACCAAGTATGTCGGCGGCCACGGCAACTCCCTGGGCGGGGTGATTGTCGACAGCGGCACCTTCCCCTGGACCGACTACCCGCAGAAATTCCCCGGCCTCAACCAGCCGGAGCCGGCCTACCATGGCGTGGTCTACAGCGAGAAATTCGGCCCGGCGGCTTTTATCGCCCGCGCCCGCACCGTGCCGCTGCGCAACACCGGCGCGGCCCTGGCCCCGATGAACGCCTTCCTGCTGCTGCAAGGCCTGGAAACCCTGGCCCTGCGCATGGAGCGCCACACCGAGAACGCGCTGAAAGTCGCGCAGTTCCTGCAGGCCCACGAACAGGTGGAATGGGTCAGCTACGCCGGCCTGCCGGATCACCCGCACCATCACCTGGCGCAAAAGTACATGCAGGGCAAACCCTCGGCGATCCTGTCCTTTGGCCTCAAGGGCGGCTATGCCGCTGGCGTGCGCTTCTACGATGCGCTGCAAATCTTCAAGCGCCTGGTGAATATCGGCGACGCCAAGTCCCTGGCCTGCCACCCGGCGTCCACCACCCACCGGCAGATGAACGAGCAGGAGCAAGCCAAGGCCGGCGTACGTCCAGAGATGATCCGCCTGTCGGTGGGCATCGAGGCGATCGAGGACCTGCTCAATGACTTGCAGCAGTCACTGAACGCCTGACTCAACCCCGCTCGCCAGCCAGATGGGCCACCAAGGCCTGCTGCCCGGCGTAGGGCGGGCGCACAAAATACGCGACCTTGTGCTGCAAGGTCGCTGGCGCGAAGGCGTCGTGCAGGTCGGGGTGCTCTTGGGCCAGCCATTGCAGCAGGTTGTCCACCAGGGTCACGCTGGACTGCTCGCCAAGCTGCTTGAGTAACGTGGCGGGCACCTCCCACCAGGGGCTTTTCCTCGCCGTCCCCACGACCGTAGCCGGCACTTCATGAAGCTGGCCGTTGATCCAGTAGCGTCGAAATACCGCAAGCAGCTCCCCCGCCCCAGGCCCCAGCGCGTGCAGGATCGGCAGTAGATAACCACCCTCCCAGAAGCGGAAAAACACCTCCTGCCCCTCGGGCAAACGCACCTTGGTCAGGCTGGCGAGATGCTCGACCACCGTGGGCAGCGGGCTGGAGGAAACGCCCAGCCAGCCCCAATCGGTCGCGGCGCATTCAGCCACCCAGTCGAGAAACCCACTGCTGTCGCTGACCAGCGCCACATAGGGCATGACTTCAGCCCAGGCCGCGTACTCGCTGCCAGCCCACACCGGGCTCAGCGGCCCGCCATCCGCCTGGCGCCAGGCCGCCACCGGCTGGCACTCGCTGGTGCTGGCCAGGATGACGAACAACTGCTCGCCGGCCTGCAACGGCTCCCGGGCCAGCCACTCACGCGGGGTCATCATCGCACGCCTCCCACTCGATGTTGCGGGGTCTCACAGACACCCTGCTTGCAGCGCTCACATTCCTCGCAGAACGGCGCGCTGCGCTTGAGGCTGAACACCTGCGCGGCACTCAATGGCGCTGCCAACGCCGCCAGCAGCGTTTCCTGAACGCCCGGGCGCAAGGGTGATGGCGCCACGGCCGCCGACGGCGCGCCACCCTGCTGGATCGGTGTACTGCTGAAAATCCCCCCGGCCGACAAGGTGATCCACTGCCCACCGGCTTGCAGCGTCAGGCTGGCACCACCGTCGACCACCATTTGCTGGCCCGCGCCAAGGCTGATCTGCTGGCCCGCCTGTAACGAATAGCGCGCCACTTGCACCTGCTGCTGGCCCGCGATCAGCAGATGATCGTCCTGCTTGAGTTCCGTCAGCCGGTTGCCGTGGGTAATGCGCTGCTCTTGGCCGTGCAACTCGTGGTGCGACTCGCCACTCACCTGCACATGGCGCTGGTGATCCACCTGCAGGCGCAAATCGTGGAGCACATGCTGGGTCCAGTCACGCTGGGCACGCAGGTAGATCTCCTCGGCGCCCTTGCGGTCTTCGATACGCAGCTCGTTATAGCCGCCACCTCCGGGGCTGCTCTGGCTGCGGAAGAGGCTGCGGGTCTTGTCCGCCGGCAGGTCGAGGGGCACCGGCGTCGCGCCATTGGCCAGGCAGCCGAGCACCAGCGGCATGTCCACATCGCCGTTGACGAAGCCCACCAGCACTTCCATACCCACCCGCGGGATCACCACGCTGCCGTAATGCTCATGGGCCCAGGCACTGGCAACCCGCAGCCAGCAACTGGCATGTTCGTTGTATTGGCCGTGACGATCCCAGGCCAGTTGCACCTTGACCCGGCCGAACTCATCGCAATGGATTTCACTGTCCACAGGCCCAGTGACCACAGCGTTCTGATAACCGCCGATCGGCGCCCTGGCCGCAGGCAGTGGCGGGCGAAACGGTACATCCCAGGGCGTGGCGAAGAACTCGTTGCGGTAGCCCTGCTCATCCACCGCGCCAACGGACTCTTCCAGCACTTGCGGCTGTCGGCCCTGGTGGATTACCCGTGTCACCAGCCACAGGCCGTTCCACTCCTGGCGCGGATGGTCGGCCAGTGTGAGGAACTGCCCGCTGACCAGTGCCGGCTGATCGCTCTCGCCCTGGGCCTGGCGCTGGTCGCTGCGCTGGCGCTCCAGCGCCCGTTGCGCCAGGTGCTTGCCATGGGCACGGTCGGTGAAATGCCCAGGGTAGCCCTGGGCCTCCAGCGCCGGCAGTTGCTCACCGAGGGCGGCGCTTTCCAGCACCAGGCGCGGCTTGCGAAAATCATAGTCGCGCAGGTTGACCCCGGTGGTCCGTGCCTCCAGGCGCAGCGTGAAACGCTTGATCACCGGCGCTGCCGCCACCATCCCCGAGCCCGGCGCATAGCTCGTCGGCTGCCCGGCCTGGGCAAACACCGTCTGGTCATCGCCGAACACCAGCCGGTGCCCGTCCGGCGAATGCTGGAAGTGATAGTGAATCCCCAGTTCGGCGCACAGCCGCTGGATAAACGCCAGGTCGGTTTCATCGAACTGCACGCAGTATTCACGTTCGGGATAGGTCGCGCCCAGGCGCCATTCAAAGGCATCGCGCTGGATACCCTGCCCTTCCAGCACCAGGCTGACGATCTGCGGCACCGTCTTGTGCTGGAAGATGCGCTGGTGGGCACTGTGTTGCAGGTAGGCCAGCTGCGGCACCAGGCTCAGTTGATAACGGGTCAGGCGCCGGCCCGAGTCACCTTGCGCCACCCGCTGGACCTGCCCATGGATACCATGGCCCTGGGCATCGAATGCCAGGAAGGCCTGGCGATGCAGGAGGCTCTCCAGATCCAGGTCCGGCTGTTCGCTGACCAGTTCAAGGTCAAAACAATAGGGCTGACTGATAGCCTCCTCGCCCCTGAACGCCAGGACCTTGAGGTCACTGGGCTGGCCATCGACGGTCAGGTTAAACGCAGGGTGGTTGGCAGGAGCGAACATCCGGTGTTTCTCTGCAAGTGAAGGGCCTGGGATTCTGCACCAGCCATTTGCCAAGCTGCGTGCGCTGCAGGGAATTCAGTAAACCCCTACAAGACAACCGCCACCGTCGCACCGAAAAAAAAGGCCCGCCATCCAGGGATGCGGGCCTTTTTTCAGTTCAGCGGGCCATCAAGGCCAACATGAACGCCTCACTTGTTGAGGTTGTAGTCTTTCTCGGCAGCCGTGAAGCGCTCAACCATACCGGCAGTCGGGGCGCCCATCTTGCTCACGAAGTAGATCGCCAGGCTGGCGAACAGGAAGCCTGGGATGATTTCGTACAGGCCCAGCAGCTCGAAGTGTTTCCACACGATCACGGTGATCGCGCCGACCAGGATCCCGGCCAGTGCGCCGTTGCGGGTCATGCCTTTCCACAGTACCGAGATCAGGACCACAGGACCGAACGCAGCGCCGAAGCCGGCCCAGGCGTAGCTCACCAGGCCCAGTACACGGTTTTCCGGGTTGGCGGCCATGGCGATGGCGATCAACGCCACCACCAGCACCATGATCCGGCCGACCCATACCAGCTCAAGCTGGGACGCGCCCTTGCGCAGGAAAGCCTTGTAGAAGTCTTCGGTCAGGGCGCTGGAGCACACCAGCAACTGGCAGCTCAGGGTGCTCATCACGGCAGCCAGGATGGCCGACAGCAGCACGCCAGCGATCCATGGGTTGAACAGCAGCTTGGCCAGTTCGATGAACACACGCTCAGGGTTTTCGGTCACGGGACCGGCGACTTCAGGGTGTGCCGAGAAGTAGGCAATACCGAAGAAGCCGACCGCCACGGTGCCGGCCAGGCACAGGATCATCCAGGTCATGGAGATACGACGCGCCTTGGCAATCGACTTGACCGAATCCGCCGCCATGAAACGCGCCAGGATGTGCGGCTGGCCGAAATAGCCCAGGCCCCAGCCCATCAGCGAGATGATGCCGATGAAGGTGGTGTTTTTCAGCATGTCGAAGTTGGTTGGATCGTTCGCTTCGATGGCCAGGAACGTGGTATCGACACCGCCGGTGGCCAGCAGCACGATGATCGGCGTCAGGATCAACGCGAAGATCATCAGGGTGGCTTGTACGGTATCTGTCCAGCTTACTGCCAGGAAACCACCAATGAAGGTGTAGGCAATCGTCGCCGCGGCACCGGCCCACAGCGCAGTCCCGTAGGACATGCCGAAGGTGCTTTCAAACAGACGGGCGCCGGCCACGATGCCGGAGGCGCAGTAGATGGTGAAGAACACCAGGATCACCACTGCCGAGATAATCCGCAGCAGGCCGCTCTTGTCTTCAAAGCGGCTGGAGAAGTAGTCCGGCAGGGTCAGGGCGTCGCCGTTGTGTTCGGTCTGCACGCGCAGGCGACCGGCCACAAACAGCCAGTTCAAGTAAGCACCGACGACCAGGCCGATGGCGATCCAGCTTTCCGACAGGCCCGACATGTAGATGGCACCTGGCAGGCCCATCAACAACCAGCCGCTCATATCCGAGGCGCCAGCCGAGAGTGCGGTGACGACGCTGCCGAGGCTGCGACCACCGAGGATGTAATCGGAAAGGTTATTGGTGGAGCGATAGGCCATGAGACCGATCAGCACCATTGCCGCGATGTAGATCACAAATGTGATCAGGGTTGGATTACTTACGCTCATTGAGTTACGCCCTGGCTTTGTTTTTATGTAGCGGCGGTCTGTCAGCCCATCTACAAAAGAGTCGTTTGTAGACGAAACTGCGTGCCGCGCATTTATGACTGACGTTTCCCCAGGAAAGCCATCAGCCGATGAACCGAACTTTGCAGATGGTTGCACCTTGGGCGCGAATGCTATTCAACAAAGCAAATAAGGTGCAACCAGTTTCGTGAGAATTAGTTGCACCTGTGCGCGTTTTTCGGCAAACGGCAGGTTTTTGCTCCTTTTCGGAGCAAGAACAGCCAAATCCAGAAGCAAATGCACCAATACCAAGCCGATTCCGTCGAGTGAAAATGATTTCTGACGAGCAACGCGGATTTCATGAAGAAAATGGGTTGCACCCGGTTGCACCTCGTACTGTGCGAAGCTAATCTTGCCGCCAGCTGATGCCACGCAGTAGTGGCACCCATGAGGATAAAAATATGGCTACGACCACCCTTGGGGTCAAACTCGATGACCCGACCCGCGAACGCCTGAAGGCCGCCGCGACCTCCATTGATCGCACGCCGCACTGGCTGATCAAGCAGGCAATTTTCAATTACCTGGAGAAACTCGAGGGTGGTGCAACCCTGACCGAGCTCAACGGTTCAGGCCTCAAGGACGCAGACGACGCTGGCGAGGTGCAGAACGACCACGCCCACCAGTGCTTCCTCGAATTTGCCGAGAGCATCCTGCCGCAATCGGTGCTGCGCGCCTCGATCACCGCCGCTTACCGCCGCCCCGAGCCGGAAGTGGTGCCGATGCTGATCGAGCAGGCCCGCCTGCCCGCGCAAATGGCCGAGGCCACCAACAAGCTGGCCGCCTCGATTGCCGAAAAACTGCGTAACCAGAAGAGCGCCGGCGGCCGTGCCGGTATCGTCCAGGGCCTGCTGCAGGAGTTTTCCCTGTCGTCCCAGGAAGGCGTGGCCCTGATGTGCCTGGCTGAAGCCCTGCTACGGATCCCGGACAAGGGCACCCGTGACGCGCTGATCCGCGACAAGATCAGCACCGGCAACTGGCAGCCGCACCTGGGCAACAGCCCGTCGCTGTTCGTCAACGCCGCCACCTGGGGCCTGCTGCTGACCGGCAAGCTGGTCGCCACCCACAACGAGGCCGGCCTGACCTCGTCCCTGAGCCGCATCATCGGCAAGAGCGGCGAGCCGATGATCCGCAAGGGCGTCGACATGGCCATGCGCCTGATGGGCGAGCAGTTCGTCACCGGCGAAACCATCGCCGAAGCCCTGGCCAATGCGAGCAAGTTTGAAGCCAAGGGCTTTCGCTATTCCTACGACATGCTCGGTGAAGCCGCACTCACCGAACACGATGCACAGAAGTACCTGGCCTCGTACGAACAAGCCATTCACTCCATCGGCAAAGCCTCTCACGGCCGTGGGATTTATGAAGGCCCGGGCATCTCCATCAAGCTGTCGGCCCTGCACCCGCGCTACAGCCGCGCCCAGTACGAGCGCGTCATGGACGAGCTGTACCCGCGCCTGCTGTCCCTGACCCTGCTGGCCAAGCAATACGACATCGGCCTGAACATCGATGCCGAAGAAGCCGATCGCCTGGAGCTGTCCCTGGACCTGCTCGAGCGCCTGTGCTTCGAGCCGCAACTGACCGGCTGGAACGGTATCGGTTTCGTGATCCAGGCTTACCAGAAACGCTGCCCGTACGTGATCGACTACGTGATCGACCTGGCACGCCGCAGCCGTCACCGCCTGATGATCCGCCTGGTAAAAGGCGCGTACTGGGACAGCGAGATCAAGCGCGCCCAGGTCGAAGGCCTGGAAGGCTACCCGGTGTACACCCGCAAGGTGTACACCGACGTTTCCTACATCGCTTGCGCACGCAAGCTGCTGTCAGTCCCGGAAGTCATCTACCCGCAGTTCGCCACGCACAACGCCCACACCCTGTCGGCCATCTACCATATTGCCGGCCAGAACTATTACCCCGGCCAGTACGAGTTCCAGTGCCTGCACGGCATGGGTGAACCGCTGTACGAACAGGTTGTAGGCAAGGTTTCCGAAGGCAAGCTGAACCGTCCGTGCCGCGTGTACGCTCCGGTCGGCACCCACGAAACCCTACTGGCCTACCTGGTGCGTCGCCTGCTGGAAAACGGCGCCAACACCTCGTTCGTCAACCGGATCGCCGACCAATCCATCTCGATCCAGGAGCTGGTGGCCGATCCAGTGGCCAGCATCGAGCAGATGGCGACGCTGGAAGGCGGCTTCGGCCTGCCGCACCCGCGTATCCCGCTGCCGCGTGACCTGTATGGCAGCGAGCGCGCCAACTCGGCCGGTATCGACCTGGCCAACGAACACCGCCTGGCCTCGCTGTCCTGCGCCCTGCTGGCCACTGCGCACAACCACTGGAAGGCCGCGCCGATGCTCGGCTGCGCCTCCAGCAATCAAGCCGCTGTGCCGGTGTTGAACCCCTCCGACCTGCGTGATGTGGTCGGCCATGTCCAGGAAGCCACCGTCGAAGACGTCGATAACGCGATCCAGTGCGCCCTCAATGCCGCACCGATCTGGCAGGCCACCCCGCCGGCCGAACGCGCCGCGATCCTGGAACGGGCCGCCGACTTGATGGAAGGCGAGATCCAGCCACTGATGGGCCTGCTGGCCCGTGAAGCCGGCAAGACCTTCGCCAACGCCATCGCCGAAGTGCGTGAGGCCGTGGACTTCCTGCGTTACTACGCGGTGCAGGCCCGTAACGATTTCACCAACGACGCCCACCGCCCCCTGGGCCCGGTGGTGTGCATCAGCCCATGGAACTTCCCGCTGGCGATCTTCAGTGGCCAAGTCGCCGCGGCACTGGCCGCCGGTAACCCGGTACTGGCCAAGCCGGCCGAACAAACCCCGCTGGTCGCCGCGCAAGCCGTGCGCCTGCTGCTGGAAGCCGGCATTCCTGAAGGCGTGCTGCAACTGCTGCCGGGCCAAGGCGAAAGCGTCGGTGCCCGCCTGGTGGGCGATGATCGCGTCAAAGGCGTGATGTTCACCGGCTCCACCGAAGTGGCGCGCCTGCTGCAACGCAATGTCGCCGGGCGCCTGGATGCCCAGGGCCGCCCGATCCCGCTGATCGCCGAGACCGGTGGCCAGAATGCGATGATCGTCGACTCCTCGGCCCTGACCGAACAGGTGGTGATCGACGTCGTGTCCTCGGCCTTCGACAGTGCCGGCCAGCGTTGCTCGGCCCTGCGTGTACTGTGCCTGCAGGAAGATTCGGCAGACCGCGTCATCGAAATGCTCAAGGGTGCCATGGCCGAATGCCGCCTGGGCAACCCGGAGCGCCTGTCCGTGGATATCGGCCCGGTGATCGACGCCGAAGCCAAGGCGGGCATCGAGAAACACATCCAGGCCATGCGCGACAAAGGCCGCACTGTGTACCAGGTGGCGATTGCCGACAGCGAAGAAATCAAGCGCGGCACCTTCGTGATGCCAACCCTGATCGAGCTGGAAAGCTTCGACGAGCTGCAACGGGAGATCTTCGGCCCGGTCCTGCACGTGGTGCGTTACAAGCGTAAGGAAATCGACCAGTTGATCGGCCAGATCAATGCGTCCGGCTATGGCCTGACCCTGGGCGTGCACACCCGTATCGACGAGACCATCGCCAAGGTGATCGACAACGTCCATGCCGGTAACGTCTACGTCAACCGCAACATCGTCGGCGCCGTGGTCGGCGTGCAGCCATTCGGTGGCGAAGGCTTGTCGGGCACCGGTCCGAAAGCCGGTGGCCCGCTGTACCTGTACCGCCTGCTGTCGACTCGTCCTACCGATGCGATCGAGCAATCCTTCGTACGGGGTGATGCACTGGCCGCACCGGATGTGCGCCTGCGTGACGCCATGAGCCAACCGTTGACCGCCCTCAAAACCTGGGCCGACAGCCATAAGTTCAGCGACCTGAGCGTCCTGTGCAGCCAGTTCGCCGCGCAATCGCAAAGTGGTATCACCCGCCTGCTGGCCGGCCCGACCGGCGAGCGCAACAGCTACGCCATCCTGCCCCGCGAGCACGTCCTGTGCCTGGCGGATGTGGAAGGCGACCTGCTGGCACAACTGTCGGCGGTATTGGCCGTAGGCAGCTCGGCGGTGTGGCCGGAATCTGACCTGACCAAGGCGCTGTTCCCACGGCTGCCGAAGGAAGTTCAGGCGAAGATCCAGCGTGTAGCCGATTGGACCAAGGACGAAGTGATCTTCGACGCCGTCCTGCACCATGGCGATGGCGACCAACTGCGTGGGGTTTGCCAGCAAGTGGCGCAGCGCAGTGGCGCGATTGTCGGGGTCAATGGCCTGTCTTCGGGCGAAACCAACATTGCGTTGGAGCGCCTGGTGATCGAGCGGGCGTTGAGCGTCAACACGGCTGCGGCAGGGGGTAATGCCAGCTTGATGACCATCGGCTAGTCCACCGATCACTCCCACGCTCTGCGTGGGAGTGCCGCCCAGGACGCTCCGCGTCCGCGACGCAGAGCGTCGCAAGAGGCGTTCCCACGCAGAGCGTGGGAACGATCTTGTGTATCCAGCCTTTGTTTTGCTGCTCCATCACCCAGATCAATCTTGCTATCGCGCCTCTATTCGCGCACTTAGACTGCGGCCTATTCCCACATAGGTAAGCCGCCATGTCCGAGACGCTCCTCAGTTCCCGCAATCTGGCTTTCGAGCTGTACGAAGTCCTCGATGCCGAGGGCCTGACCCAGCGCGAGCGGTTTGCCGAACACACTCGCGAAACCTTCGATGCCGCCATCGGCACCGCCCGCTCCATCGCCGAAAAGTACTTCGCCCCGCACAACCGCAAGGGCGACGAAAACGAACCGCGCTACGAAGACGGCCAGGCGATCCTGATCCCGGAGGTGAAACCTGCCGTGGATGCCTTCCTCGAAGCCGGCTTTCTGAATGCGGCGCGCAGTTTTGAAGCCGGTGGCATGCAACTGCCGACACTGCTGTCCCAGGCCTGTTTTGCGCACTTTCAGTCAGCCAATGCGGCCTCCACCTCGTACCCGTTCCTGACCATGGGCGCGGCCAATCTGATCGAGAGTTTTGGCAGCGAGGAGCAAAAGCGGCGTTTTCTGCAACCGATGATCGAAGGCCGGTTCTTCGGCACCATGGCCTTGACCGAGCCCCATGCTGGCTCGTCGCTGTCGGATCTGCGCACCCGCGCCGAGCCCGCGGCGGACGGCACCTACCGCCTCAAGGGCAACAAGATCTTTATCTCCGGCGGCGATCATCCGCTGTCGGAAAATATCGTGCACATGGTGCTGGCCAAACTGCCGGATGCGCCTGCCGGGGTGAAGGGCATTTCGCTGTTTATCGTGCCCAAGTTCCTGGTCAATGACGACGGCAGCCTGGGCCCGCGCAATGATGTCGTGCTGGCTGGGCTGTTCCACAAGATGGGGTGGCGCGGCACCACCTCCACGGCGCTGAACTTCGGCGATAACGGCGAGTGTGTTGGTTATCTGGTGGGCAAGCCGCACCAGGGCCTGGCCTGTATGTTCCAGATGATGAACGAAGCGCGGATTGGCGTTGGCATGGGCGCGGTGATGCTCGGTTACGCCGGTTACCTGTACTCCCTGGAATACGCCCGGGAACGCCCGCAAGGCCGCCTGCCGGACAGCAAGGACCCGAACACCGCGCCGGTGTCGATCATCCAGCACGCGGATATCAAACGCATGCTGCTCACGCAAAAAGCCTATGTAGAGGGCGCTTTCGACCTCGGCCTGTACGCGGCGCGGCTGTTCGATGACACCACCACCCTGGACAACGAGGCCGGGCGCCAGCAGGCCCATGAGCTGCTGGACCTGCTGACCCCGATCGTCAAATCCTGGCCCTCGGAGTTCTGCCTGAAGGCCAACGAACTGGCGATCCAGATTCTCGGCGGCCACGGCTACACCCGCGACTACCCGGTGGAGCAGTACTACCGCGACAACCGCCTGAACCCGATCCACGAAGGCACCCACGGTATCCAGTCCCTGGACCTGTTGGGGCGCAAGCTCGGGCAAAATGGCGGCGCGGGGTTGAAGCAGTTGATCCGCCTGATCGCCGAGACCGGCGCACGGGCCCAGGCCTATCCATCACTCACGGCATTGCGCGAACCGTTGGAACAACTGGTGGCACGCCTGCAAAGCGTGACCCTGGGGCTGTTGACGGATCTCGCCCAGGGCAAGGTCAACAGCAGCCTGGCGAACTCGGCGCTGTACCTGAAAGTGTTTGGGCATATGGTGATTGGCTGGCGCTGGCTGGAACAGGCGATCCACGCCGAAGAAGGCTTGAGCAAGGGCAATGCGGCAGATGTCGCCTTCTATAAAGGCAAGCTGCAAGCGGCCCGGTACTTCCTGACCTGGGAAGTGCCGGGCTGCCATCATGAACTGTCGATCCTGCAGGCACGGGACGATACGTGCCTGGCCATGCAGGATGAATGGTTCTGATCAGGGCTGGCCGATGGCCTTGGCAATGACGTCGACCGTGGCGCTGACTTGCTCTTGGTAACGATCGAGTTCCTGCTGGTGACGCTGCTGCATGTCGATCTGCTCGGCACATAGGTTCAGCGCCGCCAGCACCAGCAGTTTATCGCCGATCAGGGTCGGGTACTTCTGCTTGGTGGTGGCCAGGGACGCCTTGAGCAGGGTCACGGCCTTGAGCAGGGTGTTGTCCTCCCCGTCCGGGGCCTTGATCGAGTAATCCTCACCGAGAATCGAAACGACCTTTATCCCGTCATTCATGCGCTGACAGGACCTGCGCTCACACGCTCAACCAACGCCTGGATACGGGCTGCGGTGGCGCCCTGCTTTTCTTCCTGCTCCATCAGGTTCAGTTGCAGGCTGTCGTTCTCATCCTTGGCGCGGGCCAGTTCCGCCTTGAGGGATTCGTTGGTACCCAGCAATGCTTGATTCTGCTGCACCAGGTCACTGACCAGTTGTTCCAGTTGGCTGAGGGATGTTTCTAACATTTTGAATTCTCGGGCTTTTTCAAAGGGCGGTGACGATAAAGAAAAATCACCGTGGAAGCCAGGGATATCCTGGCGCGCAGCCTTGATTTCATGGGCCAGGCCACGCTGTAGAGCCTTAGTGACTGTATTTACGCCATCTGGTTCCTCAATCCATTCCAATGCGCAGCGGGTGCGACAAAAGCGCGCACCCCCTCAAGACTTTAGTCGTATGTCCGATAGGTCAGGCTTACCCCGCCTCAACGCCGCACGGATCGCGCCTATCCCAGGACCACTGCATGTCTCTTCGTAATATGAATATCGCGCCACGTGCGTTTCTCGGCTTCGCGTGCATTGGTGCGCTGATGTTGTTTCTCGGTATTTTTGCCCTGAACCAGATGGGCAAGATCCGGGGCGCCACCGAAAACATCACCCTGCGAAGCGTGCCGAGCATTCGCGCCCTCGATGATTTCACCCAACTGACCCTGCGCCTGCGCGTGCTGTCCTATCGCCTGCTGACCAACCGCGAACCGGACGTGCAGCAAAAAACCCTGGAAGCCTTTGAACTGCGTAACCAGCAGATCCGTGCCGCCCAGGGTGTGTATGAAAAACTGATCGACAGCCGCGAAGAACGCTCGGCCTATGACGAGTACGTACGCCTGCTGGGCCAGTACCGCCAGATCGAAGAGCGGATGAGGAGCCTGTCGCGCAACAACCAGACCGAAGAGCTGCGCACCTTGCTCAACACCGAGTTGTTGAACAACTCCGAGGCGGTCAATGCCGTCCTGACGCGCCTGCTGGACATCAACAATTCGATGGCCAACGACAGCAACCAGAAAGCCGCCGAGCAATATGATGCGGCTTTTAACCTGGTGGTGGCCTTGCTGGCGCTGGCCACGGCGCTGACCGTGCTGTTCGCCTGGCTGCTGACCCGCAGCATCACCCTGCCGATTGCCCAGGCGTTGAGCGCTGCCGAGAAGATTGCCGACGGTAACCTGACCCAGCCGATCAAGGTCGATGGCGACGACGAAGCCGGCCGCCTGCTGCTGGCGATGCACAAGATGCAGGAGAAGTTGCGCGACACCCTGCAACGCATCTCCGGCTCGGCCACCCAACTGGCCTCGGCTGCCGAAGAGCTGAACGCCGTCACCGACGAAAGCGCCCGTGGCCTGACCCAGCAGAACAACGAGATCGAGCAGGCCGCCACCGCCGTCAACGAGATGACCAGCGCCGTCGAAGAAGTCGCGCGCAATGCCGTCAGCACCTCCGAAGCCTCGAAGAACGCCACCGCTTCAGCCGGCGATGGCCGCGACCTGGTGCAAGAGACCGTCAGCGCCATCGAGCGCATGAGCGGCGACGTGCAGGGCACCGCCACCCTGATCGGCGCCCTGGCCGAAGAGTCGCGGGATATCGGCAAGGTACTGGATGTGATTCGCGGCCTGGCCGACCAGACCAACCTGTTGGCGCTCAACGCCGCCATCGAAGCCGCACGGGCCGGGGAAGCCGGGCGCGGGTTTGCCGTGGTTGCCGATGAAGTACGGGCCCTGGCCCATCGCACCCAGCAGTCCACCAGCGAAATCGAGCGGATGATCGGCAGCATCCAGGTCGGCACGGAACAGGCCGTGGACTCGATGCGCAACAGCACCGAGCGCGCCGAATCCACATTGAACATCGCCAAAGGCGCGGGCATGTCCCTGGATACCATCAATAGCGCGATTGTCGAGATCAACGAGCGCAACCTGGTGATCGCCAGCGCCGCCGAAGAACAGGCGCAAGTGGCCCGGGAAGTGGACCGCAACCTGGTGAACATCCGCGACCTGTCGGTGCAATCGGCCACCGGCGCCAGCCAGACCAGTGCAGCCAGTAATGAGTTGTCGCGCCTGGCGGTGGATTTGAATGGGATGGTGGGGCGCTTTCGGCTCTGATTGAAGTCATGAGGAATGGAGGGTATTAACCTCCATTCCCCGTACGAAGATTATCGAGTGCGTTTGTGTCTATATAAACCTCCTTTACAACTCCCCATTTATCCTACGTCGCCCTTCCCCCCCAAAACCAAACTTCAACACAACAATAAAAACGCAAATATTAGAAACATACCGACACTGGCAAATAAAAAGACGCCCGTGGAATACTTAATTATCGCACTAGCGATAAACCACCCCATTCGAGTTCGGGACATACATTCAAACACAGAGACGTGAAACATTATGACCATTTCGAACGTGAATAACTTAGTGACACTTCCCCCCGTTCAGGATTCTTCCTCCACCCCAGCGGGTGAAGCCCGGGGCATTAGAGTGAGCTCTAAGGATGGTCTGAAGTAGCCATGTATTTCCCCGGCATACCACCTAGCGCAACTTTTAAACTCGCCAAATGATCAAAAAACAATCAATTCGACGAG